>CAZWQS010000144.1:0-7188 GCA_964635925.1 uncultured Terricaulis sp. | reverse complement strand
TTGCCAATGACAACAACGCTGAGGAATTCGCCCTCGCCGCGTAAGCGGTGCGGAGTTTTCCGAACCTAAGTCCTGACGAGTAGCATCCTCAGGCGGGGCCCCCCGGCGCCCGGCAACAGAAGCCGGGGATTTCTTCCCATCATGCGGAGCATATCCCGGTACGCGCATGCGACGCGCCGGAAACCACGGCCGCGCAGCACGATCATTTTGAAGCGGAAAGCGCCGTTGCGCGGCGGACGCGGCGGCGCATAAAAAACGCGCCGCAATCTTAACTTATCCACAGACGTGCAGGCGGGGAGTTTCTCTCCCAGGCGGCGTGCGCCGCGCGCGCACGGTGCGCGCCTTGGTCACGCTTGTGTGAGATTTCCTGTTTCAGCGCAGATATTTGGCGAAGTTCTCGCGCGCGGCGCGAGGCGCGGCCTTGTGTTTGCAGAGCGTGCGCGCGCTGTTGCAATGCACGCGTGTTTCGCCTCTCGCCGTTGAAATCGGCGGTGAGTTCGCGCCGCATGGATCAGCAATTGACTGGCCGAAACGAGCCATTAAGGGTGTGGACAGAACCAAGGGGGTGCGGTCGTGGCTGACGACATGATCGGATATGAATCTTTGATGCAGGACGCGCTGCGCAGCGTCGTGCGCGCCGCGCTGCAAGAGGCGGCGAGCCCGCGCGGGCTGCCGGGCAAGCATCATTTCTACATCACCTTCCGCACGCACGGCGCGGGCGTGGTGATCCCCGATCATTTGCGCGCGCGCTACCCCGAAGAAATGACGATCGTGCTCGAGCACCAATTCTGGGATCTCGAAGTCTACGCCGATCGTTTCCGAGTGATCCTGAAATTCTCTGGCCAGCCGCACCCGATCACCATTCCGCTCTCGGCCGTCACCCGCTTCTTCGATCCGAGCGTGAAGTTCGGCCTGCAATTCGAGCAGCCGCACGCCGACGAAGCACGCATGGCCTCGGGCGACGACAGCGCGCCAACGCCCGCCCCGCGCGCGGCCGAACCGCCGCCGGCGCAAAGCGGCGAGAGCGCGGTGGTGAGCCTGGACGCGTTCCGGAAGAAATAACGGACGCGCTTTTGAGTTTGAACGCGGCGGCGCACAAAGCGCCGCCGTTTTCGTTAGGGGCGCCGCACGGCCTTCACCGTGATCCGGTCCCGCTCGCCGGGCGCGCGTTCGCAGAGCAAGCGTGCGATCTGGCTGTCGTCGACGAAGACATGGCCTTTGAGCGCATCGAGCAGCGCTTTGGCGAGATTATCGAGATCAAGCCGCGGGGCTTCGCCCACGTAATCCATGCGCAACTCGACCTCGAACTCGCCGTAGCGCGGGCGGATGTCGAACTCCTTGCGGAAGAATTCGTAGACCAGCGGTTTGTAGTAACGCGCTTGCGTGGTGATGCCGTCGATGGCGAGTTCAACGCCGCCATCGATCAGGCGCGCGCGCACCTTGCCGCGGCCGATGAACTCGCTCATGCCGCACCGTGCGTGGCGCGCATAGCGCCCAGCATTGCGGCGCGGAACGCGGGCCGGCGCTGCATCTCTCCGTCAGGCGCGTAATGATGCACAATGGCGTCAATGCCGCGCGCATCGAGCGCCGCCTGCGCCTCCTCCAACTTGCCCCAGAGCGCGACGAACACACAGCGTTTGGCCGCGCCTTCATCGCGGATCACGTCAAGCTCCCAGGCTGTGCCAGCGGAGACTTGGCTGAGATCGACTACAATCGCATCGCACGACCCCATAAGCAGATGCACGACCATGCGCCACCAGACATCTGAAGTGCGAACCAAGAAGGCCTCTTTTTGCACCGTGGCAATCTGTAGGTTGAGGCCCATGCGGTCACGCAGACGCCGGGCGAGATTGCGGTAGTCGCGCGCATTCAGCACGGTGGCCGGCCCCATGCTCGAGCGATCGAATAAGCGCCAGACAAGCCGAAAAGGCGTGCCGATAGCGAACCAAATAAGGGCGATCGGATTGCCGGCCGAAAGCAGCACGAATTGCAGCCAGCCCCAATGATCTTCTTTGAGATGCTTGTCAGAGAGCGTCGCGATGTGCCCATAGGCGCGCAATTCACGGGCCATCATGCGCTGCATGGGCGCAGAGAGCGCGCGATTGTTGAACTTGCGCAGCAGCAGCAAGCGCGCAGGGCGCCGGCGCGCCCAGGACGCCGCCAACCAGATCAACAGCGAAAACCCAAACACCCCCGCGAAGACAAGGCCAATGCGCTCGGCCATGATCGCAATTTCGAACGACGGCTCCCCATCGAGCAGCACGCGTAGCGGCGTGCTGGCTTCATCAGTCCAAAAAAAGCCGGAGCCGCCTAAGCCCGACGCGCCGGCGACGCCGCGCGCTTCGGCAATTTGCAAGGCTTCTTCGGTTGCGGGCATGGCGACGATAACACACGCGAACATCGCCAGCAGCGCGAGCCAGATCAGCGCGCCGGAAAATTTCCGCACCCTGCGGCCCCAGCCAAAGAACAATTTGTCGCCGCGCGCGAGCTGGGCGGCGTTGATGAAGCCCGGCACTTTGAGGCGCCAGGGAGGCACCGTCACGTTGCGCGCCCGCGCAGCGTCGGCCGCGGCGGCGCGGCCGGCTTCGCTGTGATCGGGGTTTTGCGCGGCGGCCACTAGGGCGCGGTCGGTCAGCCGCTCGGCGGCGTC
The DNA here is from genome assembly GCA_964635925.1 of uncultured Terricaulis sp. GTDB lineage: Bacteria > Pseudomonadota > Alphaproteobacteria > Caulobacterales > Aquidulcibacteraceae > Vitreimonas. The sequence goes on along the minus strand of CAZWQS010000144.1, from coordinate 4,538 downwards.
GGGCTGCGGCGCTTCGGCGCGCAGGCCCGCCACCGTCCGCATCTCTCTGAGCTGCATCCGCCAATCGCCCCCGCCAGCGGCTTGATCCGGCGTATCCATGCCAATATCCCCTCCCCGGACAAGGCGGCACTTTTACCTAAGGCGCAATCCCCATGACCACACGCACGGAAACGGACACGTTCGGCCCTATCGCGGTCGAGGCTGACAAATATTGGGGCGCCCAGGCGCAGCGCAGCCTCGGGAATTTCAAGATCGGCTGGGAGCGGCAGCCGGCGCCGATCATCCGGGCGTTGGGCATCGTGAAGAAGGCCGCCGCCGAGGCGAACATCGCGCTCGGCAAGCTCGATCCCGAACTGGGCAAGGTGATCATCAAGGCCAGCGACGAGGTGATCGAAGGCAAGCTCGACGCGCATTTCCCGCTGGTGGTCTGGCAGACGGGCTCGGGCACGCAGTCGAACATGAACGCCAACGAGGTGATCTCGAACCGCGGCATCGAAATGCTGGGCGGCGAGATGGGCTCGAAAAAGCCGATCCACCCGAACGATCATGTGAATATGAGCCAAAGCTCAAACGACACCTTCCCGACAGCCATGCACATCGCCTGCGCCGAAGAGGTGGTGCATCGGCTGATCCCGGCGCTGCAGGTGTTGCGCAACGCGCTGAACGATAAGGCAGGCGCCTGGAAGGACATCATCAAGATCGGCCGCACGCACACGCAGGACGCAACGCCGGTGACTTTGGGCCAGGAATTTTCAGGCTACGCCCAGCAGATCGAAAACGGCATCAAGCGCATCGAGATGACGCTGCCGATGCTGATGGAGCTGGCGCAAGGCGGCACGGCGGTGGGCACGGGGCTCGCCTCGCCGGTGGGGTTTGCCGATCTGGTCGCCGCCAAAATCGCGCAGATCACCGGGCTGCCCTTCACCTCCGCGCCCAACAAGTTCGAGGCTTTGGCCGCGCACGATGCGATGGTGATGACGCATGGCGCGATCACCACAACCGCGATGAGCTGCTTCAAGATCGCCAACGACATCCGCTTTTTGGGTTCCGGCCCGCGCTCGGGGCTTGGCGAACTCGCGCTGCCGGAGAACGAGCCGGGCTCTTCAATCATGCCGGGCAAAGTGAACCCGACGCAATGCGAAGCGCTGACGCAAGTGTGCGCGCACATTCTGGGCAATAATTCCGCGATCGCCTTCGCCGGCAGCCAGGGCCATTTCGAGCTCAACGTGTTCAATCCGATGATGGCGTACAATTTCCTGCAATCTGCGCGTCTGCTTGCCGATGCCGCGGTGAGCTTCACCGAAAACTGCGTCGTCGGCATCGAGCCGCGTTTGGACAACATTCAGCGCGGTTTGGAAAATTCGCTGATGCTGGTGACGCCGCTCAAGGAAAAGTACGGCTACGATCGCGCGGCGAAAATCGCCAAGACGGCGCATAAGAACGGAACCACGCTGCGCGAGGAAGCCATCAAGGACGGCATCCCCGCGGAAGATTTCGACGCCATCGTGCGGCCGGAAAAAATGATCGCGCCGGGCTAACGCGGGCCAGTTTGTCGCATGGAACCTCGCGCCAGCGTGAACGGCGCTTAACTGTATTTCGTCGCACAAGCGCTTGGCCCGGCGAAGGTAGCGCCTTACATCAAGCGGCAATGGCAGACGTCATCAATCTCAAGCGCGCCCGCAAGGCGAAGGCGCGCGCGGAACACGAGAAAGAGGCGGAAGCCAATCGACGTGCGCATGGGCGAAGCAAGGCTGAGCGCACACAAACGAAAGCCGAGGCTGAGGCCGCGGCCAAGAAACTTGACGGACACAAACGTGATGACAGCTAAAGGCGCCCTCAAGAAGCGGTCCATGCGGATCGCCGGGCATCGCACCTCCCTGGCCCTGGAACCAGAGTTCTGGGCCGGGCTTGAACGCATCGCGCGCTCGCGGTCGCAAACGCTGCCGGTGCTGATCGCCTCGATCGACGAGACGCGCGGCAAGGATTCGCCGGACGCTTCGCTGGCCTCCGCCGTGCGGGTGTTCGTGCTCGAACACCGCATCTGACTCTTATTGCGAACGCCGTCCGTAAAGGACGAGCGCGTAATAGCACGGCTCGACCGTGCATTGGTGCATGCGCGCCTGCACTGTGAACGGCCCCGTCCATTGCGGCGTGACCGTCACTACAGGCATGGCGTCCACCAATTGGTCTTCCGAGATCAGATTGCTGCTCTGATCAAACAGAACCAGGTCGAGATCGCCGCAATCGTTGTCGCACACGCCGATGATCTGGTAGGCGCCGCCCGCTTCAAGCGTGGCGGGCACGTTGAAGGTTTGCCCCTGGCGCAATTGGCCGACCGTGGGCTCGCCGATGCGCTGGTAGCCCTGCGCGGCGACGGCCTGCTCCACCTGCGCCAAGCGCTCCAGGATTTGGGCGCGATAATCCACCTGCGGCGTCTGCGCGGCGCCGGAGCCGGCCACAGGCTGAATGGCGGGCGCCTGCGCGACTTGCTGCTGTTGCGGCAGCATCGCACCGACGATCGCCAACACCGCCACCGTCGCCACAACCGCGCCGACAACCCAAACCCAAGTCGGAACGCCCTTCGTTTTCGGCGCCGGCGCCTGCGCTGCTTGCGCGGGCTGCGGGCGCGGGGGCGCGCCCATCGGGCTCTGCGCTTGCGCGCTGGATGAGAATTGGCGCACCGCGTCGATAAAGCGGCGCCAATTCGCGTGCTCGGCCTCGCCGTTCCAATTGGACAGATCGGCCGCCTGAACTTCGCCAAAGCCGAAGGGCGCGGCCACGTTGTCGATCATCGCCGGGATCAGCACGCCCTTGTCGCGCCCCATGCGCGCCTCTTCGCGCACCCATTGCGACTTGGTGCTGTGGGCGCTCCACAGTACGATCAGCGCTTTGCATTGCGAGAGTTTCTGCTCGATGTGATCGGCCCAGGTCGCGCCGGGCGGGATTTCGCTGTCCCAGAACACGTCGATGCCGTTGGCTTCGAGCCCATGCGCGACTTGCTCGGCGCGGGCGCGATCCTCGCGCGCATACGAAAGAAAAACGTCAGCCATGTCCCCTCCTCAGCGGTTCCTAGCAGGGGGCGGCGATGGGGAAAACGGTTTTGGGCTCTACTCGTCCGGGTGCGGGCCGCAATAGATGAGCCGCACCGGCTCGGCCCATGGGCCGCCGGAGACGAGCAGTTCGCGCGGCTCGTCGGTCACAGCCAGGTCGATCTCATAGGGCGCGGGCGGGGCTTCGGCCGTGCACATGGCGGAGATTTCGTAGCTTCCGCCGACGGCTGCCACATCCACGAACTCGCAATGCACCTCGCCCAAAGTGGCGACCTCGTGCGTCCGGAAGCGCCACGCGGGGGTCTCGCACATAACCTGTGATACCGCCCAAAGGCCGACATAGCGCGGCGGAGCCTCCCCGCGCGCGGCCGTGGGGGCTTGAGGCGCCTTGGCGGGCTCCGAAGCGCCGCAAGCAGCGAGCGCCGCGGCGCTCGCCAGGATCAGGATGCGGACAGACATGCGTGCTCCTTTGGGCGGGCAACCGCCTGGGACGCATTGTCGTTCCAGGATACCGCCATCACATCGGCGCGCGCTGGGTTCCATAGCCTGCGGCCCAAAACGGTTCCATGACACGCGCGCGACGCGCGAAGCCTCAAATCTGCGGCGCGCGCTGCCTATGTTCTCGCTTCGTGCTAGAAGCGGCAAAATGCGGACGAATCGATGAGCGACGACAGCGGAGAATCCCTGCCGATCTCGCAGCGCGCGATGGCGGCGGCGCCCTATCTGGCGGCGCTGAACCCCGAACAACGCGCGGCGGTCGAGGCGCTGGACGGGCCGGTGCTGGTGCTGGCCGGCGCGGGCACGGGCAAGACGCGCGTGCTGACCACGCGCCTGGCGCATCTGCTGACCATGGGCCGCGCCAAGCCCTGGGGCGTGCTGGCCGTCACATTCACCAACAAGGCCGCGCGCGAAATGCGCGAGCGCGTCGAGCATCTGCTCGGCCCCGGCGGCGGCGGGCTGCCTTGGCTTGGCACGTTTCACTCGATCAGCGCGCGCATGCTGCGCACGCATGCGGAGTTGGTCGGGCTCAAAAACAATTTCACCATCCTCGACACCGACGATCAAATCCGCCTGATGAAACAGATCATCGAGGCCGAAGGCATCGATGAAAAGCGCTGGCCAGGGCGCCAACTCGCCGGCGTGATCGACGGCTGGAAAAACCGCGCGCTGACACCGGATAAAGTGCCAAAGGGCGAAGCGTTTTCGTTCGGCGACGGCGCAGGCGTGAAGCTTTATGCGATCTATCAGGCGCGGCTGAAAATCCTGAATGCGTGCGATTTCGGCGATCTGCTGATGCACATGATCTGGATCTTCCAGAACCATGCAGACGTGCTGGAGACCTACCATCGCAAGCTCAGCCACCTAATGGTGGACGAGTATCAAGACACGAACGTCGCGCAGTATCTGTGGCTGCGTCTGCTGGCGCAGGCGCGCAAAAATCTCTGCGTGGTGGGCGACGACGATCAGTCGATTTATGGCTGGCGCGGC
>CAZWQS010000143.1:0-7244 GCA_964635925.1 uncultured Terricaulis sp. | reverse complement strand
GTTGAGGCCGATGCCGCCGAGGCCGAACACGATCACGTTGGCGCCCGGCTCCACCTTGGCTGTGTTCACCACCGCGCCGACGCCGGTGGTGACGCCGCAGCCGATATAGCAGGCGCTCTCGAACGGCGCGTCCTTGCGGATTTTCGCCAGCGCGATTTCCGGCAGCACGGTGAAGTTTGAAAACGTGGAGCAGCCCATGTAATGCGCGACAAACGCGCCCTTGTACGAGAAGCGGCTTGTGCCGTCCGGCATCAGGCCCTTGCCTTGCGTGGCGCGGACGGCGGTGCAGAGATTGGTTTTGCGCGAAAGGCAGCTTTTGCACTGGCGGCATTCGGGCGTGTATAGCGGGATGACGTGATCGCCAACCGCAACGCTGGTTACGCTCGCGCCGATTTCGCGCACGATGCCCGCGCCTTCGTGGCCGAGGATGCTGGGAAAAATGCCTTCGCTATCGAGCCCGTCGAGCGTGTACGCATCGGTGTGGCACACGCCGGTGGCTTTGATCTCCACAAGAACCTCGCCCGCCTTCGGGCCTTCGAGATCAAGTTCGACAATTTCCAGCGGCTTCTTGGCTTCAAACGCCACCGCAGCTTTCGTCTTCATGTGCGCAACGCTCCGATTTTTGGAGGCGCTTATAGCGCAAATGTGCATGGGCGCCGCTAGAGCTTTTCGTTTCTGCGTGATGTGGCATTTGAATCAGCACGCGCGCGTGAAACGCGCGGCGCAACGTTGGCGCGCTTGCGTATCCGTGTACGGACGAGTTTGCTGGCTTGGTCAGCCGTGGGGCTGAAACCTCTTTATGGGGCGTGCTGGCGGGGCGCGGGCGGTCAGAAGGCCGACCGCGCCCCTTAGCGCGCGCCGCAGAAATATTCTGCGCGTCTGGAACTGAATGGGCCGGGCGCGGTTGTCTTTCCGGCGCCAACCTAACTCCCCCCGCCTAGGCGCCACCGCAGAAATGGGCCGGATCGCAAGATCCGGCCCGATTTCTTTGTTCCCTAAAGCGTCGGACCTTAGGTTCCCTCAGAGCCTATGAAATGGCTGGCGAAGCCGCCCGGGCGCGCCCAGGCGTGCAGCACCCAGCCCGGCTGTTCGGCGGTGCGCGGGGCGATTTCCTGGCCCTCATGCATGGCGAGCCCATAGGCCCACGACGTGGACGGCGCGACGATCACCGGCGCATGCCCGGCAACCCCCACCGCGAAGCGGTGATGGTGGCCGCAGATCACGCGCGCGACCTGGCGATGGCGCGCGATCACCACCGCGAAGCGCTCGGCGTGGCGCAGGCCGATCGTGTCGAACAGCAGATCGTGCGTGGCGAACGGCGGGTGGTGCAGCGCCACGATGGTGGGGCGCTCGGGCGCGGCGGCCAGCGTGTCGTCCAGCCAATCGGCGTCCGCGCGGGTGATTTCACCGTGCACTTCGCCGGGCACGGTTTGATCCAGCATGACGATGCGCACCGGGAAATTCTCGATCGTGTAGGACAGCGCGCCGTCTTTCGGCAGATACGTATGGGCGGGGAACGCCTGGCGCAGCAGCGCGCGGTCGTCGTGATTGCCCGGCATGAGAAAAAGCGGGGCCGGCTGGGCGGAGAGCGCTTCGGCCAACGCAGCATATTCATCGGCGCGCGCATCATTGACCAGATCGCCGGTCAGCAGGATCACATCAGCGCGGTATTCCCCGGCCTGCGCCAAGGCGCGGGTTAGCGCCGCGGCCGAGGCGCCACCATCGTCCGCGCGGACATGGGTGTCGGAAATTTGCGCGACAATGAATCGGTCGCCGCTCATCTGCGCGCCCCATGCCTCGATCGAAATGGCTCCGCACGCTTGCGCGCGCGGAGGTCTGCCCGGGCCGGAACATGTGGACAGCGGATGGCGTTGTCTGTGCCCCAGGTCACACGCGGGCGCTTGACTCGGCTTTAATCGAGCGCACGCGCCACGCGAAACCCAACCGCCGGCAGGCGCTGGTCAGGCCGCCCCGAGGCGCGCGCCGCGGACCTGAGGCGCGGCGCCTGATCGCTGAATGCGCCGCCGCGATAGACACGCCGCCCGCACGCCTCCGCCTGCACCGCCGCGCCGTCTACCGGCGCCACGTTGTAATTGGCGACGTAGCAATCCTCGACCCATTCGCCGACATTGCCGTGCATATCGTAGAGATTGAACGCATTGGCCGCGTGCGATCCCACGGGCGTGGTTTGCTGCGCGCGAAACGTGGCTTGTTCTGCGGTGATGCGCGGGCCGAAGGCGTACGCTTCCGCAACGCCCGCGCGCGCGGCGTATTCCCATTCCGCCTCGGTCGGCAAGCGATAGCGCAAACCGCCGGTCTGCGCGTTCAGCCAATCAAGATAAGCTTGCGCATCCGCCCACGACACGCCGGTGACGGGGCGATTGCCGCGGCCCCAGCCGCGATCGGGTGGTGAAAAGCCGTTGCAACCCCCGCCGGCGAGGCAAGCATCCCATTGCTGGAAGGTGATTTCGTTGGCGCCGATCGCGAAGGGCGCGAGCGACACTTCGCGCTGGGGCCCTTCATCGGCGCCGCGGCCGGCTTCGCCCGTGGGCGAGCCCATGCGATAGAGCCCGCCGGCGAGCACCGTCATTTCCGGGCAATTGTCGCAATCGCGCACGATCTGGCCAGGCTGGAGCGAAGGCGGGGCGTCTTCCGTCAGCAATTGGATTTGCGTGGGCGATTCAGCTTCCGCTTGCGCCACGGGCTCATGCGGCAAACGATCCTGCACCAAACGCATCAGCACGGGGCTGAAATAGACGCCGACGCCCAATACGGCCGCCGCCGTCACGCCCACGCCGACACGCCGCGCCCCGCGCGCGAAGCGCTGACGCTTGGAGAGAATCTCGAACGTCTGCACGCGCTGCTCGATATTATCGAGCGGCTTTTGCCCGCGCGATTGAAACGCCGCCGTCGGCGAAGAGCGCGCCATGGAGCGGAATTCGGCGGAGACAAGCGCCGTGCCGGCTTCCGCCAGCTCTTGCAGCCGCGCGGCCACGTTCACGCCATGGCCGAGCAAATCGTCCGTCGCGGTGACGACGACATCGCCCACGTGTGCGCCGACGCGGATCGGCGGCTCCTTCTTGCCGCGTTTATCCAGAATATCCTGAATGGCGCCGAGCGCCGAACCGGCAGAGGCGAATTCCAGCATGAAGCCGTCGCCAGCCGTATTGAACAGGCGCCCGCCATGCGTTTGCGCCACCTGCATGATACGCGCGCGCAGGTTCTCCACCTTACGCGCCGCGTTGCGCTGATCGCGCTCTGACATGGTCGAGAAACCGACGATGTCGATTGCCACAATAGACGCCAGCCGAACTGTGCGTTCTTCCCCGGTTTCCGCCACGTTCAAATCCCCACGCCCGCGAGGATAGCCCCCTCACCGGGGCTTTTCCATCTTTTCTCCTATTGGCCTGAATCCACGCTGAGCAGAAGGGCGCTCATATTCTGGATGAAAGCGCCGGTCGAAATTCCGGTGGCGGGCGTCTCTGTAACAAAGGGCGAGGTGTCGTAGGCGTCGCCGACCAGGGTTTGGCCGAAATCGCCGGGCGACGGGGCCGCTGGGGGCGCCCCAATATAGGGGTTGGAGGTGGCCGAGAGCGGCGTTGGCCAATAGCCTTCGGCGTTGAGGGTTCCAACCAGAGCCGCCACCCGCTCAGCCGTCGGGCGCGTGAGCGCCCCCGCACCCACGTTGGAGTTCATGTCGGACACCTCGATATTCTCCGTCGTGAAGAAACGCGGCATGCGGAAATTGCCGCGCGTGAGCGGCGAGCGCGCAAGGTCTGGCGCGGACGCGGCCAAGCGTTCGTAGCGTTCGCGCAGCGCATCGAGGTTGATCGCGCGCCATTGGGAGTAATGCGTAATCGGGTTCTCGGGATTGTAGTCCCAATAATATTGCCCGCTGCCGGAATTCGAGCCGCGGCGATGATTGATGCGCGCGCGATTAGTCTCAAACTCGATGAAGGTCGGATATTGGCGCCCCGCGACGCGGATTTCATTTTCAGGCAAGCGCACGCTTTCAAGCCAGGATAGCGCCTCGGGGATACGCTCAATGAAGCGACGCTCGCCGGTCCATTCGTAGAAATCCATCATCTGCGCGATATTGCCCGCCGTCGTGTGGGTTGCGTAGCTGTCAGGCTCATAGGAGCGTGCGCCGATCGGCTGAAGCGTCTCGTGATGGTGCTGCAAGCTCCACGCCGCCTGCGCGCCGCGCCCTTGCGTAGCAGGGAAAATCTCCATCGCGCGGCGGATCGCGGCCAGGGCGCGTTCATCGCCCAATTCGTGATACACCATCAGCAGAAACTTGATGTTCTCGTCCGCTACCGCGTCGTTGAAGGTGATGTAAGGCGCATACGCCACCTCGCCGTCCACGCGCGGAAACCGCTGCGGCCAACCGCCGTTTGCGTATTGGCTATCCAGCACAAACCGCACCGCGCGTTCCAAAGGTTCGCGCAAACGCGGGTTGCGGCCCGCGAGATAGGCGCGCAGCAAAAATTGCGACGCTTCGGACGTGCCCGCGTCATCAAAGGTCGCGTTGCCGTAATAATGATGGAATTCTTCCAGCCGCCAACCGCTGCGCCCGATGGTTTCGTACCAGCGCCGCGTGCTCTCTTCGCCGGCGAAATCGTGCAGATAATTCCAACCGCCGGCCGGATGCTGCGCGGCGATCAAACCGTCGGCCACATCGAGCGCGGCGCGATAGTAAAACTGATCGCGCGTGGCTGCGTAGCAATCGAGATAGAGATGCCCCATCGTCGCCGTGCCGGGCGGCTGCATCCAGATCATGGTCGGATACGCTTCCATCTCGCCCCAGCGACGCGAGAAATCCGGCAGGTACGACCACACATAGCCGCCGCGATACGCCACGCGCTCAACCATGAAGCGCGCCGCCCGCTTCATCGCGGCCAGCGTGGCGCGGCGATCAATGCTACCGGTGTCAGCACCCGGCTTTAAAAAAGAGGCGCATGCCCCCGTCAAAGCCGCCCCGGATGCGGCCGCCAGCAGGCCGCGCCGCGTGGAAAATCCGCTCATATCCCCTCCCTCAGCGCGCCTGGCCCGGAGGCTCCAGCGCGAGCAGGTTCTTTCTGATCTTGCCCGCGGCGGTGCGCGGGAACTCGTCCACGAACCGGACGTGACGGGGAATTTTATAGCTGGCGAGGTTCGCCCGGCAAAACTGAATCAACTCTTCGGCGCTGACCGGGGTCTTGGCCAGCACGAAGGCCGCGCCCACCTCGCCCCATTTTTCATCCGCCACGCCAATGACGGCGGCCTCCAACACCGCCGGATGGCGCGCCAAAGTGTTTTCAATTTCAGCGGGATAGACGTTCGCACCGCCGGAGATGAACATCTCCTTGATGCGGCCCGCCACATAATAGCAGCCCTCGCCGTCACGCCGGCCGATGTCGCCGCTTTTGAGCCAGCCATCTTCGGTGAATGCTTTGGCCGTCTCGGCGGGCTTGTTCCAATAGCCGGGCGTGAGCCCTGGCCCGCGCATCCAGATTTCGCCGGTTTCGCCCTCTGCAACATCGCGGCCTTCAGCGTCCACAATGCGCACGTCGAGCAGAAGCTGCGGCTTGCCGACGGAGCCAATCTTGGAGAGCGCATCGTCGGGATGCGCCACGAACGCGGTCGGCCCCGTTTCGGTCATGCCGTAGCCGTTGCACACGCGCGCGCCTTTGGCGGCGAAGCGCTCAACCAGCACGTCAGGCAAGGGCGCGCCCCCGCAGCCCCACGCGCGCACATGGCTGAAATCGGCGCTGTCGAACCGCGCGTGCGCGGCAAGCTGCTGATACACGGCCGGCACCGCGAAGAAGAGATCGAGCTGCGGCATCAGATCAAGCGCGCGGTCGGCATCGAAACTTGGCAGCACATGCACCGCGCCGCCCGCCATCAGCACCGGCATCGCCAGCAGATGAATGCCCGCGGTGTGGAAGAGCGGCAGGAAATTGAGCGTGTGATCACCGTCGCGAATGCCGAACGCCTGCGTGGCGTGGAACGCGTTGACCATCGCCATCTGGAACGTCTTGATCACCGCTTTCGGCGCGCCGGTGGTGCCGGAGGTGTAGATCAGGCTCCACACATCATCGCCGCGCCAGCGCGTATCGGTTTTGAGCGGCGGCGTTTGGGCGAGCAGCGCTTCATAGTCTGGACCGCCGGCGCCCTCGCCGGCCAGCACTGCGGATGCCGGCGAGGGCGCCGGCGGTCCAGACTGATCCAGCGCTAAATTCGGCAAGCCAAGAGCGGCTGCGGTTTCCGCGTCTTCCTGGCCAAACACCAGCAGTTTCGGCGTGCAATCGGCGATGACGGCGGCGAGCTCCGGCACAGGCGCGCGCCAGTTTAGCGGCGCAAGGATCGCGCCCAGCTTGGCGCAGGCGAACATGATTTCGAAAAATTCGATGCGGTTGCGGCAGAGGATGGCCACGCGATCGCCGCGCGCAACGCCCACCCCCTTCAGCACGCCCGCCGCCCGCGAAGCGCGATCTTCCAATTGCGCATAAGTGAGCGCGCGCCCGCTCAGCGCATCGACAAAAGCGATGCGCCGCGGCGTCAGCGACGCACGCTTGGCGGTGATGTCCACGAGGTCGACGCCCATGTCGCCTCCTCCCCTATACGCGACGCTTTAAGCGCCGTCCTTTTTCTCGCGCGGCGCAAGTCCGTTGATCATCAGATCGGCCGCAGCTTGCGAAACCGCGTCCACATCGGCGGCGTCTTCCCAGACGCCGTATTTCAAGCCTAGGAACGTCGAGGCGCCCATCAGCGCCCACACGCGCACCTCATCGTCGCCGGCGCTGATCTCGCCGCGCGCGGCCGATTGCGCGAGCTGCTGACGATAGGCTTCCGAGAACACGCGGTAATAATCGCGGTACGCCTCCGGCGCGACGAATTGCGCCTCCATGACGACGCGATAGAGCGATTTGTGTTTGCGCACGAATTCGAGATAGGCGCGCATGCCGAGCCGTTCGGCTTCCAGGCGGTTGGGCGCGTCCTTGATGCTTTCGCGCAGCGCATGGCGGGTGTGCACGCCCATGTCGGCGACCAGCGCGCGGAACACCTCCTCCTTTGATTTGAAATAGACGTAGAAGGTGCCGAGCCCCACGCCGGCGCGCTGGGTGATGTTGGAGATCGCGGTTTCATGATAGCCGCGCGCGCCGAACTCTTCCCCTGCGGCATCCAATAACCGCCTTAAAGTGCGCCGGCCACGCTCGGTTTTCGGGCCTGAGCGCTCCTCGGTAGCGTCAGCGGCAGAACCT
>CAZWQS010000142.1:4066-7252 GCA_964635925.1 uncultured Terricaulis sp. | reverse complement strand
GTCTCTTCGTCGTTCATCGCCATGCGGCCGAAGGTTTCGCGAATATCGCGCCCCGAGGCGACCGGATCGGGATTGGCGTCCGGGCCCTGCGGGTTGACGTAGATGAGGCCCATCTGCACCGCGCCGAGATCGCCGTGCAGTTCGCGGTCGCCTGAGTAGCGGCTGTTAGGCGCCTTGCTGTCGGCGAGCCAGGCTTCTTCGGCGCCCCAATTCACTTGGTTTTCGGGCTCCCAGGTGTCGGCGCGGCCGCCGCCGAAGCCGAAAGTTGGCCCGCCCATGGATTCGATGGCGACATTGCCGGTGAGGATCAGCAGATCGGCCCACGAAAGCTTCGCGCCGTATTTCTGTTTGATCGGCCACAGCAGGCGGCGCGCCTTGTCGAGGTTGCCGTTGTCCGGCCACGAATTCAGCGGCGCGAAACGCTGTTGCCCGCGCCCGCCGCCGCCGCGCCCATCGCCAACGCGATAGGTGCCCGCCGCGTGCCAGGCCATGCGGATGAAGAAGGGGCCGTAATGGCCGTAATCGGCCGGCCACCAATCCTGGCTGTCGGTCATCAGCGCGCGCAGGTCCTTGACCACGGCGTCGAGGTCGAGGCTGTCGAATTCTTTGTTGTAGTCAAAGCCCTTGCCCATCGGATCGGACTCGGGCGTGTTCTGGTGCAGCACCCCGACATTGACCTGATTGGGCCACCAATCGCGATTCAATCTGCCGTGCGCGTGCGGCACGGGACATTTGGATTCATTACCGTCGGCCATGTGAGGGTCCTCCTTGCTGGTATCGATACGCCTTTCGCGGGTATCGACCCAATCGATTTTTCAAGAGCGATCTATAGAGAGAGCCTTTGGAAGACGCGTTGTGCGCCGTCGACGTAGCAGCCGCTTCGCAATCCAAAGTTGACAACGCAGCCGTGCAAAACAAACTCGGCGTGCTGGCATTGGAGGGGGTGCGATGATGGATCGCCGTCTGCTTCTCGTGGGCGCGTCCGCGGCGCTGTTGGCGCCGAACGCCTGGGCGCAACAGGCGTCATGGACATCAAGCTTGGCGGAAAGCGAGACGCCGCCGCCCTTGCCGCCGGGGCTTGAGCAATTCAGCGATCTGCCAGACGCTGACTACGATCCCATCGACTCTATCCCACAGGGCACCGATCCGCCCTTGGAAGAAGAGGTGCGTCTTGCGCAACTCGTGCTCGACGGCGCGCCGCGCGCCACCACGCCGCTTGAGGTCGCGCGTTATTTTCTGGCCGTGGGCGAAGGCGCGTATGGTGAAGAATTGCGCCCCTATATTGGCGCATGGCCGGTGCGCTGGAATCCGGTGCTGGTCGAGTTTTTCAACGCCACGCGAACGCGGCCCATGGGCGATGTGACGCCGTGGTGCGCGGCGTTTCTGAATTGGTGCTTGATGCGCGCGCGCGAAGGCGCGGCCCCGCGAGAGGGCGTCGCGGCGCCGACGGCGAGCGCGAGTTCGGGAAGTTTTCGTACCTGGGGCGCGCATGTGGATGTCGCCGCCGGCCACGCGCCAAGACCTGGCGATGTCGTGGTTTTCCAACGCACAGACCCTACTTACGCGGCGGCGGGGCGCGGCCATGTCGGCTTTTTCGTTCGGGAGGAGGCCGACCGCGTGCTCGTGCTTGGCGGCAATCAGTTTGAGGGCTCGCCGCGCCGGCATGTGATCAATGCGAAATGGCTGCGCAAGCAAGGCGGCGTGCTGGTGCTGCATTCGTATCGCACCGACGCCGCGCTCCATGCGTAGCTTGCTGATCGGCGCCGTGGCGGCGATGGCGCTGTCAGGCGCACTTGCACACGCGCAAGCATACGACATCTATCGTGGCGCCGGCCCCGCCGTCGTGCGGCTGGAGATGACCGCCATGCGCCGCGCCGGCGCGCCGGGCCCGCCAGACATCCGCGAGCGCGGCACCGGATTTATCGTCAGCGAAAACGGTTACGTCCTCACCGCGGCGCATGTCGTGCGCGAGGCGCAGGCGGCCGCCCCGGGGACGCTGCTGATCGAGGCGACCTTTCCGGTGCTGAACGACGACGTGTTCGTCGCGCAAGGGGCCAAGGTGCGTTTGGAAATCGTGCGGATCGCCGCGGGGCCCGTGAACGACGTGGCGCTGTTGCGGATTGTCGAGCCGCCGCCGAACCTGCCGTTTCTCAGCGCCTGCGACGGCGTGCGCGCCTCGCAAACCATCACCATGCTGGGCTACGCCATGGGCAGCGACAGCGTGCTTTCGATCCTTGAAACGCGCGTGATGACGCCGTCGCACCAAGGCAGCCCTATGCGCTTCGCCGACCATACCTCGCCCGGCTTCAGCGGCGGCCCGGTGATGGAAATGCGCCAATCCGTCGTCGGCGTGTTTCTTGGGCAAGACATGGCGCCCGCGCAGGGCGGGCGAGCCGCCTATCCGATCGGCGGGCGCGCCCTGCCTTCGGCGCAAGCGGTTTCCGCGCTCGCCCCGGACTCATTGGCGATCCTGCAAGAGGTCGCCCGTTGCAATCAGGTTGACGTGGTGATGTACGGCGAAGTGTTCGAGGATCGGCGCGTGACGCATTTCTTCGCCAATCCGATTGATTTCGTCACCCCGGCCGAGCCCACCACGGAGGTGCGCGTGGAATTCCGCGCGCCGCGCGGAACCCAATTCGTGGTGGAAGACGCCAATTGGAGCATCAACGCGTCCGCGCCCGGCGTGGAGGTCACGCAACGGGGTTATGTGTGGAATAATGACCGCACGCGCATCACGATTTTGGGCGATGCGCGCTCAAACCGGTTGCTGGATTGGGGCAGCGCGATCGAATCCCGGCTCGAGGTCCCGGTTGTGTCGCAACGGCCCCAGGTGCGGACGTTCTGGCTGTCGTTCGAAGCGGCGAGTCAGGGCCCCTTGGCGCTTGCAGCGCCCGCGGGCTACGCATTCACCGAGGTTCTCGGCATAGAGACGCTGACAGGCGCCGTCAGCGCCGACGCGGTGGCGGCCGAAATCGCCGAAGACGGCCGCGCGCTGAATGCGCGCCTCAGCGCGAACGCGCGCACGGAAACGCTCGTCGTGCTGCACTTGAAGATCACGCCGCTGCGCCACTGAAGCGCCTGGAGCCGGAGAGGCCGGCGCCGCGCATCAATGCGCGCTAACGCAGATCAAACCCCTGGCGCGCGCCATGATGTGGAAGACAACATTCTGCGCCAGCGTGCCGACGA
>CAZWQS010000142.1:0-3966 GCA_964635925.1 uncultured Terricaulis sp. | reverse complement strand
AATGCTGACGCCCGCCGATCCACGGCCCTACGCGGGCATAAGCTCGTTTCGTCAAGCCTGGGCGAGCATTTGTGTTCGCGGCGTCACGTGCGCCGCAGGGTTGCCAACCATCGGAGACCGCCCCCGTCGAGCGAACTCAAGCGGATCTTGCGCTAGTTTGACCTGAATCGGCCCGCCATCCGACTCCTAAGGGCGGTATTCGAGCGGTTTTGCGGCGCTAGGCCGCGCCTTCGGCTTTTTGGGGCGGTTTTAATTGTGATAGGAATTGGGTGATACTCTGCTTCTGAATGATCGTGTTCCGCCGCCTCCTGACCGGGCTCCTGGCTCTCGCGCTGACGTCCTTTGGCGTCGTGGCGACGGCTCCGGCGCATGCGCATCAGGACGGCCCCGGCCATGGCGTGCGGGAATTGGTGTTCGCGCACGCGCATGTTGATCTTGAGCAAGCCGGCGCCGGCCATCAGCACGACGATCATCACACGCCAAACGGCGCGGATGATCCATCCAAGCCCGGCTCAACCGGCCCCGGCCAAGATGAGCACGCACACGTTCACGCCTGCCCGCAATTCACGCCGTGTGATCCTTCTGAAACGCTGCTTGCGCAGGATTTCGGGCGTGACGAGCCCTGGCCGGTTATTTCGGTGAACGCGCTCCGCCATTCGAGCTTCCCGCCGCTGCGGCCTCCACGCGCCATCCTCTGATCCGAACGCTGCGCCCGCTCTCGCGGCGCGCTTGTTTGCGACAGAGGAGGGATTTCCTTGTCTATCAAGTTTGTCGCGGCCCTGGTCGGGGTCGCATGCGTCGCGGGCGTCGCCTGTGATGCAACCGCGCAGGCGCAAGAAGCGCCGCTGACGCGCGAGGGCGCGCTCGCGCGCGTGCTCGCGGACGATCCGCGCATTGACGCGGCGCGAGCCGAAACGCGCGCGGCAGAAGCCGGCGCGCGCCAAGCGGGCCGCTGGAGCAATCCAACGCTCGATGTCACCCAAGAGAACATCGAGGGTTCGGGGCCTTATCGCGGTTCCGAGCGCGCCGAAACGACTTATGCGCTGAGCCAACCGTTGCAGCTCGGCGGCGATCACAGTGCGCAAAGGCGGATCGCGGCGCGCGATCGCGACATTGCGCGCATTGGCGCGGGGCTCGCGCGGCTCGATGTCCTCGAGGAGGTCGAGCACGCTTTTATCGATGCGCAGGCGGCTGAAGCGGTTCGCGTTGTCGCCGAAGAGCGCCTTGTGGTGGCGCGCGCGCTTGCCGAGGCGGTTGACCGGCGCGTGCGCGCCGCGCGCGATCCGTTCATGGCTGGCTCACGCGCGCAGGCGCGATTGGCGGAGGCTGAGATCGAAGCCGAAAGCGCGCGGCGGAGCGCGGCCAGCGCGCGTCGGACGTTGGCCAGCTATTGGACCGGCGCGGATGATTTTGCGCTCGAACTTGCGTCTTTCGAACATTTGAGCGCGGCGGCGCCGGTATCTGGGGTCACGCCCGATCTTCAATTGGCCGATGCAGAGGCGGGCCGCGCGGACGCGCAGCTTCGCCTTGAGCGCGCGCGGGCGATCCCCGATGTTGATGTTCAGGTTGGGTATCGGGAATTTTTGGAGACCGATGAAACGGCGCTGGTCGTCGGTTTCTCCATGCCGCTGCAAATCTGGGATCGCAACGCCGACAATGTGGCGCGCGCCCGCGCGGAACGCGATCGCGCCGGCTATCAGCGTCAGGCCCGCGCGCGTGCGCTTGTTCGCGAACGCGCGCTGCTTGCAAATCAAGCCGAGACGGCGCGCCTCGAAGTCGAAGGGTTGGATGCGCGCGTGATCCCAAGCAGCGAGGAAGCGTTGCGCTTCGCGCGCGACGGATACGCCCGTGGCGCCTTCTCTTACATCGATGTGCTGGAAGCGCAGCGTGCGCTCTCGGAGGCGCGTTTGCGCCGCATCGCATCGCTTCGTTCTTATCATCGCGCGCAAGCTTCGCTGACGCGCCTTTCCGGCGCGCGCGCCGAGGAGATTCCCCAATGATCCGTCATCTGAAATCCGGGCTGCGCGCGGCGCTGGCGGGCGTGGTTTTATCGTTCGGCGCCGCTTGCGGCGAGGCTGGCCACGCCGAAAACGAAGCCGCGCATGCAGAGGCGGCGCGCGGCCCGCATGACGGGCGCTTGTTGCGCGACGGCGATTTCGCGGCGGAGATCGTGATCGTTGAAGATGGGACGCCGCACTATCGCGTCTACGCCTATCGCAACGATCAGCCGCTTGATCCCCGCGAGGTGGAGATCAGTATCGCCGTGACGCGGCTGGGTGGGCAAGTCGATCAATTCTCGTTTGCGCCAGAGCAGGAGTACCTGAAGGGCGACGCGGTCGTCGCCGAACCGCACTCGTTTGATGTGGCGGTGCGCGCCGCGCATGCGGGAGAGACCCACGCATGGACATACGAATCCTATGAAGGCCGCACCACGATCGGCGCCGCGCAAGCGGAGGCGGCGGGCATCGTGGTGGAAGCCGCGGGTCCCGCAACGATTGAAGAGACCATCGCGCTCGCCGGCCGAGTCGAGCTGCAGCCGCAAGGCCGCGCCGACATTACCGCTTGGTATCCTGGCCGCATTGTTGCGATGCGCAGCGCTATCGGCGACCGCGTGCGGCGCGGCGAAATCCTCGCCAGCGTGAACTCAAGCGAAAGCTTGCAGACCTACGCCATTCCCTCGCCGATCAGCGGCGTGGTGATGGCGCGCAACGCCAATGTGGGCGATGTGGCCGGCGCTGCGCCGATCTATGTGATCGCGGACGCCACCCAGGTGCATGCGGAATTCTACGTCTATCCGCGCGATGCAGAACGCTTGCGCGCGGGGCAGGCCGTCACGGTGCGGAGCTTGAGCGGGGATCACGTTGCGCGCGCGCCGATCGAAGCGATCCTGCCGACGGCTGACATGATGACCCAAACCATCGTGGCGCACGTGGATTTGCCAAACGCCGATGGCTTGTGGCGGCCGGGCCAAGCGGTGGAGGGCGCGGCGGTGGTCTCCACGTATGAAGCGCCGCTGGCGGTGCGCACGCGCGCTTTGCAGCGTTTCCGAAATTTCACCGTCGTGTTCGCGCGCGTGGGCGAAACCTATGAGGTGCGCATGCTTGAGCTGGGCCGGCAAACGCCTGAGTGGACAGAAGTGCTGGGCGGGCTGCGCCCAGGCGAAGTCTATGTGAGCGGCAACGCCTTCCTCGTTCGCGCGGATATCGAAAAGTCCGGCGCGGGCCACGATCACTAAGGGGAGAGGCGCATGTTAGACCGTATTGTTCATCTCTCGATCCGGCATCGTTGGATCGTGCTCGCACTCGTGCTCCTGCTTGCGGGCATAGGGGTTTGGAGTTTCCAGCGTCTGCCGATCGATGCGACGCCGGACATCACCAATGTTCAGGTGCAGATCAACAGCGAGGCGCAGGGCTTTTCGCCGCTGGAAGCCGAGCAAAGAGTGACGTTCCCGATCGAGACCGCGCTCGCTGGCTTGCCGGGGCTTGAATATACGCGCTCCATCTCGCGCTACGGCTTGAGCCAGGTCACGGTCGTTTTTAAGGACGGCACGGATATTTATTTCGCGCGCCAGCTCGTGAGCGAACGCCTGCTTTCGGTGCGCGGGCAATTGCCGGAAGGCGTGGAGCCCGCATTGGGACCGATCGCGACGGGGCTCGGCGAAATTTTCATGTATACGGTCGAGCCCGAACAAGGCGCGCGCAAACCCGATGGTTCGGAATGGACGCCGGAAGACATGCGCACTTTGCAGGATTGGGTGATCCGTCCGCAATTGCGCAACACGCCTGGCGTCACGGAAGTGAACACGATCGGCGGCTTCCAGCGCCAATATCATGTGACGCCCTGGCCTGATCGCCTTGCGGCGGCAGGGTTGGCCATCAACGACGTTGTTGAAGCGCTCGCCGAAAATAACACCAATGTCGGCGCAGGGTATGTCGAGCGCTATGGCGAGCAATTGCTCGTGCGCAG
>CAZWQS010000141.1:0-7308 GCA_964635925.1 uncultured Terricaulis sp. | reverse complement strand
CAGGATGGCTCTGGCGACGTGCTGTTTCATCTCGATCCGTTGTGGGCGGATGCGAATATCGACGTGGTGGGCCTCGATTGGTACGCCCCGCTCAGCGATTGGCGCGACGGGGCGAGCCATCTCGACGCCGCGCTCGCGTCCGCCATCCATGATCGCGCTTATCTGGAAAGCCGCATCGAGGCGGGCGAGAATTACGATTGGTATTACGCTTCGCCCGAAGATCGCGACGCGCAAATCCGCACGCCGATCACGGATGGCGCGCATGACGAGCCCTGGATCTATCGCGCCAAGGATGTGCGCAATTTCTGGGCGCGCGCGCACTATGACCGCCCCGGCGGCGTGCGCGCGGAGACGCCCACCGTATGGGTCGCGCAATCGAAGCCGCTTTGGCTGATCGAGCTTGGCTGCCCCGCGGTCGATAAAGGCGCCAACGCGCCCAATCTGTTCAGCGACGCCAAGAGCGCCGAAAGCGCGCTGCCGTCCTATTCAAACGGCGCGCGCGATGATTTGATTCAGCGTCGCGCGCTGGAGGCGTATCTGCGCTATTGGGGAGACGAGGGTAACAACCCGCGCTCCGCGCTTGATGCGCGGCCCATGATCGGCGCGGCGTTTTTGTGGGCGTGGGACGCGCGCCCGCATCCGGCGTTTCCCGCGCGCGCCGATGTGTGGGCCGATGGGGCCAATTGGCGGCGCGGCCATTGGCTGAACGGCCGCGCTGGGCTTTCCGGCTTGCGCGAAATCGTCGCCGTCCTCTGCGCCCGCGCCGGCTTTGCCGATATCGATGTGGCGGGACTGAACGGGGTTGTGAACGGCTACATCGTCGATGCGCCTTCAAGCGTGCGCGATGGGTTGGAGCCCTTGCTTGCGGCCTACGATGTCGCGGCGATGGAGCGGGAGGGGCGCATCGTGTTCTTCCACCGCGACCCCAGCGCGCCGGTTTTGCTCGAGCGCGGCGATCTCGCGGCCGAGAGCGCGGCGGCGTTGCTCAACACGCGCGCCGATGCGGCAACGCTGCCGATCGAAGCGCGCGTGCGCTTCATCGACCCCACGCGCGATTATCTCGCCGCCGCCGTCAGCGCGCGCCGGCTGGATCGCGCCGAGGGCGGCGTCGCCACGCTGGAGGCGCCCTTGGTGCTGGAGGCGGAGGCGGCGGAAATCTTGGCGCAAGCGTTGCTGGCGGAGCGGCGCGCGGGCGCGGAAACCTTGGCGTTCGCGCTTGGCCCCGCGCATATCGCGCTTGAGCCCGGCGATTGCCTGAGCTTCGCGGGCGGCGGTGATGTGTTCGAGATCGCGCGCATCGAAGACGCCGAGACGCGCCGGCTTGAACTTGTCCGCGCACGTGCGCCGTCTTCCGCGTCGTTGCGCTTGGCCGAGCCAGCGCCGCCCGCTCAGCCCCCGCACGCGTCAACGCCGGATGTGCTGTTGCTCGACTTGCCGCCCTTGCCTGGCGCTGAAGCGGATGAGCGCCCGCTGGCGGCGGTGTTCGCATCGCCTTGGCTCGGCGCGCATGCGCTTTATGCGGGCGCGGGCGAAACGCTGCGCGCGAGCGTGACGCGCCCGGCGATCACCGGCGAATTGCTGTGGGCGCTGTGGCCCGGCCCGGTCGATCGCTGGGACGAGGGCAATCGCATTCGCGTGAAGCTTTACGCCGGCGTGCTGGCGAGCGTTGCACGCGATGCGCTGCTGAACGGCGCCAACGTGTTCGCCGTCGAAGGCGAAGGCGGCGAATGGGAAATTTTACAGGCGCGTCATTGCGTGCTGGTCGCGCCGGGCGAATACGAACTCTCCGGCTTTCTGCGCGCGCGCCTGGGTTCGGCCCACGCCATGCGCGCGCCGCATCCGGTTGGCGCGCGCTTCGTGGTGCTGGATCAGGCCTTGGCGCGCATTGGCGTGAATGCGCACGAATGGGATGAGCCGCTGCGCGTGATCGCCCCGCCGGCGGGCGCGGGGCCTGAAGATGCACGCGCAGCGGTGCTGTCGCGAACGTTGGCGCACGCGGCCATCCGCCCCTGGGCGCCGGCGCACCTGCGGGCGCGGCGGACCGAGGGTGACGAGGTGACAGTGAGCTGGGTGCGCTGCGCCCGCGCAGGCGGTGATTCCTGGGGGCCAGGCGAGCCGCCGCTGGGGCCGGAAGGCGAAACCTATCGCCTTGAAGTGCTGGCGGGCGGCGCGCCTGTGCGGGTGGTGGAGATTGCCGCGCCCGGTTGGATGTACCCGGCCGCGGAACAAGTGGCTGATTTTGGGAGCTTACCTGGCGCGCTCACGCTTCGTGTGGCGCAAATGGACGCTTACGGGCGTCCAGGGTTGAACAGCGCGTTAACCATAACATTATAGGGCAAGGTCTTTCACAGCCCCCGGCCTGATTCCCATTTGCGGGCGAGGCCAGCGCGCTTGTATCAACCTACATTGGGGGCGGGAGCGAACCTTGAGCTGGGATCCATACGCCGCATTAGGTCTTGGCCGCACCGCCACCGCGGACGATATCCGCAAGGCGTACCGCACCTTGGCCAAGGAGCTGCACCCTGACGTGCGCCCCGGCGATAAAGCGGCCGAAGAACGCTTCAAGCGCGCGACTGCGGCGTTCAACCTGCTCTCCGATCCCACCACGAAAGGCCGGTTTGACCGTGGCGAGATCGACGCCGACGGCAATGAGCGCATGGCCTATGGCGCAAGGCCCAGGCAAGGCGCGCGCGCCCATGCCGGCGCGGGCGCCGGACCCGGCTATAGCGGCGGCTCCTATGGCGGGGGCGCCTATTCCGGCGGGGGCCAAGCTGGCGGCGCGGGCGCGGACGCGTTCGATCTCGGCGATATCTTCTCCGACCTGTTCGGCCCCGGTTTTGGCGGCGGTCGCGGCTATTCGCGCATGCGCGGGCGGGATATCCGCTTCACGCTCGACATCGATTTTCTGGACGCGGTGAACGGCGCCAAGCGGCGCATCGCCCTCTCGGAAGGGCGCACGCTGGATATTTCGATCCCCGCAGGGGTGGAGAGCGGCCAGGTGCTGCGCCTCAAATCGCAGGGCGGCCCCGGCGTGCAGGGCGGGCCGGCCGGCGACGCGCTGGTGGAACTCAAGGTGCGCCCGCACCCGCACTTCCGCCGCGAGGGGCAGGACATCCATGTCGATCTCAACGTCTCGCTGACGGAAGCTGTGGAAGGCGCGCGCGTGCAGGCCCCCACCGTGAGCGGCCCGGTGTCGCTCACCATCCCGGCCGGCTCCAACACCGGCAAGGTGCTGCGCTTGAAGGGAAAAGGCGTGGGCGGGCAGGGCGACCAATTTGTGCGCCTGCAAGTGATGCTGCCCGAAACGGCCGACGAGGAGCTCAGGAAGTTCGTTAAAAGGTGGCCGAAACGCGATTACACGCCCTCTCGCCCCGGCGGTTAATGGCCTTGTTCAGCGACCGTTCAGTGCGTTCCCTGTAGTCGGGAATGATTATGCGGCTCAAAGCGCTCCTCCTTGGCGCCTTCCTGGCGAGCTTCGCGGCGGCGACGCCCGCGAGCGCGCAGAGCCGCGACCGCGTGTTCGAGCCCAATTGGGTCATGCCCGCGCAGGGCCGCGGTGAAGATCGCCCCCAACGCGAACGTCGCCAATTGCGCGAAGTGCTTAACGAATTGCGCGCGCGCTACGGCGGCGAATATGTCGACCATTATGTTGAGGAGGGGCAACGGGCTGTCTATGTCATCCGCTGGCGGATGCCGGACGGCTCTTATCGCGACTTCCGCGTGCCCGCCGATCGCTAAGGAAGTATCGCATGCGGGTTTTGGTGGTCGAGGACGATAAGAACCTGCGCGAGCAGCTTGCCGCCGCCTTGGGCGATGCGGGTTACAGCGTCGATAGCGCTGACAATGGTGAAGACGGCCAGTTTCTCGGCGAAACCGAGCCGTACGATCTCGCGATCCTTGATCTCGGCTTGCCGAAGATTGACGGGCTCTCGGTGCTGAAAGCCTGGCGCAAGGAAGGGCGCGCCATGCCAGTGCTGATCCTTTCCGCGCGCGACCGCTGGAGCGAGAAGGTCGAGGGCCTCGATCTCGGCGCGCAGGACTATGTCACCAAGCCGTTCCACATGGGCGAATTGCTGGCGCGCGTGCGCGCCAATGTGCGCCGTCAGACCGATCATACCTCCTCGGTGCTGGAGGTGGGCGAACTGCGCCTCAATTCGGCGACGGGGCAAGTCACGGTGAACGGCGCGCCGGTGAAGCTGACGGCCTATCAATACAAGGTGCTCGATTATCTGATGCACCACGCCGGGCGCATCGTCTCGCGCGCGGAGCTGACCGAGAAAATCTACGCTCAAGATCATGAGCGCGACTCGAACACGATCGAAGTGTTCATCGGCATCCTGCGCCGCAAGATCGGAACCGAGCGCATCATCACCGAAAAGGGCCTCGGGTATCGGTTGATCGATCCCGCGGCCGAAGCGTGAGCGAGGCGGGGGCGCTCCAGAAATTTCAGCGGCTGATCAGCCGCTCACTGGCGGCGCGCCTTTTGACCATCGCGATGGTCGCCGTGCTCGGGCTGGTCGCCGCCGGCTGGATCGCGCACGCGGCGTTTAACCGCCAGATGCTGCGCCTACTGATCGATCCTGAGCTTTCAACCGTCGCTGATAATCTGATCGGCAATGCAGGGCCGGGGCTCTCGGGCGAAATCGTGCTGCGCGATTTGCCGTATGACCCGCGCTATCTGCAGGCCGTCAGCGGCCGCTATTTCCAGATCGCCCGCATCCAGGATGACGGCTTCCTCGACGTGCAGGTGATTTCGCCTTCGCTTTATGACGTGACGATCAGTCTGCTGCCCGCGCAGCAGGCGATTTTCACGGCGCCGTCGCCGCCGCGCGAAGCCGTATATCTCGACGTGCCGGGCCCCGATCAGGAAATGCTGCGCGTGGTGGCGCGTGTGGCTGAAATCCCGAACCTCGAAGGGCGCTATCTTTTTCTGGTGGGCGTGGCTTCGCGCGCGATCCTGGCGCCGGCGGCCAACATCGTCGGCGTAGCATTCGCCGTGTTCGTGGCGTTCTGCGCCTTCATGGTGGCGGCGACCACGGCGCTGCAAGTGCGCTTTGGGCTTTCGCCGCTGCACAAGCTGACGCGCGACATCGCCGACGTGCGCCGCGGCCAAAGCGAGCGCCTGGAAGGTGATTATCCGGCAGAGCTCCAGCCCGTCGCGCAGGAGCTCAATGCGCTGGTCGATCACAATCGCGAAGTGGTGGAGCGCGCGCGCCGCCATGTCGGCAATCTGGCGCATGCGCTCAAAACGCCGATCGCGGTGCTGAAGAACGCCGCCAGCGAAGGCGACAGCAGCGATGCAGTGCTGAAGCAATCGATCGAGGAAATGGAAGCGTTCGTGGAGCGCCAATTGCGCCGCGCCCGCGTGGCCGCCCGCGCCGAAGCGCGCGCCGGCGCCCAGGCGCCCACGATCGCCTATCGCACGCCGGTGCTGCAAAACCTCGACGATCTCGTCTTCATGATGGAACAAAAGTACGATCACCAGAAGGCGATCGACATTTCCATCGAAGCAGAAGCCGATGTGACCTTCCGCGGCGAGCGCGAAGACCTGCTCGAGATGGCCGCAAACCTCATCGACAACGCCTGCAAGTACGGCAGAAGCCAAGTTGTCGTGCGCCTCTTGCCGCCGTTTGAAAGCGGCGGGCTGATGGAAATTGTGGTGGAGGACGACGGCCCCGGCCTTTCCGAGGAGGAGATCGCGCGCGTCATGGCGCGGGGCGAGCGGCTGGACGAAGCCGCGCCCGGCCAAGGACTTGGCCTGTCGATCCTGAAAGAAACCGTCGATCTCTATGCGGGCGAGCTCATTTTTGAGCGAGGTCAATTGGGCGGCCTCAAAGCGCGCCTGCGCCTACCCGCGACCGACTAAAGCGTCGGACCTTAAATGCGCCCTGCGACGCCGGAGCCGTTTCGGCGGCGGGCGAAAAAGGCTAGGCACGCTCCGTGCTGAGCCAGCTTCTTGTTCTCATTGTCGCGGCGCTGCTGACGCTGGGCGTCGCGATCTGGACGCTGCGCGCGTATCGCGACGCGGGCGGGCGGCGCGCGCGCGGCTCCATGATGTTCGCAGGCGCGGTGGGGCTGGCTGCGCTTGGCGCCTATCTGGTGATTGGCCGGCCGGAATTGCCTGATGCGCCGTTCGCCGAGCGTTTGGCCGCGATCAAGGCGCGCCCGGCCTCGACCTATAATGGCGAGGAATGGATCGCGTTTCTTTCGGACGCTGCCAAGGCCAATCCCGATGATCCCGGCCCCATGTTCATGATCGGCCAAGTCTATCTCGCCAACCGCCGCCCCGAAGACGCCGCGCGCGCGTTTGACGCCGCGCTGCGGCGCGACCCGCTTTTGGCGCCGGCGCTAATGGGGTTGGGGCGTTCGCTGATGGCGATCAATGAAGGGCGCATCACGCCCGAAGCGCTCGCGGCGTTTCAGCAAGCGGCGGCATTGGACGATGCCGATCCCGCACCTTGGCTTTATCAGGCGCTGGCGGCGATGGAGGCCGGCAATGGCGGCGAAGCGCGCCGCCTCTGGGGCGAAAGCCATCGGCGCATGCGCGAAGACGATCCGCGCCGTGAAATGGCGCTGCGCATGAGCCGCGAAGCCGGGCGAGGCGAATGATGCGCCGCCGTGATCAACGCTTGATGATGATCGCCGCCGCGGGCGCGGTGCTGGTGTTGGCGATGACGCTGACCTTCATGGGCTTGCGCGAGTCCGTCACGTATTTCGTCGCGCCTTCCGATCTTGCGGAAAAAGCCCAGCCGGGGCGGCTGGTGCGTTTGGGCGGGCTGGTGGTCGACGGCACGGTGGCGCGCGGCGTCGACGGCGCGACGCAATTCGAGGTCACTGACGGCGCGACCACGGTGCTGGTGCGCTATGAAGGTCTGTTGCCCGATCTCTTCCGCGAAGGCCAAGGCGTGGTCGCGGAAGGGCGTTGGGCGCCTGGCCAGCCGTTTGAAGCCGAACGTGTGCTCGCGCGCCACGATGAAACCTACATGCCGCGCGAAGTCGCCGAAGCGCTGAAAGAGCGCGGCGAGTGGAAGGGAAGCGGCGCGCCATGATCGCTGAAATTGGCGCCTATTGCGCAGCGCTCGCGCTGGCGCTTTCGCTGGCGCAAGGGGCGCTCGGCCTGCGCACGCGCGGGCGCGATGCGCGCGCGGCGGTCGCGGCGGCTTGCGCGCAGGCGGCGGCGGTTCTGTGCATCATCGCCATGGCGTGCCTCATCATCGTGTTCGTGCGTTCGGATTTTTCGGTCTCGACCGTTGCTTCGCATTCGCATGTCGATAAGCCGCAGATCTACAAAATCGCCGGCGCATGGGG
>CAZWQS010000140.1:5256-7357 GCA_964635925.1 uncultured Terricaulis sp. | reverse complement strand
TGGCGGCGCATGATGACGTATTGCTGCAGGATCGAGAGCGAGTTCGACCATGTCCAGTAGATCACGAGCCCAGCCGGGAACGCCGCGAACATCACCGTGAACAGGATCGGCAGGAAGCGGAAGATTTGCGCTTGCACCGGGTCGGTCGGTGGCGGCGAGAGCGCCTGCAGCGCCCACATCGATACGCCGTAGAGAATTGGCCAAAGGCCGATCATCAGGAATGACGGCACGTCATACGGTAGCAAGCCAAACAGGTTGAACAGCGATGTCGGGTCTTGCGCCGAGAGATCGCGCACCCAGCCGACGAACGGCTCGTGCCGCATTTCGATCGTCACCGTCAGTGTTTTGTAGAGCGCGTAGAACACCGGGATCTGCAGCAGGATCGGCACGCACCCTGCAACAGGATTGATCTTCTCGGTCTGATAGAGCTTCAGGATTTCCTGCTGCTGACGCTGTTTGTCCGCGGCGTAGCGCTCCTGCAGTTCCTTCATCTTCGGCTGCAAGCCGCGCATCTTCGCCATCGACTTGAACGATTGATAGACGAGCGGGAACATGAAGAGCTTGATGACGACGGTGGATGCCAAGATCGCCAAGCCGAAATTGAAGACGATGCCCCAGCTCGCGAATGTCTGGCCGAACCAGTGCAGCATCGCGAAGAAGGGTCGCGTCAGAAACCAGAAATTGCCCCAGTCGATCGCGTCATCGAAGCGGGGGATGGCCTGTTCGGCGGTGGCTTCGTTTCCGGCTTGGTACGCGCGCAGCAATTCATAGCGCTTGGCGCCGGCGAAGAAGCGCTGCGTGTAGGTGATCTCGCCGCCTGCCGGGACTTCGCGCCAGGAACCGCGATAGGCGGCGCGATAATCGTTGACGGCGTCTTCGGTGCGGCTGTCGAAATAGACTGAAACGCGTTCGCTCTGATCGGGAATGATCGCCGCCAGCCAATAGTGCTCGGTAATGCCAAACCAGCCGCCCGTGCCCTGGCCTTCTTCCAGGCGTTCGTCCTCGCCAACGCGGCCGCGCACGCGATCGCGCGCGTGCTTGTCGGCGTCCTGGAAGCGGCGCTGCTGCAGGCTGTTGTTCGGACCGAATGCGCCGATCAAGCCTTGCAGCACGATGGCGTTGTTGCGGAAGCCCTCCGGCATGCCTTCACGGCGCACTGTCCCGAAAGGCCGCACTTCCAGCGCCGCGCCCGTCTCGTTGCGCACGACGTCCGTGATCGTGAACATGAAGTGCTCATCGACCGAGATCGTGCGCTCAATGGTTTGGCCGTTGCCGGCATTGAAGGTGAGTGTCACCGGCGTCGATGGCGTCAGCTGCGAACCTTCCGCCGCCGTCCACTGGCTGCGCGAATCCGAAAGCGTGGAGGTTGTCTCACCCGAACGCGCTTCCCAGCCGAAGAAGGCGTCATGCCCAAACTGCGTGTTGATCGGCGAGAGCAGCGTGACCTCGGGGCTCGCCGGATCGAGCGTGCGGCGATACTCGCGCAGATTGAGGTCGTCGATGCGCGCGCCCTGCAGCGAGATCGAGCCGTCAACTTCGCCGGTGTCGATGACGATGCGGCCGGAAGAGGCGCCGAGCGCCTGTTCGCGGGTCACGATGCCCGAAGGCGAGGTTGCGGGAGTGGAGGCGCCGTCGGCCGCCGTTTCGGTTGAGGCTGACGGTTCTTGTTGCGCCTGAAGTTCCGCCTGCGCGCGCTGCGCTTCCGCGAGCCGCTCGCGGTTCGGCGCATTATAGAAGAACTCGAAGCCCAGCATGATCCCGAGCGAAATCACGATGGCGAGGATCACGTTGCGGGTCTCGTTCGGACCCATGCCGCCGCCTGGAGTCTGCATCTCTGTTCAGTCGCTTTCGGTTGATTTTGCGGGAGCTTTGGCGCGTTTCGCGCCTTCCAGATCGGCGCGGAGCCTTATCAGTGCGTTTCCAAGATCGTCAAGCAAAGCAGGCCATGGCGCAGATGGGGTCTGTTGCCGCGCCACCAAGACGTAATCGACGCCTGGGAGGCCATGTTCAGGCAGCAGGCGACGGGCGGCCTCGCGGAGACGACGCTTGGCGCGGTTTCGCTCAACCGCGCCGCCCACTTTCTTTGATGCGGTAAATCCCA
>CAZWQS010000140.1:0-5156 GCA_964635925.1 uncultured Terricaulis sp. | reverse complement strand
TTGGCGCGGTTTCGCTCAACCGCGCCGCCCACTTTCTTTGATGCGGTAAATCCCAGCCCGATCGGCCCGTCCGCCTCGCGCCGGCGCGCCTCGACCAGGACGCCCCCGCGCGACGCGCGAAAACCCGCGCGCACGAACAGAAACTGCGCGCGCTTGGTCAATCGTTGGATGGGTTGGGCAGTAGGCAATGGGCAGTAGGCAGTTAAGGGGCTGCAGCAGGCCTACTGCCTACTGCCTAATGCCCACTGCCTCAATTAAGCCGAGAGCTTCTTGCGGCCCTTGGCGCGGCGGCGCGACAGCACCTTTTGGCCGCCCTTGGTGGCCATACGGGCGCGGAAGCCATGGCGGCGCTTACGAACGAGCCGGCTCGGCTGGTAGGTCCGCTTGGTGCTCACGACGACGCCTCAATACTTATGGGGCCCGGGAAGGCCAGAAAATGAAGGGGCGGGGCTTACCCCACCCCCTAGAACGCGTCAAGGCGATCAGGCGGGAAGAATGGCCCGGGCGATGACAAAGACGATCGCCACGGCCCAAAGCGATCCCAAAAACCAGATCGCCCGCCGGGCGGGCGGTTTGAAGCGGGATAACATTGAGAGCTCCTTCCTGGGAGGGAGGCGGGAGTGCAGCGTCTCTCAGCCGCCGGCGGCCTAAAGTTCCCCATGCCAGCGATGTCCACAGCCTACTCCGGTATCGGGTTCCAGCCGCATGAATTCGCGGTTCGGTTCCGGAACAGGACCCCGCGCCTGACAAAAACCCCAGGCTTGGGCTAGGTCTTTCAACGAATGAGCCTTCCCGACGATTCCGCGCGGCGGAGCGGCCCTTGGCGGCGCGCCCGTGAGTTCGTCGATAGCCTCGCCGGACGGCTCCTGGGCCTGACCGCCGCCGCGGTTGTCGCCGGCGAGATTTTCGTGTTCGCGCCGGCCCTGGCCGGCTTCCACGAAGGCTGGCTGCGCGAGCGCATCAATCTGGCTCAGATCGCCGCGATCGCGCTCGAGGTCTCGCCGGACCTCAATATCACCGACACACTCGAATACGACCTGCTCGAAAACGCTCAAGTGCAACGCGTCGCCATTCAGCGCGAGGGCGAGCGCATCCTGCTCTTGGAAGATCCCAACGCGCCTAACGATGAGGAACTCGTCCTCTACGACTACACCCGCGCCACCGGCTGGCAGCGTTTCCGCTGGGCGCTGGAAACCTTCTTCGCACCGCCTGGCCGCGTGCTGCGTGTTCTCTCACGCCCGCGTTTCGAAAGCGGCGAGTTCGTCGAGATCGTTCTGAACGAGGAGCCGCTCAAGGAGGCGGTCGGGCGTTTCGCCGAACGCTTCGCGCGCGTCTCGATGCTGATCCTGATGGCCGCCGGGGCGCTCATCTACTTTACGCTCAGCGCCGCGTTCGTACGCCCGATGCGCGATCTCACCGAAGCCATCGAACGCTTCCGCGACAAGCCTGAGGACGTGACCATCGCC
The DNA here is from genome assembly GCA_964635925.1 of uncultured Terricaulis sp. Classification (GTDB taxonomy): domain Bacteria; phylum Pseudomonadota; class Alphaproteobacteria; order Caulobacterales; family Aquidulcibacteraceae; genus Vitreimonas. The sequence goes on along the minus strand of CAZWQS010000140.1, from coordinate 3,690 downwards.
TTCCCGCGTAGCCAACGCACGGATGAAATCGGCCGCGCTCAGCGCGCCGCCGCCGACATGGCCGAGCAGGTGCGCAACTCGCTGCGGCAGAACGAGCGCCTCGCCGCACTCGGCGCCGCCGTCGCCCGCATCGGCCACGATTTGCGCAACATGCTTTCAACGGCGCAACTCGTCGCCGATCGGTTGGGCCAATCGGAAGATCCCGCCGTCCGCCAACTCGCGCCGCGCCTGGAGCGCACCATCGATCGCGCCGCTGGCCTCGCGGCCTCGACGCTCAAATACGGCCGCGCCGACGAGGACCCGCCGGTTTTGCAGAAGGTCAACGTCGCCGAAGCCGTCGAAGAAGCGGCGGCGGAGTCGCTCATCGGGTTCAGCGCCATTCAGTTCAAAGCCGATATCGAGACCAACCTCGCCTGCGTCGCCGATCCCGATCACTTGCATCGCATCTTGGGCAATCTGATCCGCAATGCGGCGCAGGCGATGAAGGATCACACCCGTCGCGACAAAATGCTGGTTGTCCGCGCGGCGCGGCTGGAGCGCCGGTGCGAGATCGATGTCGTCGATCACGGCCCTGGCGTCAGCAAAACTTTGCGCGGACGTTTGTTCGAGCCGTTTGTCTCTGCGGCGCCGGAAGCGGGCGGCACCGGCCTTGGTCTCGCGATCGCCCGCGAACTGACGCGCGCCATGGGCGGCGAACTCGAACTCATCCGCACCGGCGCCGAAGGCGCCACGTTCCGGATCACGCTGCCAGCGGCTTAGCGCGCCGGCGCTGCCTGCGGCGCCGGGACACGGCCAACGACGCCTTCGCGCCGCGGGTCGGCGCCGCCTTCGAGCGTGCCGTCCGCGCGCACACGGATCGCGTGCAAGCCGCTGACTTCGCCAATCCCGGTCTGCTCAAGCCGCCAGCCGCGCGCCGTCAGCGCCTCGGCGACGCCGGCCGGGAAGCGGTTCACTTCCGCCGCCACGACGCCCGTCCGCGCCGTTGCGTTGCCGACATTGATCGCCTCCTGCACCGGCAGATTCCAATCCAGGATTCCGATCGTCGTGCGCGCCGTGTAGCCGATGATCGAAGAGCCGCCGGGGGAGCCGACCACCAATTCCAGATCGCCATTGCGATCGAGCACGATCACCGGCGTCATTGAAGAGCGCGGGCGTTTGCCCGGCGCCACCGCATTGGCGACAGGCCGGCCGTTGAGGTTTGGCTGAAACGAAAAGTCGGTCAGCTGATTGTTGAGCAGGAAGCCGTTGGTCATGCGTTGCGAGCCAAACAAGCTCTCAACTGTCGCCGTCAGCGAGACTGCATTGCCCCAGCCATCGACGATGACGACGTGCGTGGTGCCGCTATCGTCGCCCGCATCGCGGCCCCAGCGCTCGAACAGATCGCCGCTGCCTGGCGGCACGCCGGGATTCACTTGCGTGGGCGCCTGGGTGACATCAATCAGCAGCGCCCGCGCTTCGAGATAGTCCGGCGCGATCAGTTCGGTCGTCGGCACCGGCACAACCGTGTCGTCGGCCATGTAATAGTCGCGGTCGGCGTAGGCGAGGCGGCTGGCCCAGAGGAACGCCGCCCAATCGTCGGCGCTATTCACGCCCTCCGGCTGTGGCCGCGCATTGGCGTACATGCCGAGGATGGCGATCACGGCGTTGCCCGAGGCCGGAGCGTTGGTCGAGCACACGCGATAGACGCGATAAGCGCCGCACACCGGCTCAAACCGCCGCGCCTGGGCGTTGTGCAAATCATCGAGCGTCAGTGTGCCGCCGCGTGGATTGCGCCGCGCGGTCGCGACGATCGCTTCCGCGATGGGGCCTTCGCTCAGCGCTTGTGGCCCTTGCTCGGCAATCGCCCGCAGCGTGGCCGCATACGCCGGATTGCGCAGCACCGCGCCAACGGGCAACGGATTGCCGCGCCGATCAAAGAAATAGGCGCGCGCTTCGAAATCTGCACGCAGCCGCATGCGTTCGCCTGCCGCCGCGATGAAACCCGCTAGCCGCGGTGAAACCTCGAACCCTTCCTCCGCCAAACGGATCGCCGGCTCGAACAACCGCGCCCATGGCAGGCGTCCATGATCGTCATGCGCAAGCTTCAGCATCGAAACCAGCAGCGGCACGCCCGTTGAGCGCCCGCTCGCTTGCGCATCCATGAACGACATCGGCCGCCCGCGCGCATCAAGGAACATGTCCGCGCGCGCACCCGCCGGCGCGATCTCGCGCCCGTCATAGCCTGTGATGCGTTCACTGGCGGCGTCGTAGTTCAGCAGAAAACCGCCGCCGCCGATGCCAGAGGATTGCGGCTCCACCAAGCCAAGCACCAGCTCTGCCGCGATCGCTGCATCCACCGCGCTGCCGCCTGCGCTCAAGATCTCAACCGCCGCCGCAACCGCATGTGGGTTCGCCGCCGCCGCCATCGCTTCGCCGCGCGGCGCGCTCGGTTGCGATGAACCCGGCATCGAGCCCGAAGCGCACGCCACCAGCGCCAACGCAAAAAGCGGCGCCGTGATGCGCTTCAACGATTGCTTGTCAAACATCAGGACGCTTCCTACGAACGGCGTAATTCTAACGCGAAAGAGCACGCCCATGGCGCGTCCCGGCCCGAGCAATTCATTGAGTGATGTGGCCGGTTTGTCCATAGGCTGCGCCGAAGATGAGAGCGCGCTGACGGGCGTAACTGTGATCGTTCCGGATATGCGTGCGGTATGCGCCGTCGATGTGCGCGGCGGTGGTCCGGGCACGCGCGAAACTGACGCACTCGCGCCGGAGAATCTCGTCGACGCGATTGATGCGCTGGTGCTCAGCGGTGGTTCCGTCTACGGCCTTGCCGCTGCGGACGGCGTCGCGGCCGCGATGGGCGCCGAAGGGCGCGGCTTCGCGCTGATCGATCTTCCCGGCGTGCCGCGCTCGCCCGTGATCCCAGCGGCGATTCTCTACGATCTCGCCAATGGCGGCGCGAAAGCTTGGAATGACGCGCCGCCCTACAACACACTTGGCCGCCGCGCGTACGCCGCGCGCGGCAGAAGCGTGCCGCTCGGCAATGCAGGCGCCGGCATGGGCGCTGTCGCCGGCGCGCTCAAAGGCGGGCAGGGCAGCGCCAGCATCGTCACGCAAGATGGCTTCACTGTTGCGGCGCTGGCGTGCGTGAATTCATGGGGTTCAACCACCATGCCGAACCAACGCGCCTTCTGGGCGCAGCCGTTCGAGATCGACGGCGAGTTCGGCGCCGTGGCGCCGCTCGCGCAGAGCTTCGATGCTGAAGATTGGGGCGGCGCCAAATTCAATCCGCAACCGCGCGCCAATACCACCATCGCCTGTGTCGCCACCGACGCCGCGCTGACGCCCGCCGAAGCCAAGCGCGTCGCGCAAATGGCGAGCGCAGGCGTCGCGCGCGCCATCCGCCCCGTGTTTGCCCCGTTCGATGGCGACGTGGTGTTCGCGCTATCCACCGCCGCCCGCGCGTTGCCCGAACCCCGCGCCCTGGCCGTCGCGCGCCTCGGCGCACTCGCCGCCGATTGCCTCGCCCGCGCCATCGCCCGGGGCGTCCACGCCGCCGCCCCGATTGGCCCCCACAAGGCCTGGCGCGACCTTTAAAGTCCCGTCCCCGCCTTGCCAGCGCCCCAGCCGGACGCTATGCACCCCGCCTTCGCGCCCGTAGCTCAGCTGGATAGAGCACCAGACTACGAATCTGGGGGTCAGGAG
>CAZWQS010000139.1:0-7359 GCA_964635925.1 uncultured Terricaulis sp. | reverse complement strand
CGCTTCCATCTTGTCGGCGTTGGTGATGAAGTACGGCGAGAGATAGCCGCGGTCGAACTGCATGCCTTCGACGACTTCGAGTTCGGTCTCGAGGCTCTTGGCTTCTTCAACCGTGATGACGCCTTCGTTGCCGACCTTGGCCATCGCGTCGGCCAGGAACTTGCCGATGTCGGTGTCGCCGTTGGCCGAGATGGTGCCGACTTGGGCGATCTCTTCGCTGCCGCCAACTTTCTTGGCGCGCTTCTTCAGGTCTTCGACGATTGCCGAGACGGCCTTGTCGATGCCGCGGCGCAGATCCATCGGGTTACGGCCGGAGGCCACGGCCTTCATGCCTTCGCGCACGATCGCTTGGGCGAGCACGGTCGCCGTCGTCGTGCCGTCGCCGGCTTCGTCGTTGGTCTTGGAGGCGACTTCACGAATGAGCTGGGCGCCCATGTTCATGAATTTATCTTCGAGTTCGATTTCCTTCGCGACGGTGACGCCGTCCTTGGTAGTGCGCGGGGCGCCGAAGGACTTTTCGATCACAACGTTGCGGCCTTTCGGGCCGAGCGTGACCTTCACGGCGTTGGCGAGAATGTCGACGCCGGCGAGCATGCGCTCACGGGCATCAGCGCCGAAATTGACTACTTTAGCTGCCATTGGAATGCTTCCTTTGAATTCTGAAAAGCGAATAGCGAATGGCGAGCGGCGAATAGGGGGCGATCAAGCGCGGCGCGCTATTCGCTGCTCACTATTCGCTCTTCGCCGCGCAAAGCGCGCAGCGCTTACGCCGCGTCCTTCTTCTTGGACTTCTTCTCTTCGATGACGCCCATGATGTCGGACTCCTTCATGATGAGGAGCTCTTCGCCGTCGATCTTCACTTCCGTGCCCGACCATTTGCCGAACAGGATGCGGTCGCCGACCTTCACGTCGAGTTCGATGCGCTCGCCGTCTTCGTCGCGCGCGCCGGGGCCGACGCCGATGACTTCGCCTTCTTGCGGCTTCTCTTGCGCCGTCTCGGGGATGATGATCCCGCCGCGGGTCTTTTCTTCTTCCTTCACGCGGCGAACGAGCACGCGATCATGCAGGGGACGGAAACTGGCCACGCCCTTACTCCCTTGTTTGTGTTGCAAAACTCTCCAGCCAGCGGCTCGTTAGCACTCGTCTTTGCCGGCTGCTAAGGCGCGGAGATAGGGGGGGCGGGCGCCAGCGTCAACAGCGGGCGTCCGACGGGCGCATGAAATTTCGCATTGTCATTCCAATAACTTTGAAATACAAAGTATATGTGGAGACGACGATGGCAAAGCAGTACGGGGCGGAGCGAGCGGAGCAACGCGGGGCGGGGGCGGAGCAGTACGGGGCGGAGCAGCACGGGGCGGGGCAGGCGCGCGGCGCGGCGGCCAATATCGCCGGCGCCGCAGATGAAGCCGCTGGCAAATCAGGGGCCGCCAGCGGGGCGGAAACGCCTGCTGATCGGCGCGCGGGCTGGGTGATTTTCATTGGCTGCTTCGTGGCCGCGGGCCTGATTCTGACGCTGACGCCAGGGGCGCTCAATCTTGCGGCGCTGTCTGCGTTTTCGCTCAAGGCGCCGGATTTCGCCCCGCTCTTGGCGTTGTCGCCGCTGGTGCAATTCCATGTCTACACCGTGGCGCTCGCGCTGGTGCTGGGGCCGGTGCAGTTCGGGCTGCCCAAGGGAACACGCACGCATCGAATTGTCGGCTGGGCCTGGGTCGCGGCGATGGGCTCGACCGCCATCGCCACGCTGTTCATCCGCGACATGCGCGACGGGCAGTTCAGCCCCATCCATCTGTTCTCGCTGATGACGTTTGTGGGCTTGCCGTTGGCGATCTGGCTTGCGCGCGCAGGCAAAGCCGCCGCGCACGCGCGGACCATGATCGGGCTTTATATCGGCCTAGTGATCGCGGGCGTCAGCGCCATCGCGCCGGGACGGGTGGTCTGGGAGATTTTTGCGCGCTGACAATCTTGGCAAGTTCAAGCCTTGAGGAGTGATGCGCGCATTCGCTTGAAAGCGAGATTACGTTTGCCCCGGCACAAGCGCGGGTGTGATGTCTCGGCAGCGGGCGGGCGCACCCGCATTGGAGGCTCATATGCGTTGGGTCGGCTGTCTTTCCGCGCTTCTTCTTATCGCAACTGTGACGGGCGCGGCCGAGGCGCAGCGCGTGCGCCCGCCGCCGCCGGTTCGCCCTCTGCCCCCGCCGGTGCGAGTCGAGCCGATTAGGCCGATAGAGCCGATCCGGCCGCTGCCTGCGCCGCCGCGCGTCGAGCCTGTGCGTCCTGTTGAGGCGCCGCCCGCTGCGCGCTGCGTGGGGCATTACGAAATCGGCGCGCGTTCCTGCACGGCGCTGGAAGAAGCGGTGCAGGGGCTCGCTTGGGAGATTGCGCAGGATCGCCTGGAAGATTGGGCCAACGCGCCGGAAGAGTCGCCCGATCCGCAATGCGTGCGCAGCGCGCGCTATTGGGTCGGGTGCTAAAACGAAAACGGGGCCGCTGTCGCCGGCGGCCCCGTTCCCCGTGTTCGTCCCTCTAGACGCGCGTCAGTAATACATCAGCGCGTCGAGGATGATGCCTGTTGAGATGACGACGAGAAGCACGTCGCGATCGACCAGCACGTAGCGGCACCCGTAAGGCGCGGGCGGCAGCCGGTAATAGAGATCGTAAGGCAGCGGCTCCCACCAGATGTCGTACGGCAGCGCATAGCCTACGCGCCACGGGCGATAGGGGCGGCGCCAGCCGTCATAGCCCCACCACCAATAATTCCAGCCATAGAAGCTGTGGATGATGGAGACGTAGCCGCGGTCGAAATAATAACCGTGCCGGATGCGCCGCCAATCGTTGTAGCGCGGGCGGCTGAAATCGCGGTGCGTGCCGCGCCAGCGATCGTAGCGATGATCGTCGCGGCGGCTGTCGCGATAATTGTGCGCGAAATCGCGGCGACGCTCGCCGCGGTTCCAGTCGCGCCCGTCGCGTCGATCGCCGTCGCGGCGCACATCGCCGCCACGCCATTCGCCGCGTCCGTCGCGGTTGTCGCCGCGTCCGTTCCATTCGCCGCGTTGGCCGTTGTTGCGCCCGTCGCGCCTCCAATCGCCGCGTTGGCCTTCGCCGCGCTGATCGCCGCGGCCTTCGCGGTTCCAATCGCCACGGCGCCCATCGCCGCGGCCGTCACGGTTCCAATCGCCGCGCTGACCCTCGCCGCGTCGGCCAACATCCGCGCGTTGGCGTTCGCCGCGATTCCAATCGCCGCGCTGGCGCTCGCGGTTGGCGTCGGCGCGCTGACGCGGCTCGCCGAGCAGCCCGGAATTGTCGCCGCGCCGCTCGCGCCCTTGCCAGGCTTCGCGGCCCGGCTGGTTCGGTTCGCGCATCGCTTGTTGCGGGCGTTGTTGTTGCGGTTCGGCGCGCCGTTCGGGGCGCGCTTGCTGTTGCGGGCGAGCTTCAGATTGGCGGGCGCGCTGCTCAACGGGACGCGCGCGTTGGCCGTCGCCGCGTTGGCCTTGCCATTGGCGTTCGCCGCCGCGCTCACGCTGTCCGCCTCTGTCGCCGCCTCTATCGCCGCGCTCGTGGCGGGCGCCGCGGTCTTCGCGCTGGGCGTAGGCGGGGTCAGCCGCCATGGCCGTGGCGCTCAAAGCGGCCAACGCCGCGATGAGGGCAGTTCTCATTCGATTTAGCTCCCAAGTGCGCCTATCGGCACACCCTCGCAGCCTGGAGCATCGCGCGCCCAAGCTGAACCGTATCTGAATCATGCCTGAACGGGCCCGTCAGGATCGCCCGCGCGCCACGCCGTGGAGAAACACATCGACGCAATGGGCGATGTGGTTTTTGATCTCATCTTCGGTGTAGGCGAACGCCTCGTCGATCAGCGCGCGGTAGTGGAAGCGGCTGCGCCAGAGATCGAGCAGCATCGAGGGGTGGGTGTCGCCTTCGTTCACCGGCACGCCGCGGGTTTGCAGAAACGCGGCCACCACGTCGCGCACCTGATCGGCGCCGACGCCAACGGTGCGCCGTGCTGGTTCCGGGAAATGGCGGTTTTCGCCCACCACGAGGCGGAAGAAGGCGAGGTGTTCAGGCTCCAGCAGCGTGCGCAGGAAGCGCTCGCCGATGGCGCGCAGGCCCTCTTCAAGCGGCAAATGATCGACGCACTCGGGCGTGATCGCGCGCGTGAACCGCGCGTGCTGATCAAGCAGCACCGCCAGGAACAAGCCTTCCTTGTTGTGAAACTGCGCATAGAGCGTGGCGAGCGAGCCGCCGGCGATGCGCACCACGTCGTTCACCGACGCCGCTTCATAACCTTGCTGCAAAAAGACCTGCCGCGCCGCCTGCAGAAACGCCTGGCGGCGTGCAACGCCGCGATCCAGCGGCCGATCTTGCCCAGCGTCTTGGTCGGTGTCCGTACTCAGCGACGCCTCCCGTTTTGCCGGGAACGATAACATACGCTACGCGTATACCCAAGGCTTAGGCGCTCAGAGCCTTATCAATGGCTTCCAGCACGCCGGGCTCAAGCGGGGCGGTTTTTGAAGAGAAGGTTTCCGCTAGGGCGCCGTCTTTGCCGATCAAATACTTATGGAAATTCCAGCGCGGCAGCGCGCTTTCGCCCAGTTCGGCGGCGACCCATTGGTAGAACGGGTGGCGCTTGGCGGCGTGCGCGATATCGACCTTTCCCGTCATGGGGAAAGAGACGTGGTAATTCGCGTCGCAGAATTCGCGGATCTTGTTTTCCGGGGCGGCTTCTTGGGCGCCGAAATCGTTGCAGGGCACGCCGAGGATGACGAGCCCCTTGGCCGCCTTGGCTTCGTAAAGCGCCTCAAGTTCGCGATATTGCGGCGTCAGCCCGCAGGCGCTCGCCACGTTCACCACGAGCACGGCCTTGCCGGCATAGTCGGCCAGGTTGATCGCGCCGGGCTCGTCGAGCTTGGCAAAGGTGAAATCGTGGGCGGTGGTCATGGGGGCTCTCGGGCCGAAAGGCGGGCGGTTTAGCCCCGGACGCCGTGCGCTGCAATGATGTGGCGTTCACGCCTGCGCGATGCTAGGGAGCCTGCCGATGGCGTGCGAACGGCGTTTCCTCATAGCGGCCTCGCGAATTTGAGGCCCGGCCCGCGTGGAGCTTGCGCTCCGCGGGACCGGGACTCTGCTAAACAGCCATTCGCTTCTACGGAGAGTTTGCCTTGGCCGATGAGCCGAAAGACGCGCCCGCGGGGCGCGACTACCGCGAAACCCTTTTCCTGCCGGAGACGCCGTTTCCGATGAAGGCGGGCCTGCCCGTGCAGGAGCCCGCGCGCGTGAAGCATTGGGCCGAGATCGGCCTTTATCAGCGCCTGCGCGAAGGGGCGAAGGATCGCCCGAAATACATCCTGCATGACGGCCCGCCCTACGCGAACGGGGCGATCCATATCGGGCATGCTGAAAACAAGATCCTGAAAGATCTCGTGGTGCGTACCAAGCAGATGGCGGGCTACGACAGCGATTATCTGCCGGGCTGGGATTGCCACGGCCTGCCGATCGAATGGAAGGTCGAGGAAGATTTCCGCAAAGCGGGGCGCAAAAAGCAGGATGTGCCGGCGGTTGAGTTCCGCAAGGCGTGCCGCGAATACGCGGACAAGTGGATTCCGCTGCAAAAGGAAGAATTCCAGCGCCTCGGCATCGAGGGCGATTGGGATCGCTATTACTCCACCATGAGCTTTGAAGCGGAAGCCGCGATCGCGGCGGAGTTCATGAAAGTGGTGCGCACGGGGCTGGTGTATCGCGGCTCAAAGCCGGTGATGTGGAGCCCGGTGGAGCGCACCTCGCTCGCGGAAGCGGAGGTGGAGTATCAGGAAAAGACGAGCCCGACGATCTGGGTGAAGTTTCCGGTCGTGAGCGGCGGGGCTGGCGATGTTTCGGTCGTCATCTGGACGACGACGCCTTGGACCATCCCGGGCAACCGCGCCGTCTCGTTTTCATCGGCGATCAAATACGGCGTGTATGAGGTCGAGAGCATCGAGCAGGGGCTCGCGTTCGAGCCGTGGGTGAAGGCGGGCGATAAACTCGCGCTCGCCGATAAGCTGGCCGAAGACGTGATGCGCGCGGCGAAAGCCGCGACATGGAAACGCGTCGGCGATTTCGATCCGAGCGGGCTCACGCTCGCCCATCCGCTGCGCGGCAAGGGCTATGAGTTCGATGTCCCGCTGCTCGATGGCGATCACGTCACCGACGATGCGGGGACGGGCTTTGTGCACACCGCGCCCAGCCACGGCGCGGACGACTTCGCGATCTGGACCAAGCATTTCGGCCAGGAGGGCATTCCCTTCACCGTCGACGAAGAAGGCAAGCTCACGAAAGAAGCGCCGGGCTTTGAAGGGCTGGAGATCATTCAGCTTGAAGGCAAAAACCTCGGCAAGGATGGCCCCGCCAACAAAGCGGTGATGGATGCGCTGATCGAAGCCGGCGCGCTGTTGGCGCGCGGGCAGTTGAAGCACTCCTATCCGCACTCGTGGCGCAGCAAAGCGCCGCTCATTTTCCGCAACACGCCGCAATGGTTCATCGCGCTCGATAAGCCGTATCTGAATGGCAAGACGCTGCGCCAAGTTGCGCTCGATGAAATCGACCGCGTCGATTGGGGCCAGAAGCGCACGGGCGAGCAGAAGGATTACAACCGCATCCGCGGCATGATCGCCGATCGCCCCGATTGGCTCATCTCGCGTCAGCGCGCCTGGGGCGTGCCGCTGGCGATCTTCGTCAGCAAGAAGGACGGCTCGGTGCTGATCGACGATGCGCTCGATCACCGCATCCTCATGGCCATGCGCTTGAATGGCGCCGATGCCTGGTGGGCGACGCCGGCGGAGAATTTCCTCGGCGCCAAATATGATGCGGCCGATTACGAGAAGGTCGAGGACATTCTCGACGTGTGGTTCGACTCAGGCTCCACGCACGCCTTCGTGCTGGGCGATCGCGATGCGCCCACGCGCGCCTCGTTCAAGAACCCGGATGGGGTGATCTATCTGGAAGGCAGCGACCAGCATCGCGGCTGGTTTCACTCATCGCTGCTGGAGAGCTGCGCCACGCGCGGGCGCGCGCCGTATGACGCGGTGCTGACGCATGGTTTCACGGTCGACGAGGAGGGCAAGAAGATGTCCAAATCGATCGGCAACACGGTCGAGCCGCAAACCATCGCCAAGCAGAACGGCATCGAAATCCTGCGCCTCTTGATCGCGTCGGCCGATTACGGCGACGATCTGCGCCTGGGCAAAACCATCATCGATCAATCCAGCGAAACCTATCGCAAGCTGCGCAACACGCTGCGCTACCTGCTGGGCGCGTTGAAGGGCTTTGATGAAGAAGAGAAATTCCCCTTCTCCCTTGCGGAGAAGGGGTTAGGGGAGGAGGGGCGTT
>CAZWQS010000138.1:0-7360 GCA_964635925.1 uncultured Terricaulis sp. | reverse complement strand
GAAGGTGTCCCTCGCCGATCTCATCGTGCTGGGTGGCGCCGCGGCGGTTGAGAAAGCGGCGAAGGCTGGCGGCTATGACGTGAAGGTCCCCTTCACGCCGGGGCGCGGCGACGCCACGCAGCAGGAAACGGAAATCGACTCCTTCGCCTGGCTTGAGCCGAAGGCCGACGGCTTCCGCAATTATGTGCGCAAGCCGATCATGACCACCGAAGAGCACCTGATCGATCGCGCCCAGCTTCTGAACCTCTCGGCGCCGGAAATGACGGCGCTGATCGGGGGCTTGCGCGTGCTGCAGGTGGGCGACGACAAGCTCGGCGTGCTGACCAGCAAGCCGGGAACGCTGTCGAACGACTTTTTCGTCAATCTGCTCGACATGGGCGTGAAATGGGCCGGCGTGAACGGCAGCCAGGAAGTGTTCGAGGCCCGCGACCGCAAAACCGGCCAGCAAAAATGGACCGGCACGCGCGCGGACCTCATCTTCGGCTCGCACAGCCAATTGCGCGCGCTGACCGAGGTCTATGGCGCCGCCGACGCGAAGGAAAAGTTCGTCAAGGATTTCGTCGCCGCGTGGGCGAAAGTCATGGAGCTCGACCGCTTCGATCTGAAGAAATAGCGCCTCCGCCAACCACGAAGGCCGCCCCGCAAGGGGCGGCCTTTTTCTCGGACTAAGCCGCTTGCCGCGCACCGCCGAGCAAACGCACGTTCTCAAGCACGCGACGATCGTAATCGTCGGCCAGCGCTATCAGCGCCGCTTCGCAATCGCCCTGGAACGCGGGCCCATGCATCAGCGCGAGCGTGCGCGGCTTCAGCGCGGCGAGCCGGCGCAACGTGGCGCCCATGCCGGGATTGAGCGCGGAATATCGGGCAATATCCTCGCCCGCGATCGCGGGGCCGACGATGTCGCGATCGGTCCAGGCCGGCGCCTCGCCATATTGCGTGAACAGGTCGCCGCACAGCAGCGCGCCCGTTGTTTCCTCATAGATGAGCCCCGCTTCCCAGCCGTGCGGCACATGCGGCGTATCGAGATAGCGCGCGCGCTTGCCGCCGAGATCGAGCACATCGCCATCGGCGAGCACGCGCGGCGCGCGATCGGCCTGATCGTTGAGCGAAACGCCGACGCCGGTCATGCCGTGCGCGATTTGCGCACGAGGCGCGATAGCGAGCCATTCGTTCATCGAACCGCATTCGTCAGCCTCATAATGGCCGAAGCTGATCCAGCGCAGCGTTTCAGGCGACATGAGCTTGGCGACGGCCTCGCGAACCAGCGGAAACAGCGCGCGCATGCCGGTGTGAAACAGAAGCGGCTCCTCGCCCCGGATCAGAAATTGGTTGAAGACGAGCCCGCCGGGCTCGACCTCGCGCACAAAAGTGGAGAGCCGGTAGAGGTCGGGCGCGACCTCGGTGATCTTGGTTTCCATGGGAGCCTCTCAATCCCGACAATTGACAATACACCAATGTGTAGTCAAATTAGAGGGGCCGGTCAATATGGATGCACGCATTCGTGCAATGAAATTTGCAATGGCAAGAAATTACACAAAAAAGCGCCGCGCCGCGCAGGAGGCCGAGACTCGCCAACGGATCGTGGAGGCCGCCATCGCGCTGCACGGCACGGTCGGGCCGGCGCGCACCACGGTCTCGATGATCGCCGACCGCGCCGGCGTGCAGCGGCACACCTTCTATGCGCACTTTCCCGACGAGCGGAGCATGCTGATGGCGTGCTCGGGCCATTCGCTTGAGCGCGATCCCCTGCCTGAGGCGCAAGCCTGGCGCGCCATCTCCGACCCCGCCGAACGCCTGCGAACAGGCTTGAACGCGGTCTACGCTTGGTATGCGCGCAACACGGGCGTCGTGGCGTGCGTGCTCCGCGACGCCGAACATCACGACCTGGTGCGCGAGATCAGCGCTCTGCGCTTCGGCCCGTCCATGACGGCGTTTCAGGCCGTGCTCGGCGAACCGCTCGACCCGGCGCAGCATCCCATGCTGGCGCTGGCGCTAAGCTTCCACACATGGCGAACGCTGACGCTCGAGGTTGGGCTGACGCAGGAGGCCGCGGCTGCGGCGATGATTCAGGCGATCATCCCAGCCGCGCAAACGCACATCCATGTGCCTTGAGACGGCGCGGCAGGCTTCCTTCATTAGGCGGCGAAGAGATACGGAGGAGGCCATGACCAAGAAGATTCTCGGCCGCTACGGCAACAATCGCGGCCATTGGGTGGGCGACGGGTTTCCCGTGCGCTCGCTGTTTTCCTATGGCGGACTGGGCAATCAGATCAGCCCGTTCCTGCTGCTCGACTATGCCGGCCCGCACATGTTCGAGCCGGCCAAGCAGCCGCGCGGCGTCGGCCAGCACCCGCACCGCGGGTTTGAAACCGTGACCATCGTTTATGACGGCGAAGTCTCGCACAAAGACAGCGCCGGCAATGGCGGCACGATCGGCCCCGGCGACGTGCAATGGATGACTGCGGGCGGCGGCATCATCCACGAGGAATTCCATTCGCACGCCTTCACCAAGACGGGCGGCCCGTTCCGCATGGTACAGCTTTGGGTGAATCTGCCGGCGAAGGACAAGATGACCCCTGGCGGCTACCAGGGCATCACCGACGATCAAATTCCCGTCGTGGAGTTTGAAGGCGGCAAGGCGCGAATCATCGCTGGCGCGTTCGGCGAGGCCAAAGGCCCCGCGCGCACGTTCACGCCGATCAATGTGTGGGACGTGCGCGTGAAGGCGGGCGCGGACGTCACGCTCGATCTGCCGGAAGGCCACACATCGATGATCGTCGTGCTCACTGGGCACGTTACCATCAATGGCGGCCAAGAGGCCGGCGAAGCGGAAGTGATCCTGTTCGATCGTGAAGGCGCGGGCGCGAGCCTGCACGCGGACGGCGATGCGATGCTGCTGGTGCTCACTGGAACGCCGATCGATGAACCGATCGTCGGTTACGGCCCGTTCGTGATGAACACGGAAGCGGAAATCCGTCAGGCGATCGACGATTTCAACTCCGGCCGCTTCGGCGGAATCGCGGCTTAACATCTAACGCTTCCCCGCCAAGCCCCGCACTTGATGCGGGGCGCGCGCGGGGACCCAGAGCTAAAGGCTATGCGCTTGCTCGGGGTCCCCGCTCTAGGGCCCGCTTCCGCGGGCCTCTCGGCGGGGAAGCGTTTTGCGTGTAATCGCTTCGCCATTGCCCCCTCGCCTCCCACCTGATTGAGTGCGCCCCTCAAATCTCGGAGGGGTGAGATGGCGGTAGGTTTTGCGCGCGCGTGCGCGGGCGTGCTCGCGGGTTTGGCGCTCTTGGGCGCCAGCGCCTCGGCGCAAACGGAAGAGCCGCGCGATCCGAATTTCGGTCGCGGCGAACGCGTCTCCGGCCAGGCTTTCGCCACGCGCTCGCCCGTGCTCGGCGCCAACGGCGCCGCCGCCACCGCCCACCCCTTGGCGACGCAAACCGCGCTCGACGTGCTGCGCAATGGCGGCAGCGCGATCGATGCGGCGATAGCCGCGAACGCGATGCTTGGCCTGGTCGAACCCACCGGCAACGGCATCGGCGGCGACATCTTCGTGATCGTCTGGGATCCCGAAACGCAGAAGCTCTACGGCTATAACGGCTCGGGCCGCACGCCGCGCGGGCTCTCGCTGGCGGAAATGCGCCGCGAGGCGCGCCGGCGCGGCAATCCGAACGCCGTGCCCAGCTTCGGCGCGGCCAGCGTTTCCGTGCCCGGCACGGTGGATGGCTGGTTTGCATTGCATGAGCGCTTCGGCCGTACTCCGATGGCCGATCTACTTGCCCCCGCCATCCGCTACGCCCGCGAAGGCGCGCCGATTCCGCAAACCATCGCGATGTATTGGGCCAACGGCAAACGCCGCTACGATACCGAGTTCCGCGCCGGCCGTCTGCAAGAGGTCGAAAACGCGCGGCGGCTCTATTTCTGCCAGGAGAATTGCGAACCCAATCGCCGCATGCCGGACGGCCACGGCTTGTTCGCCAACCCCGATCTCGCCAACACGCTGGAACTGCTCGCCCGCGATGGGCGCGATGCCTATTATCGCGGCCCGATCGCGCGCACCATCGACGCCTATATGCGCCGCATCGGCGGCTGGCTGCGTTATGACGATCTCGCGCGTCATCAGGGCGAATGGGTCGATCCGGTGTGCGCGCCGTATCGCAGCGTCGAAGTGTGCGAGCTGCCGCCGAACAGCCAAGGCGTAGTTGCGCTACAGACGCTGCGTATTCTTGAAAGTTTCGACCTTCGCGGCATGGGCTTCCTCTCCATCGACTCGCTGCACACGCAGATCGAAGCCACGCGCCTGGCCTTCGCCGACCGCGCGCGTTTTTACGGCGACCCGGCCTTCACCGGCTTCGACGTGCGCCGCCTGCTGACGGACGACTACACCCAAGAACGCCGCGCCATGATCAACATGACGCACGCCATGCCGCCGCCCCCGCACGCGGAGCTGCGCATCGATGGCGACACCACCTATCTCACCACCGCCGACTCAAACGGCATGATGGTGTCGCTCATTCAATCGAACTATCGCGGCATGGGCTCCGGCCTCGTGCCCGACGGGCTCGGCTTCATGCTGCAAGACCGCGCGGAATTGTTCTCGCTGCAAAGCGGCCACCCGAACGTCTACGCGCCGGGCCGGCGCCCGTTCCAGACCATCATCCCCGCGTTCGCGCTGAAAAACGGCCAGCCCTGGCTCTCGTTCGGCGTGATGGGCGGGGACATGCAGCCGCAAGCGCACGTGCAGATCATCGTGAACCTCATCGATTACGATCTCGATCTGCAAGCGGCGGGCGATGCGGCGCGCTATCGCTTCTATGGCGGCGCCGAACCCACCGGCGATGAGCCTGACGGCGTTGGGTTTGTCGCCATGGAAAACGGCATCCTGGCGTCCGTGCGCGCCGAACTCGAACGCCGCGGCCACCGCATCCGCCCCGCCGATGGATCGTTCGGCGGCTATCAAGCGATCATGCGCAACGAAAACGGCGTGTACGAAGCCGCCACGGAAATGAGGAAAGACGGCGCGGCCGGCGCGTATTAGGGGCGATGAAGCAACAAGGCTCGTCATTCCGGGGCTTCGCGCAGCGAAGGGCCCGGAACCCAGGGGCAAACGGCGCGTCGCCTGCCCCTCGGTTCCGGCCCGCGCTTCGCGCGACCGGAATGGCGACAGTTTTGTTTGCGCTGGGACTCGCTTCCGCCTGCGGCCCACAGATCGGCGATTTGGAGCACGGCGAAACCGGCACGGTCGCGCGCGCGTTCAATGGCGACAGCCTCGAACTCGACAACGGCCTCGTCGTGTTCCTCGCCGAGATCGACGCGCCGGCGCGCGATCAGCCCTATGCGGCCCAGGCCCAAGGCGAGATTGAAGCGCTGGCGCTGCATCGCGAGGTGCTGCTGGCCTATGGCGGCGCGCGCCGCTGGGTCGGCCGCCCGCGCCCCGGCGAGGACGCCGCGCCGGAAGCGGCGATCGCGCATGTGTTCGTGAAAAGCGAAGGCGGAAGCTGGTTCTGGCTGCAGCACGAGCTGATCGCGCGCGGCGCCGCCTTTGTGCGCCCGCGCCGCGAAAACTTCGCGCGCAGCGAAGAACTTTCCGCACTCGAAGCGCATGCGCGCGCCAACGAACGCGGCCTTTGGCGCCGGCGCGAGTACGCCACGCTCAATGCGCGCAGCGCCAGCCAAGCCGCATTGAGAGCCAATGCAAGCTGCCTGAGCGGCGCCGCGCCCTATCGCATCGTCGAAGGACGCGTCCGCGAAGCGCAAACGTTCGACACGCGCGCATCCCTGGTTCTGGAAGGCGGAAACGAGGCCGCGCCCTTCACCATCGTTCTGTTCGGCGACAATTACGCCGCCTGGAGCGGCGCGCCGCTGGGAACGCTGACGGACGCGCGCGTGCGCGTACGCGGCCCGCTGGGCGTTTTCCGCGCCGCGCCGCAACTATGCCTGGAACACGCCAGCCAGCTTGAGGTGCTGAGCGACTAAAGCGTCGGACCTTAAATGCGACCCTAACCTTGGATCATCCTCCGTGTCGCATTTAAGGTCTACAAGACGCTTTAGATTCAAAGTCTTCTAAAGCAACTTCTGGACTTTAAATTCGCGCGGCGCCCGCCATCAAACTGAGGCGAATTTAAAGTCCGTTGCTTTAGCCGACGTATCCCGCCGCCACCGGATCGCTGACACGGGCGAGCAGCGCGCGCTTCAGCTTTTCCAGCGCATGACCTTCGATCTGGCGCACGCGCTCCTTGGAGATGCCGAGCCATTCGCCCAGCGTTTCCAGCGTCACCGCTTCTTCCTCAAGCTTGCGCTTGCGAATGATCAACCGTTCGCGTTCGTTCAAATCCGTCAGCGCCGCGGCCACCAGCGCGGCGCGCGCTTGCCCGTCATGCACTTCCGTCACGGTCGCTTCCGGCCCGGCAGCATCGTCGGCCAGCAAATCCTGCCATTCGCCCTCGCCCGCTTCGGCCAGGGGCGCATTGAGCGAACGATCCGCCGCCGCAAGGCGCGCCGACATCGCTTCCACATCGGCTTCGGGCACGCCCATCTGGCGGGCGATCTCGGCGCGTTTATCCGGCGCGATCGCGCCTTCGCCGATATCGCCGATTTTCGCGCGCAGGCGGCGCAGGTTGAAGAACAAAGCCTTCTGCGCAGAGGTCGTCCCGGTGCGCACGATCGACCAATTGCGCAGCACGAAATCCTGGATGGAGGAGCGGATCCACCAGGAGGCGTAAGTCGAAAAGCGCACCTCGCGCTCTGGCTCAAACCGCGCCGCGGCTTGCATCAGGCCGACATTGCCTTCCTGCACCAGATCACTGAGCGGCAGGCCATAATGGCGGAAGCGCCCGGCCATCGCGACCACTAGGCGCAGATAAGCGCGCGTCAGCTCGTGCAGCGCGTCTTCATCGTGCGCCTCGCGCCAGCGGCGGGCCAGATCGCGCTCATGCTCGGCCTCCAGCATGGGCGCGCGCATGGCGTCGCGAATGTAACGCTGGGCGCCGCGTTGGAGCTCGGAGGTTTCGTTGATCGCCAAAGCGCGCCTCGCTCGATGAAACGCAGGCGGGGTGTCGCCTGCTCGTATCCTACGCGCCGAAACGCGGCGGGTTCTTGCGCACGCGCGGTGAAACGCGGCGCCAGTGTTCACGAACGCGTGAGGGCGGCATGTGGTTCCGCGCAACGCAAAAAGGCCGGGCGCTGGGCCCGGCCTTTCGCGTTTCACCTGCGGCGCCTTAAGCGGCAGCGGCGCTTTGCTTTTTCGAGGCGAGTGAGGCCGACAGCTTGGTCAGCGCGTCCTCGCGGGCGATCTTTTCGACCGCCGCCAGTTCGCGGGCCATCCGGTCCAGCGCCGATTCATACAGCTGGCGCTCGG
>CAZWQS010000137.1:0-7387 GCA_964635925.1 uncultured Terricaulis sp. | reverse complement strand
CGACCTCGACGCAGTAGATGTTTTCGCCGCCGCGGATCAGCATGTCCTTGGCGCGGTCGACGATATAGAGGAAGCCTTCCTCATCCATCTTCGCCAGATCGCCGGTCTTGATCCAGCCGTCGATAAACGTCTCGGCGGTGGCTTCGGGCTTATTCCAATAGCCGCGCACCACGATCGGGCCCTTGTACCAAAGCTCGCCCACCTCGCCGCGGGGTAGTTCCTGGCCTTCAAGACTCATAATCTTCGCTTCGCCCGTCGGCGCGGGCACGCCGGTGGAGGAGGGCTTGCGCTGATAATCCTCCGCGACGTTGGAGACGGCGGTGGCCGATGTTTCCGTCATGCCCCAGCCTTGGCTCGGCGAGGAGGCTGGCCAGCGCGCCTTGATCCGGTTGACCAGTTCCGGCGCCGCGGGCGCGCCGCCATAGGCGACGCCTTCGATCGAGGAGAGGTCGTACTTGTCGATGTCCGGATGTTCGACGATCTGCCAGGCGATCGTCGGCACGCCGCCGAAATGAGTGATGCGTTCGCGCTGGATGAGTTCAAGCGCCTGGGTCGCGTCAAACTTGCGCTGCATGACGATTTTGTCGCCGCGCATCAGCGCGGGGATCATGATCGCGAAACAGCCGGTGGCGTGAAAGAACGGCACGGAGATGAGGAAGGATTTTTGCGGCAGCGAAGGATCCGGCAGCGGCGGCGCTTCGCCCCGGCGCAGAAACGCGCGCGCTTGCGCGGCGGCGCTGTTCCACATGTTGGAAATGATGTTGCGGTGGGAAATCACCGCGCCTTTCGGTTTGCCCGTGGTGCCAGAGGTGTAGAAGATCGTCACGTCGTCGTCGGGGCCGCGCTGCGGGAAGGTGGTGAACACATCCGGCGCCTCGTCCAGCTTGCCCCAATCATTCACGCCGCCCAGCACGCTTTCCAGGCGTACGACGCTGGGGTCGGCGATTTCTTCCTTCACGCGGGAGACATAGACCTTTTTCAGGTCCGGGCAGTTTGGCAGGTGCTCGCGCACGCGCTCATAGCGCTCGTTGTCGACCACCAGCACTGAGGCGCCGCTATCGGTCAGTCCGTATTCAAGCTCAGGCCCCGTCCACCACGCGTTCAGCGGCGTCACGATCGCGCCCGCCAGCACCCCGCCCCAAAACGCCGCCGGCCATTCGGGCAGGTTGCGCATAATGATGGCGACGCGGTCTCCCGGCTTTACGCCGTCGGCGATCAATTGCTTGGCGAAAGCGCCCGCCGCGTTGCGGGCCTGGCCGATGGTGGCGCGCTCGCCTTCGTGCACGAGGTGGTCGCGCGGGCCGAACGGCGCGCACAGCGCGAAGATGGCGTGCAGCGTCGGCGGGGCGGCGGTCCACACCCGCATCTTGACGCCGCGGACTTCGCCCTCGCCCGTTTCCAGCAACGTGCCCTTTTGCGTCATTAGGGCGTGCGCCTGTTCGATCGACATGGCTGGAAAGGCGGGCTTGGCGGCCTCGGTCATCGTCTTATTTCCTCCCGCGCGCCTGCAAAGGCGCCGCTAGCGTCATTTTTTATTTCCGCTGTTGAAACATGTCGGCGTGCGGCGGGCAACTGCACGCAACGACAACACTTTGCCGAAATTTAATGATGGCTTGCGGCCTGCGCGAGCCTCGGGCAAGCATGATGCGGCTCGGGCCGACGGGAGACGCGCGCCATGGCGTTCAATTGGAAGTCGCTGATCGACCGGATTGATCCTCGGAAGCTGGATTGGACTTGGGCCAAACCTGCGCACGATTATCTCGTCGCCAACCGAAACACGGTGCTCGCCACGTCAGTGGCGCTGCTGATCGGCCTGTGGGGCGGTGCGGTGCTGGGGCGCGTCTCGGCGGGCGCGCCGGTGATGAGCTTCGCCCAGCTCGGCAGCGTCGGCGCCCAGGAGCGCGCGCGCGGCGAGAACGCCCCGCGCGCCGGCGTGATTTTGGCGGACGGCATGGCCTTCCATCGCCTGCGCACCGATACCGGCCAGGTCGATCCGCGCGCCTGCCTGGAATTCACCCGTCCGCTCGATCCTTCGGTGAATTACGCGGATTATCTCTCAATGGAGCCGGCCGCGACGTTCCAGACGGACGTTTCCGGCAATCTGCTTTGCCTCGGCGGTTTGCCGCTAGAGCCGGATCGGCGCGTCACCATCCGCCAAGGCCTGCCCTCGCAGGATGGGCAACGCACCGAGGCCGATGAGGTCTTCACGCTCACCTTCGGTGATCGGCCCGCTTATGTGGGCTTCGCCGGCGGGGGCGTGATCCTGCCGCGCGCGGAAGCGGACGGCATCGCCATCGAAACCGTCAACGTCTCGCGCCTCGCCATCGAGGTGCTGCGCGTGCCGGACGCGATCCTCTCCCAGCACGATCTGGAGCAGGGCGAAACCAACGAAGAGGGCGGCTGGGGCTATTGGAGCTTCAACAGCGCCGGCGCCGATGTCGGCGTGCAGGTCTATGAAGGCCAGATCGATATCGACACCACGAACATGCGCAACAATGCGCAGACCACCGTATTCGCGCTTGGCGCGGCGCTGCGCGAAATGCGCCCCGGCGCCTACGTGGTCAAGGTGCGCGATGACTCGCCCAGCGCCGGCCAGCGCGGAAACAACGATAACAACAGCGTCGCCTCCGCCTATCGCTGGATTCTCTACACCGATATGGCGCTGCAGAGCTTCTCCGGCGCCACCGGGCTTGATGTCGTCGTCCGCTCGCTGCGCACGGCGCGGCCCATGGGCAATATCACGCTGACTTTGATCGCGGAAAACAACGAAGAACTCGCCCGCGCCCGCACCGATTCCGAAGGCCGTGTGCGCTTCGCTGACGCGCTGGTGAACGGCGACGGCCCCGCGCGCGCGCGCTACGTGATGGCGTACGGCGAACGCGGCGATTTCGCCGCGCTCGATCTGCGCCGCCCTGGCGTCGATCTTTCCGATCGCGGCGTCGACGGCCGGCGCGCGCCGGGCGACGTGGACGCATATCTTTACACCGAGCGCGGCATCTACCGTCCCGGCGAGCGCGTGCGCCTGATCGGGCTGGTGCGCGATTCCGTCGGCCGCGCCATCTCCGATCGCCAATCCACGCTCATCGTCTATCGCCCCAATGGCACAGAGGCGCGGCGCATCCGCATGAGCGAGGCCGTCGATGGCGGCGCCATCGCCAAGAACATCCAGATCGATCGCTCCGCCCCGCGCGGCATGTGGCGCGCGGTGCTCAATGTGGACGGCCAGGAGGCCGCCGCCGGCGAGGTAAGCTGGTCGGTCGAGGATTTCGTGCCGCAGCGCCTGCGCGTGCGCGTGGAGGCCAACGATGCGATCCTGCGCGCGGGGCAAACCCGCCCCGTCAATGTGCAGGCTGATTTCCTCTATGGCGCGCCGGGCTCGGGCCTGGCGGTCGAGGCGGAAGGGCGCCTCACCATCGATCCCAACCCGTTCCCACAACAAGAAGGCTACGCATTCGGCCGCGCCGACGAGAGCTTTGACGAGCGCTTCTTCCAATTGCCCTCAACCGTCACCGACGGGCAGGGCGCGGCGCAGCTTTCGCTGACGCTGCCGGAAGCGCCGGATACGACGCTGCCGCTGCGCGCGCGCATGATCGCCTCGGTCGCCGATCCGGGCGGGCGCGTGGTGCGTGAGGGCTTCGCCGTGCCGGTGCGCACGCGCGATCTTTACATTGGCCTCAAGCCCACGTTTGAAAACCGCCGCGCCGGTGCGGGCGAGCGCGTGGCGTATGATGTCATCGCGTTGAACGCCCAGGGCAATCGCGTGGGCGTGCGCGGCCTGCAATGGCAATTGGTGCGCGAGGATTGGAGCTACGATTGGTATCTTGATAACGGCCAATGGCGCTGGCGGCGCACGGGGCGCGACATTCCCGTCGATGGCGCCACAATTGACATTCCCGCGGGCGAGCCGCTGCGCATCGCCAAGGATGATCTGCGTGAAGGCGCCTATCGCCTGATCGTGCGCGATCCGCGCTCTGGCGCGGAGAGTTCGCAGCGCTTCGGCGTTGGCTGGGGCGGCCCGGCGGACGACGATGCGACGCCGGATATGGTCACGGTGGTTGGCCCGGAAAATCCAGTGCGCCCCGGCGCGCGCGCGCGCGTGCAAATCCGCGCGCCGTATCCCGGCGAAGCGCAAGTCGTGATCGCGACGGATCGCGTGCTGGAAACGCGCACGGTGCGCGTGGGTGAAAACGGAACCACAATCGATGTGCCGGTCACGGCCGATTGGGGCTCGGGCGCGTACGTGCTCGTCACCGTGATGACGCCGCGCGATCCGGTGAACTTGCCGGTGCCGCGCCGCGCGGTCGGCGTGGCGTACGTGCCGGTCGACATGGCCAACCGCACGCTTGAGGTAATCGCCGGCGAAGGCTTGCGCAATGTGCGGCCGAACACGCGCGTGGAGATCCCGATCCAGGTGCGCAACGCGCCGGGCGGGGAGCGCGTGCGCGTCGCCATCGCCATGGTGGACGAAGGCATCCTTGGCCTCACGCGCTACCAGAGCCCGAACCCGGTCGAGTATTTCTTCGGCCGCCGCGCGCTCGGCGTCGATCTGCGCGACGATTACGGGCGCTTGCTCAATCCAAACCTCGGCGCGCCGGCGACGGCGCGGCAGGGCGGCGACAGCCTCGGCGGCGAAGGGCTCACCGTGGTGCCCACGCGCACGGTGGCGCTCGTCTCCGACATCGTGGAGGTGCGAAACGGGCGTGCGAGCATCCCGCTCGACATCCCTGACTTCAACGGCACGCTGCGTCTGATGGCGGTGGCGTGGAGCGAAACCGCGTTGGGGCAGTATGCGGAAGAGATCATCGTCCGCGATCCGGTCGTGGCCGAACTCATCCTGCCGCGCTTCCTCGCCCCCGGCGATGAGGCGCAAGGCGCGCTCAATATCGATAACGTGGAAGGCCCGCCCGGCACGTACACGGTGACGATCTCTGGTTCGGACACCGCACAAATCGCCGCCCAGCCTCGGCGTTTCCAACTGGCGCGCGGCCAACGGCAAACCGCGTTGATTCCGATCACAGGCGGCCCGCTCGGCGTTGGACAGATCGCGCTCCGCCTGGAAGGCCCGCAAGGCTTCACCGCGATCTCGCGCACCTACGATATCCAAACGCGCGCGCCATACCTGCCGATTACCATCACGGAAACCGCTCCGCTCAATGCGGGCGCCTCCTGGCGCGCGTCAGGAAACGCGCTTGCACGCTTCCGAAGCGATGGGCAGGCGCTGATCTCGTTCTCCAACCTCGCGGGCATCGATCCCGCGCCATTGCTGGATGAGCTTTATCGCTATCCGTACGGCTGCACCGAACAGCTCGTTTCGGTGGCGATGCCGCTGCTCTATTACAACACGCTCGCCAGCGACGCGGGCCGCGACGCGGATGCGCGCATTACGCGCCGCATTCAGGAAGCGGCCACGCAAATCCTCGATCGCCAGGCGCCGGATGGCTCCATCGGGCTTTGGCGCGCGGGCGATAGCTATGCCTCGCCCTGGATCGGCGCTTACGCGGTCGATTTCCTGCAGCGCGCGCAACGCGCCGGCTATGCCGTGCCGCGCCAGCCGCTGGAGCAGGCGTATGCGGGGCTGCGCCGCGTGGCGCGGCTCAACGATTTCGGGGGCGTCGGCTATCAGTTCGAGGTCTATCGCTGGCCGGGCTCGAGCGATTCAAACGAATTGCTGCGCTCGCGCGCCGCGGCCTATGCGCTCTATGTGCTGGCTAAGGGCGGGCAGGCCGATATTGGCCAAGTGCGCTATTTCCACGATGCGCGCTTGAACAACGAGCCTTCGCCGTTGGCGCGCGCGCACATCGCGGCGGCGCTTTATCATCTCGGCGATCGCGCCCGCGCGCGTAATGCGTTCCGCATGGCCGAGCGCGCGATCGGCTATCGCAACAGCGGCGATTGGTATCAAACGCCGCTGCGCGACGTGGCCGGCGTGCTCGCGCTCGCCGCTGAAGCGGGGGAGACGGAGTTGGTCGATCGCCTGCGCCAGCGCCTTGAGCGCGATGCGCCCGACGCGGGCCGCTTGATGACGCAAGAGCAAGTGCATCTGCTGCTCGCCGCCAACGCGCTGTTGGAGCGCGCCGGCCCGGTGAACGTCACGATGAACGGCCAGCCGCTGCCGGAGCGGCGCGTGATGGCGGATGCGCAGCGTCTCGCCGCCGGTTTGGTGTTCGCCAACGCCGCGCGCGGGCCGGTGTGGCGCACGCTGCAAACCTCCGGCGCGCCAATCGAAGCGCCGCCGTCCATGTCGGCGGGCTATTCGATCAGCAAGAGCGTCTATCGCTTGGATGGAACGAGCGCCGACCTCGGCAATCTGCGCCAGGGCGATCGCGTGATCGTCGTCATCTCCGGCCAGCCGGAAGGCGCGCGCACGTATCCGACCGTGCTGGTCGATCTGTTGCCCGCGGGGCTCGAGATCGAAACGCTGCTCGGCCCGGAAGACGGTACAGGCGAAACCCGCTGGGACGGCACGCGCCGCGACGGCGCGTTCGCCTGGATCGGGCAGATCACGCACACCCAAGTGGCGGAATCGCGCGATGACCGTTTCGTGGCCTCGGCCGATCTGCGCGGCGCGTTCCGCTACGCCTACATCGCGCGCGCGGTGACGCCCGGCCGCTACACGCTGCCGGCCGCGCAAGTGGAGGATATGTACCGCCCCGGCGTGATGGCGCGCACCAGCACGAACACGCTGCGCATCGCGCCGCGGAGCTAGCGCCCGCCCATGAACATGCGCGGACCTTCACAAGTATCGCGTCCCCTCCTCCCTTGCGGAGGAGGGGTAGGGGAGGAGGGGCGTTCCGACATGCAGGCGCCTGACGCGTTTGCACGCCCCTCACCCCCCAACCCCCTCTCCGCAAGGGAGAGGGGGAAATGAGGCGCGGCCCGCGCTATCCTCTGCCTCTGAACGAAAAGCAAAAGCCGTGGGCATGGGCGCTGATTGTGCTCATGCTCACGATCTTCTCGCTCGATCAGATTTTCCCACCGCCCTTGCAGCGCGTGCGCGAGGTGTCGCCTGTCGTGGTGGACCGCAACGGCGGATGGCTGATGGCGTTCACGACGAGCCAAGGCACATGGCGCCTCGAAGCGCGCCTGGATGAAATCGACCCGGAGTTCCAGCGCCGCCTGATCGCCATCGAGGATGAGCGCTTCTGGTTTCACCCCGGTTTCGATCCCATCGCGCTGGCGCGCGCGAGCGTGTCGTATCTGCGCCAGGGCCGTATCACGCAGGGCGGCTCCACCATCACCATGCAGCTCGCGCGCCTGCTTGAGCCGCGCCCGCGCACGATCGGTTCCAAGCTGATCGAAATTCTGCGCGCGATGCAGATCGAAGCGCGCATGAGCAAGCGCGAAATCCTCGCCGCTTATCTCACGCTCGCGCCCTATGGCGGCAATC
>CAZWQS010000136.1:0-7449 GCA_964635925.1 uncultured Terricaulis sp. | reverse complement strand
GCAAGGAATTCGCGCGCAACGAGGCGCTGTATCGCAAGGGCTATCAGGGCCTCGCCTATGAGATCGTGATCAATTCCAATCCGTGCCTTGTCTACATCATGGAGGAAAACTCCGCGACGATGCAGACGCTCGTGATAGCGCACGCGGGCTACGGGCACAGCCATTTCTTCAAGAACAATTATGTCTTCAAGCAATGGACGGATGCCGACGGCATTCTCGATTATCTTGAGTTCGCGCGCGGCTTCATCGCCAAGTGCGAAGATCGCTATGGGCAGGAGGCGGTGGAGCGCGTGCTCGATGCCGCGCACGCGCTGCAAAGCCACGGCGTGCACCGCTTCCCGCGCAAGCGCATGCCGGATTTGCGCTCCGAGCAGAAGCGCGAGGAGGATCGCCGCCGCCATGGCGAACAATTGTTCAACGATCTTTGGCGCACAGTGCCGCAAGGCAAGCGCAAAGCCAGCAAGGACGATGACGAGCGCCGCCGCGCGCTTCTCGGGCTGCCGGAAGAAAACCTGCTTTATTTCCTGGAAAAGACCGCGCCGCGGCTTGCACCCTGGCAGCGCGAAATTCTGCGCATCGTGCGGCTGATCAACCAGTATTTCTATCCCCAGCGCCAAACCAAGGTGATGAACGAAGGCTGTGCGACTTACACGCACCATCGCGTGATGAATCGCCTGCACGAAAAAGGCCAGATCGACGATGGCGCGTTCCTCGAATTCATCCACTCGCACACCAGCGTGGTGATGCAGCCCGATTTCGACGACCGCCGCTATTCGGGCATTAATCCATATTCGCTTGGCTTTGCCATGTGCTGCGACATCGAGCGCGCCGCGCTCAATCCTACCGATGAAGACCGCGAATGGCTGCCCGACATCGCCGGCTGCGGCGATGCCTACGGCGCGCTGCGCGATATCTGGGCGAATTACCGCGACGAAAGCTTCGTCTCGCAATATCTCAGCCCGCGCGTGATCCGAGATTTCGGTTTCTTCCGCGTTTTGAATGATGAGGACGCCGAGGAGATGGAGGTCACCGCCATCCATGACGAGCGCGGCTATCGCAACATCAAGCGCGCGCTCTCCAAGCACTACGACATCGCTTACCGCGACCCCGATATTCAGATCATGGATGTGGATCTGGCGGGCGATCGCAAACTCATCATGCAACACCGCGTCCTCGACGGCATGGTGCTGGAAGAGAATGACGCGCAAAAAGTGCTGCAGCACGTGGCCGACCTATGGGGCTATGACGTTAAGCTGAGCGAGGTTGACGGCGGCGCTAACACGCTGGCCGAGCATACCGCTAGTCCGCGCCGGGCGTTCGCTTAGGCTGTCTGGCGATCCGTCGCGCTTAGTCCGCCGCTCGTCGCAAGCAGCTATGGCTGACGCATCCAGGACATCTTCGATTTGCATCCGCGTGGCTGAAGTCACGTGGGAAACGCCGTCAGATGGAGAAGGTGCGGGCGCAATATGAGCGCTATCCATACCCGCCGCGCGCGCCTGCGGACGAGCGCGGCCGCCTGCTCGAAGTGCTCATCGACCGGCTGACGCTCGTGAACTTCTATTGCTTCAAAGGACGGAATGATTTTCGCGGCGCCCGCGTGCTGGTGGCGGGCGGAGGCACGGGCGACTCCACCATTTACCTCGCCGAGCAATTGCGAGAGCGGGGCGGCGAGGTTGTTTATATGGACATCAGCAGGGCGTCGATGGAAGTGGCGCAGGAACGCGCAGCGATCCGTAAGCTCGACAACATCCGCTGGATCAACGATTCTTTGCTTACGCTGTCGCCGGAACAGATTGGCGCGTTTGACTACATCAGCTGCACCGGCGTGCTGCATCATCTGGCGGATCCGCTTGCGGGCCTGCTCGCGCTTAAATCAGTTCTCAAGCCGCAGGGCGGAATGGGCATTTTGATTTACGGGAAGTACGGGCGTACAGGCATCTATCAGCTCCAGCAATTGATGCGGCTGATTAATGGCGATGGCGGCTCACCGGAGGAGAAAGTCGCCAATACAAGGCGGGTTCTGGCGGCGTTGCCGGAGAGCAATTGGTTTCAGCACAACGAACGGTATCTGAGCGACCACCGCAAGCTCGGCGATAGCGGGCTCTACGATCTGCTTCTGCACGAACAGGATGCCGCCTACAGCATCGGTGAGGTTTACGCGCTCCTCTCCGAGGCCGGCCTGCACTTGATTGAGTTTTGTGACGTAAAATTGCGTATGGCGTACCAGCCATCGCAATTTATCCGCGATGCGGAGCTCTTGCAGACGATAGAAAAGCTCGATCGGGCGGCGCAACAAGGCGTCGCCGAACTGATGGTTGGCCTTTTCACCAAGCATGTATTCTATTTGTCGAACCAGCCCGATATGCAAGCGAAGCTTGGTGCGTTGACGGACGTGCCGTTTTTCTTCCCGGATGCCCAATACAAGGGATTCGGGCCCCAGCTCGGCGATGCGTTGCGACGCAGCGGAAATGGCTTCCTCCGAGTGCGCCATGAGTCCGGATTCGAATTTGACATTGCGCCCGATCCCGTAGCGACCGCCATTCTCCAAGGTATTGATGGCTCAAGCGATTGGCGTACAATCTTCGCTGGCGTGCGCGCCGAAATGGAAGGCGAGCTGCGCAGCGACGAAGAATTGCTTGACCACTTCCGGCCAATCTTCGAGCAGCTTCGCCAATACGATTGGCTTCTGCTGCGCGCCCCGCACGTGGGCGTTTTTCCCGATACGCGAAGTTTGCAAGCCGCCAGCGAAGGCCGCTCGCGTCTATAGCCCCAAGCGGCTTAGCCCTTCTGCAATCGCGGGATCGACCTGCACGTCGCGCACGCTCATCGGCCGCGCCAGACTCAAGCCTTCCATCGAACGCGCGCGTGAGAGCGCAACATACGTCTGCCCCGGCGCGAATGCGCCGCGTCCCAAATCGATCTCCACGGCATCCAGCGTCATGCCTTGCGCTTTGTGGATAGTTAGCGCCCAGGCGGGGGCGAGGGGGAATTGCACGTATTTGTATTCCTCTTTCACCTCCATCTTCTTCTCGGCGGCGTTCCACACCCAGCGCGCCTGCGGCCACACCGCGCGCTCGACCTCGACCTCCTTGCCGTCGTCCTTCTCGACGGTGACGAGCGTGTCTTCCAGGCGCGTCACTGTGCCCAAAGTGCCGTTCACCCAGCGGCCTTCGCTGTCGTTTTGCGTGAAGATCACGCGTGCGCCGTGCTTCAGCACCAGCTCCCACGGCGCGGGAAAGCGATCACCGCCTTGCGCCTTGGGCGTTTCGCCCTCGAACGCGCCGGCGAATTTCATGCCCGAGCCCGGCAGGCCGGCCAGGCCGCGCGCGTTATAATTATCCGCCACCGCGTTGGTGGCGCAGAGGAGAACCGGGCGCCTCTCCAGCACGCGCCCGAGGCACGCGTCGTTCAACGTCTCCACCGCATCCTGCACGCCGCGCATTTCGCGCAAGGCCGAGAGGAGCGCGATGAAATCGCGGTCGGTCTGGCGGTGCACCTCGGTGAGCTCGACCGCGCTCAGCGGCGCGTCGCGCAACACGTGGGCGGAGAAGGCGTAAGGGCTGTTATAGCCCGCATCTTCCAGCAATTGGCTTTCATCGCCGCGCACCACGGGCGGGAGCTGATAGAAATCGCCCACCAGCAGCATCTGCACGCCGCCGAAGGGCCGCGAGCTTTTGCGCGCCACTTGCAGGTGCGTGTTCATCGCGTCCATCACATCGGCGCGCAGCATCGAGACTTCGTCCACGATCAGGCGCCGGATCGCGCGCGCGGTGCGCGTGAAAAACCAACTGGGTTTTTCCAAATTGCCGATCAGCGGGCGCGGGGGAAAGCCGAAGAACGAATGCACCGTCTGCCCGCCGATATTCATGGCGGCCAGGCCCGTCGGCGCCAGCAGCGCTTGGGGAAAGCCGGGATCGGCCTCAACCAGCGAGCGGATGAAATGGCTTTTGCCGGTGCCCGCGCGTCCGGTCACGAACACGACAGGCGTTCGTTCGTCCAGCGCCGTCATCGCGTCGCTGACGGGGGAATCGGTTGTGTGTGCGGGAATCGCCATGGATTAGATATGCGCGCGCATTCGTGCTAAGCCAAGCCAAGGAGGGGTCGCACATGCTTCGTCTCAGTTCCGTGATACTCGCGTTGGCGCTGGGTGCGTGCGCGGCGCAGCCGGGCCCGTCGATCGAACCCACGCAAGCCGATCTGGCGCGCGATGGCCGCGACATCGCCGAAGCGCAGTGCGCGGCGTGCCACGCCGTTGGCGAATATGGCGCCAGCCCAGTTGCGGAGGCGCCGCCGTTGCGGCGCGTGCTCGCGCGTTACAGCGCCGATGCGCTGGAGGAGGAGCTGATCGCCGGCATCCAGGTGAATCACCAGATGCCGGATTTCCAGTTCAACCCGCAAGGCGCGGATGCGCTGATCGCGTATCTGCGCTCCATCCAAGAAACGCCTTAAGCGGCCCGTCTCTCTCGGGAGAAAATGGGCGTGTTCAAACCCCGTCCAGCGCCTGCGCCAAATCCGCGATCAGGTCCTCGGTATCCTCGATGCCGATCGAGATGCGGATAAGGCCGGGCGTTATCGAGAATGTCGCCAACTCGTCCGCGGGCATGCCCGAGTGCGTCATCGCCGCGGGGTGCGAGGCGAGCGTTTCGGTGCCGCCAAGGCTGACCGCGAGTTTGATCACTTGCAACCGGTCCAGCAGGCGGAAGGCGGCGGCTTCTCCGCCCTTTACCTCGAACGAGAAGGTCGAGCCCGCGCTCTTGTTTTGCTTTTCGTGGACCGGCCGATCGATGTGATCCTTCGGCAGGAAATCCAGATACCAGACATTGTCGATCTTCGGATGATCGCGCAGATATTCGGCGATTTTCTTGGCGCTGGCCGCGCCGGCTTCCATGCGTAGCTTGAGCGTTTCGAGCGAGCGCATTAGCAACCACGCGGTGTGCGGATCAGCCATGGTGCCGAGCGTGGAGCGCATGCGCCGGACAGGCGCCAGCATCGCCTTCGTCCCCGAAGCGCTGCCGGCGATCAGATCGGAGTGCCCGCCCACATATTTGGTCAGCGACATCACCACGATGTCTGCGCCATGCGCCAGCGGGGTGGAGAAGATCGGCCCCAGCATCGTGTTGTCGACGATCACGGGCGGGCGCGTGCCGCCGATGGCGAGGTCTTCCGACATTTCGCGCGCGGCGGCGATGTCGGCCAGGCCATTGGTGGGGTTGGCCGGCGTTTCCAGGAAGATGGCGCCCACGCGCTTGCGCGCGCCGGATTTGATCTGCTTTTTGGCTTCCTCGGCGGCGGCGAACATTGGCTCGTTGCCTTCTTCGATGCCGAAGCCGATCTGCGTGATGTCAAACTCGGGCAGGATCGAGTGGATCAAGGTTTCGGTGCCGCCATAGATCGGGCGGCTTTGCAGCACGATGTCGCCAGGCCGGAGATAGGCCCAAAGTGCGGTTGAAATCGCCGACATGCCGGAGCCGAACGCCAGCGAGGCCTCCGCTTCGTCCCAAAGCGCCAGGCGATCTTCCAGCACCTCCATGTTCGGGTTGTTGAAGCGCGAATAGATGAGGCCCGGCTCTTCGTCCGGCCCCATTTTCTTGCGCCCCTGCATGGTGGCGAAAAAATCTTTTCCGTCCTGCGCGTTCTTGAACACGAACGTGGAGGTCTGAAATTGCGGCGGCTTTAGCGAGCCTTCCGAGAGCATCGGGTCATAGCCAAAGCCCATCATCAGAGTTTCAGGCTTTAGCGGGCGATTGCCGAGCGTGCGCTTGCGCCATTTCTTTTCCGCCACGAGGGGCCTCCCGAGAACAAGTTTCGCCCGTTCTCGGCTGGTGCGCGCGGATTTTCAATGGGTGTGCGCCAGCGCGCAAGATTTTGCCGTTTTAGAGCGACCAGAGCGCGGTTTTTTCCGCGTGCGGCGGCAGCGGCGTGAAAAGATGCAAGCGATACGGCCCCGGCGCCGCGGGCGCGGCGGGGCGATCGATCGCGGCGCCGAAACGCGCGGTTTCGTTGATCGCGGCGGCGCTGGCGTGCGCGGTCGCGGCGGCATAGGCGCTCCATGGCGCGGCGCGCGGGGCGGGCGTCGTTTGCGCTGGCGGATCGATGCTGGGCGCGCCGGCTAAAAAGTCGATGTCTTCCGCGCCCACCATCGCCGGCACCGGCCCGGTCAGGCGCAGCTTCATCTCCAGGTCGTAGCGCGCGCCGGAAGGCTCGATCACGCAGAGTTTGACCGTGCGCACGCTGCCGCGCTCAACGTCGAGAATGCTCGCATCGCGCAGCGACACCACGCCAAGCGTACGGTCCACCACGAAGCGGCCGCCGTCATCGTCCAGCAGATAAAAGCCCGGCTCCTGCGGCGTATTGGCGCGATCGATGGCGGCGCGGTTGGCGCGCGCGGGATCGATCGCGTCGAAGGCTTCGGCGAAGGGGGTGGGCGTGCTCATGGCCCGCACCCTGGCCGATTATGCCTAAAGCGCGGTGAAGGCGCCGTTTAGCCCGCGTTTACTCCCAGCCGGGCACGGCCTTCACCTCAAGGAATTCTTCAAGGCCGAACTTGCCCCATTCGCGCCCATTGCCCGATTGCTTGTAGCCGCCGAACGGCACGGCCATGTTGGCTTGCGTTCCGTTGAGGCTCACCGTGCCCGCGCGCAAGCGGCGCGCAACGGCGCGTGCGCGCTCTGGGCTGCCTTGCACATACGCCGCGAGGCCGTAGGGCGTGTCGTTGGCCATGGCGATAGCTTCTTCCTCGGTGTCGTAGGGCAGGATCGCCAGCACCGGGCCGAAGATTTCTTCGCGCGAGATCGTCATTTGCGGGGTCACGTCCGCGAACACGGTGGGGCGCACGAAATACCCGCGGTTGAAGCCTTCGGGGCGGCCCACGCCGCCAGCGGCCACGCGCGCGCCCTCATCGATGCCTTTCTGAATGAGCGCCTGCACCTTCTGGAACTGGTTGGCGTTCGCCAGCGGCCCAATCGCGCGCGGCTCGGCCTCGGCGGGGTTTTGCACCTTGATCGCGTTCGCCGTGGCGGCGGCGATGGCGACGACCTCTTCGTATTTCTTCTTCGGCGCCAGCATGCGCGAGGGCGCGTTGCAGCTTTGCCCCGTGTTCATCGCCATGTGGAACATGCCGGCGGACACAGCCTTTTGCAGATCGGCGTCATCCAGAATGATGTTCGGGCTCTTGCCGCCCAGTTCCAGCGACACGCGCTTCACCGTATCGGCGGCGGCTTTAGAAATCGCGACGCCCGCGCGCGTCGAGCCGGTGAAGCTCACCATATCGACGTCCGGGTGCTGGGAAAGCACCGCGCCCACGCCCGGCCCATCCCCGTTGACCAAGTTGAACACGCCAGGCGGCACGCCGGCTTCATCGAGAATTTCCGCGAACAGAATGGCGTTCAGCGGCGCGAGTTCGGAGGGCTTCAGCACCATGGTGCAGCCCGCCGCTAACGCGGGGGCGAC
>CAZWQS010000135.1:0-7466 GCA_964635925.1 uncultured Terricaulis sp. | reverse complement strand
GCTAATCGCCTCCGCCACCGCCACCACGCGGCGGGCTTCTTCCAGGTGCAGCAATTCCGTCATCTTGCCGTCCACCTTGATCACGCCCTTGCCGGCGTTCTCGGGCGCCGCGAACGCGTCAATCACGGCGCGGGCGCGGGCGATTTCGTCGGGGCTGGGGGCGAAGATCAAATTGCAGGTTTCGATCTGGCTGGGGTGGATCAAGGTCTTGCCGTCGAAACCGAACTCCAGGCCCTGCTTGCACTCATCCTCGAAACCGCGCTGATCGCCGATATCGTTGAAGACGCCGTCGATGGCGACGAGCCCTTCGGCGCGCGCGGCGGCGATGGCGGCGCCCAGCGCATAGGTGAACGGCGCGCGGCCGGGTATGGCGCGGGCGCGGGTTTCCTTGGCGTAGTCGTTGAGGCCGAGCACGAACACCGCGAGGCGCGTGGCTTTCGCGGCGGCGGCGATCTCGGCGATGTTCAGGAATGCGCGCGGCGTTTCGATCATGGCCCAGAGCGTGGCGTCTTCGGGCAGGCCCGCCTCGGTCAGCGCGTCATCGAGCGCGACGACATCTTCGGCGCTGGAGACTTTCGGCGCGAGCACGCCGTCCGACCCCGCGGCGCAGGCGGCGCGGATATCCTCCCTGCCCCAGGGCGTGGAGAGCGCGTTCACGCGCACGATCACCTCGCGCTTGCCATAGCCGCCGGCCTTCACTGCGGCGGCGACCGCATCGCGCGCGCTTTCCTTGGCTTCAGGCGCGACGGAATCTTCCAGATCGAGCAGCAGCACGTCGGCGGGAAGCGTCTTGGCCTTTTCCAACGCCTTGGCGTTGGCGCCGGGCATATAAAGGCATGAACGGCGCGGGCGGATTGTGCTCATCTCTTGCTCGATTGCGCGGCGCAGGCGAGATTTGCCTGCCATGGCCGATCTTACTAGCCGCCCGCCCACGATCCTGTCGATTCAAAGCCAGGTGGTCGGCGCGCGCGTGGGTAATTCTGTCGCGGCGTTCGCGATGGAGCGGCTGGGCGTGCGCGTGCTGCAAGCACCGAGCATCATTCTGGGGCGCCGGCCTGACCTTGGCGCGCCGGGCGGCGGCGCCGTGCCTGCTGAATTTTTAGGCGGCTTGCTGGAAGGGCTCGCGGCCTCAGGCGTGTTGGGCGAGATCGACGCAGTGCTGACCGGCTATCTCGGCGAAAGCGATCAGGTGGCGCCGATCCTCGATATCGTCGAGCGCGTGAAGGCGGCGAACCCGAAGGCCGTGTTCGTGTGCGATCCCGTGCTGGGCGATGACGGCAAGGTGTACGTGAAGGACGCGCTCGCGGATGCGATGGTGAACGGGCTTGCGCCGCACGCCGATTGGCTGGCGCCCAATGCGTTCGAACTCGGCTTACTCACCAACAGGACGATCGACGGCTTGGACGCTGCGCGCGATGCGGCGCGGCGCTTCGGCAAGCCTGTGCTGATTTCCTCCATCCGCAGCGCCATCGGCATCGGTAATCTCTACGCCGCGCCAGGCGGGGATTGGTTCTGCGAGACTGCGCGCCTGCCGCGCGCGCCGAAAGGAACCGGCGATCTTTTCACCGCCCTCTTCACGGCGCGGCGCGTGCGTGGGGAAACGCCGGCTGTGGCGCTGGAAGCGGCCACCGGCGCGGTTTATGACGTGATTGTTCGCTCGCTGGCTGCGGAAAGCGAAGATTTGGCGTTGCCCCAAGCGCAGGATTTGCTTGAAGAGCCGGTGACATGGCCGCAAGCGGCGCGCCTGGAGATTGCTTGATATGGCGGAAGGCTACATCGCGCCCGGATTTGAACGCGTGCGCGAGGTGTTCGATGCGGGGCTGGCCGAAGAACTCGGCGCGGGCTTTGCGGCCGTGTGCGGCGGCGAGGTGCTGGTCGATATCTGGGGCGGCTGGGCCGATCGCGCGCAAACCAAGCCTTGGGCGCGCGACACCATCGTGCCCGTCTATTCCACCACCAAGGGCGTGTCCGCGATCGTGATGGCGTGGCTGGCTGATCGCGGCCTGATCGATTACGAGGCGCCGCTCGCCGCGCTTTGGCCCGCGTTCGCCGCGCATGAGAAAGACAAGGTCACGATCGGGCAAACGCTCGCACATCAAGCCGGCGTGCCAGGCTTCCTGCATAAGATCGACCCCGATCTCTGGCTCGATCCGCCCGCGTGCGCGGATGCGATCGCGGGGCTTGAACCGTTGTGGGAGCCGGGCGCGGCCAGTGGTTATCATCCGCTCACCTGGGGCTATATCGTGGGCGAGATCGCGCTGCGCGCTTCGGAGCGTTCGCTCGGGACAATCCTGCGCGAAGAAATTTGCGGCCCGCACGGCGTCGATTTCCAGATCGGCACGCCTGAAAGCGAACATGTGCGCGCGGCGGAAATGAGGAAGCCTTCGCGGGTGGCCGATTTCGGCGAGATCACGCCGGCGCGCAAAGCGGCGTTCTTCACGCCATGGTCGGCGCCGCAGCGCGGCTCGACGCAATGGCGGCGGATCGAGATTCCCTCCGCGAACGGCCATGCAACAGCGTTGGCGGTGGCGCGCCTTTATGAGCTTTATGCGACGGGCGGCGAAATCTCCGGCGAGCGCCTGCTTTCTCCCGGCGGCTTTGCGGCGCTGACGCAAGAACGCTTCAAGGGCGCCGATCTGGTGCTGCCGTTCGACGTGGATTGGCGCACGGGGATCATGGGCAATTCCAACCGTTTCTATGGCCCCAACGAAGAGGCGTTCGGCCATTCGGGCGCGGGCGGCTCATGCGGCTTCGGCGATCCGAAAACGGGCGTGGCGGCGGGCTACGTGATGAGCAAACATTCGCACTATGTGGCCGGCGATCCGCGCAGCTTGCGGCTGATCGAGGCGCTGTACGATTGCTTGTGAGGCTGAAGGCGCGGCCTGGCGCGTATTCTCGCCGCGCAACATGCCGGCCCGCTTCCCCGCCAAGCCCGCACTTGATGATGCGGGGCGCGAGCGGGGAAGCGTCAAGCTAGCGCGCGTAGAGAAAACGCGGCTTTTCTTCGGGCGCCAGCACCACGCATGTCAGCGGGCCGCCGAAACAAGCGCCAGTATCCACATTGATGCGGCGTGGGCCGAGGTGCGGCGCAAAATCGTGCGTGGGCGTGTGACCGTGTACGACAATAAGGCCATCAAGTTCGGGGCGCGTAGGCCAGCGGGCCGGATTGAAGAACTTATCCGAGCGCGTCCACATGCGGATGTCGTCGCTGCAATTGGGAAAGGTCGCCGGATCGATGCCGCCATGCACGAAGGCGATGCGGCGGCCCTCGTCGCGCCAAATCGCCGGCAAGGCGCGCATCCAATCGAGGTGATCGCGATCGATTGCATCGCGCCAATCGTCGTGATCGCCATTCGTACGCTTATAGGAGGCGATAGTTTCGTCGCCGCCGTTTTCCGCCCAATGATAGACGCCGATCGACTCGCGCTTCACGTAGGCGTGCAGCATCAGCTCTTCGTGATTGCCCTTCAGCGTCACTGCGCGCGCGGCGTTGTCCGCATGCGAGCGCATTACGCGCGCCACAACGGCGCGGCTATCGGGGCCGCGATCGATCAGATCGCCCAGGTGCACGAAGAACGGCGCAACGCCCAGGCGCTGCGCGTCTTCGCGGACGTAATCGTGCAGCAGCGCGAGTTTGGCGTCTTCGCCGTGCACGTCGCCGATGGCGTAATAGACTGTATCGCTCATACCTGTTGGGCGCGTCTTAAAGCAACGGACTTTAAATTCGCCTGAGTTTGATGGCGAGCCACGAGCGAATTTAAAGTCCATAAGTTGCTTTAGAAATATATATGAATCTAAAGCGTCTTGTGGGCCTGAAATGCGACGCGGCGGGTGATCCAAAGCTTAGGCCGCATTTCAGGTCCGACGCTTTAGCGTGTCCCAGGCGAAGAAGCCCAGGCCCGCCCAGATCAGCGCAAAACTGATCCCGCGCAAGAGGGTGAACGGCTCGCCAAAGGCGACGCCAGTTGAAAATTGCAGCGTGGGGGCCAGAAATTGCAGCAGGCCGAGCGCTGTGAACGACACGCGCCGCGCGCCGAAGGCGAACGCCATCAGCGGCACCGCCGTGACCACGCCGGCGAACGCGAGCACGAAGGTCAGCCCCCAATCGGCGCCGAACGAAAGCGGCGCGGCCTGCGCCGTCCACCAGAGCAGACCGGCCGCGGCCGGCGTCAGCGCCAGGGTTTCGATCAAAAGTCCCGTCGCCGCCGGCACCGCCGCGCGCTTGCGAATGACAGCGTACGCCTGCCACGTGGCGCAGAGCGCCAGCGCCGCCCAAGGCGGGGCGCCCACCGCAATCCCCTGCACGATCACACCCGCGAGCGCGAGCAGCAGCGCCGCGACTTGCAGCGCGCGGATTTTCTCGCCGAAGAACGCCACGCCGATGGCGACGCTGACGAGCGGGGAAAGAAAATACGCCAGCGAGCTTTCGATCACGCGCTGCTCAAGCACGAGCCAAACATAGAGGCCCCAATTTAGGAAGATGAACACGGCTGAAAGCGTGAGCGCGCCCAGCAGGCGCGGCCGCAGCGCGGTGATCAAATCGTTCCAACCACGCCGCCAGCCGCTCATCACGACCACCGCGATCACGGCCGCCGGCACGCACCACACGATGCGCTGGGCCAGCACCTCGCGCACGTCCACCGCCTGCATCAGCTTCAGATAAAGCGGCAGGAAGCCCCACATGACGTAGGCGGCCGCGGCGGCGATGAAGCCGGCGCGGCGATCGGCTTCGCCGGGCGAAAACGGCGGGGTGGCCGCGGTCACGACGCGGCCCGCGCGGGCATGACGCCCACATCCGCCGCCGACGGCGGCTCGATCACGATCTCAATGCGCATGGAATTCCCTCGCGCCTTATGTGGGCGCCTGACGCGAAACCGCCACCCGCCTTGCGACGGGTGGCGGAACACATTTTCTAACAAAGGATGTCAGCGCTGCTCACATCCCGCTGGATGCTAGGCCGCCAGTCGCCGGAACAGGCCGCGGTTCAGCATCAGCTCGGCGATCTGCACCGCGTTGAGCGCCGCGCCCTTGCGCAGGTTGTCGCTGACGCACCAGAAGGCGAGGCCGTTTTCGACCGTGGGATCGACGCGCACGCGCGAGATGTAGGTCGCGAACTCGCCGACGCTTTCGACCGGGGTGATGTAGCCGCCATCGTCGCGGCTATCGACCAGCATGATGCCGGGCGCCTCGCGCAGAATGTCCTGCGCTTCCTCGGCGCTCAGCTCCTGCTCGAGCTCGACATTCACGGCTTCGGAATGGCCCACGAACACCGGCACGCGCACGCAGGTGGCGGTGAGCTTGATGGCGGGATCCAAGATTTTCTTGGTCTCCGCCGTCATTTTCCATTCTTCCTTCGTGTAGCCGTCCTCCATGAACACATCGATGTGCGGGATGACGTTGAAGGCGATCTGCTTGGTGAACTTTTCGCGCTTGATTTCATCGTTGACGAACAGCGCGCGGGTTTGCGTCCACAATTCGTCCATGCCGTCCTTGCCGGCGCCGGAGACGGATTGATAGGTGGCCACCACAACGCGCTTGATCTTGGCGCGGTCATGCAGCGGCTTCAGCGCCACAACGAGCTGCGCGGTCGAGCAATTCGGGTTGGCGATGATGTTCATCTTGGCGTAGCCGTCGATCGCGTCGGGGTTCACCTCCGGCACGATCAGCGGCACGCGCGGGTCCATGCGCCAGGCGCTCGAATTGTCGATCACCACCGCGCCGGTCGCGCCGATCTTGGGCGACCATTCCTTCGAAACAGTCCCGCCCGCGCTCATCAGCACGAGATCGACGCCGCTGAAATCGAACGTTTCAAGGTCTTTGCATTTGAGGGTTTTCTCGCCGTAGCTCACCTCAACCCCGACAGACCGGCGCGAGGCGATGGCGATCACCTCATCGGCCGGGAACAGCCGTTCGTGCAGGATTTCGAGCATTTCGCGGCCCACATTTCCCGTGGCGCCGACGACAGCTACGCGCAGACCCATGCCTTCACCCTCCAACGGCGCTTTTCCGCGCCGCAACAAGCGCCCAGATAGGCCGGTTTCCCGGCGTTTCCAAGGCGCGACACCTAAAGACAGCCCCCTGCCGGCGCGCTAGCATCAGCACGCCGGGGGGACCAATGGCCGACCAGACGTTCGAGTATTTCAAACTGCTCGTGGAAGAAGTGCGCGACGCCAAGCGGGCGCGGCGCGAGCTGTCCAACACGTTCATGACCGTGAACCTCGCCGGCGTCGGCGCGCTGGCCTTCCTGGCCGGCGGCAATTCGGGGCTCGACCCCGCTTTGTTTGCGTGGTGCGCCTTCGCCCTGGCGCTGATCTGCGTGATCTGGCGCACGTCCAATTCGTATTACATCGTGCTGCTCGGCGCGAAATACCGCGAGGTTTACGCGCTTGAGCAAGCGCTCGGCATGAGCGCTTTGCGCGACGAGTATGGCTCCATCCAAAGCAAACGCGCGATCGCCAAATGGTTCTCGCTCGAACGCGCCATGCCGTTCCTGTTCATGCTTGGCTACGCCGTGTTCTTCGCCGTGCAGCTTGGCGGCGACAACGGCGCCGCGCTCTGGGCGAACGTGCAAAGCTTCTTGAGCGATCTGCTTGCGCGGATCGGCGTACGTTAGCGCGGAAGCGGCGGCGGCGCTCAATGCACCGCCGCCACGCGCGCGCCGAGGCCAACCTCGCGCCGCTCGGGCGCGTAACGCATGCGCTTCACCGTCGCGCGCGCGCCGCGGCCGAGCGAGTACGCCTCTTCGATCTCGCCGGTATAGGCAAAGCCGCCCTTTTGCAGCACGCGCCCGGAGGCGGGATTGTCGATGAAATGCCCCGCGTGCAGCGCGCCGAGGCTCTGCGCTTGCGCGACAAAAGCTTCAAGCGCTTCGGTGGCGAAGCCGTGCCCCCAAAAGGGGCGGCCGACCCAATAGCCGATCTCGAATCCATCCGCACGCTTGTGGGCGCCGATCATGCCGATCAGCCCCTCGCCCTCCAGATCGGCGGCGAACACGAAATCCTCGCCGAGCGGCGCGCGCGCGCGCAGCGTCATGATCCAGCCTTCGGCGGCGACGGGCAGATACGGCACGGGCGCGCGCAAAATCATGCGCGCCACTTTGGGATCGCCGGCAAAGCGCGCGATCGCGGCCGCATCCGCCATGCGCGGCGCCCTCAGGCGCAGCCTATTTGTCTCGATCTCGATCACGTCCCGCATTGGAGCCTCCGGCTCGTTCAACGCGTGGGGCAAAGAAAATGGGGCGCCTTGATCCGGGCGCCCCACGCTTCGTCGTGGATCCGGATCGCCCTTGTCAGGCGATCCGGAAATTCTCTTCCGTCTCGCCTATTCCGCCGCCGCCATAATCGGCGCGATGGATACGTAGGTGCGGCCATCACGCTTGGTCGCGAACTGCACCTGGCCCTGACAAAGGGCAAAGAGCGTGTGATCGCGGCCAAGGCCGACGTTCGAACCGGGATGGAATTTGGTGC
>CAZWQS010000134.1:0-7482 GCA_964635925.1 uncultured Terricaulis sp. | reverse complement strand
TCGATATATCCAAGGATATCGATAGAGTGGGTCTATGGAAGAGAAAATTCCCGCCTCGTCCTTGCCGACGCTGCGTCAACTTCAGTTCCTGACGGCCATTCGGGCGGAGGGCAGCTTTGTCGCAGCCGCCGAAGCGGTGGGCGTCACCCAGCCGACGCTCTCGGCCGGGATCAAGGAATTGGAGGCCGCGCTCGGCGCTGTGCTGGTGGAGCGCGGGCGCAACGGCGCGGTGCTGACGCCGGCGGGCGCGGAGGCGGCCGAGCGCGCGGCGCGCACGCTGCGCGACGTCGAGGAATTGGTGCGCGCGGTGCAGGCGGCGGGCGAGCCGTTCACCGGCGTATTCCGCCTTGGCGCCATTCCGACGATCGCGCCCTTCCTGCTGCCGCGCGTGCTGCCGCTGCTGAAGAAGAAATATCCGCGCCTGCGCCTGCAATTGCGCGAGGATTTGACCGCACGCCTAGCCGAAGGCTTGCGCGCGCGCACGCTGGACGCCGCCGTCATCGCCTTGCCCTACAGCGCTCACGGCATCGCCACCGCGCCGGTGGCGGAAGATGAATTCCTGCTGCTCTGCCCGGAAGATCACCCGCTCGCCACGCGCAACGATCTCGAACCCGCGCACCTCAAGAACGAAGACGTGCTGCTGTTGGAGGATGGCCATTGCCTGCGCGAGCATGCGCTGAGCGTGTGCCGTTCAGAACCTGGGCGCCGCTCCGCCGATGTCGGCGCCACCAGCCTTGCGACCTTGGTTCAGATGGTGGCCGGCGGCATGGGCGTGACGCTGTTGCCCAAGATCGCCGCCGAGGGCGGCGCGGCCGCCGGCGCGCACGTGGCGATGCGCCCGTTCGCCGAGCCCGTGGTGGGGCGCTCGATCGGGGTGGCGTGGCGCGAGGGCGGTCAGCGCGAGGAAGAAGCGCGCATGCTGGCTGACGTGCTGCGCGATCTGTTCAGGACGAGGGCCAATCGGGCTTAGACAATTGCTTGGCGAGATGCGGCAGGCGGATCACGAACCAGATCGCCGCCCACACATTGCCCAGCACCAGAACCGGCGCAGCCCAGAGCGCAGCCACCAGCCATGACCGTTCGGTCAAAAACACCAGCACCGCAAACAGCACGAAGCCGACCAGAAGATCGACCACGCCGGTCACGCCCCACGGCAGCGTGAGCAGCACCTGCGCCTGATCCAGAAAGCCGCCGTGCAGATCCTGCATCGCGGTGGAGGCCCAGATGATGAGCCCCAGCAGCGCCAGAGCCAGAATGCCGATCGCGGCGCGCAAGATGTTCATGACGCCTTACTCTCCCAAGCGCAGCCTAATCAGCAAGGCGTTGCAGCAGATAGGTATATTCAAGCGCGCGCCGGCGCGCCGCTTCATTGAGATTGGCCGCCGCCGAGTGGCCGCCGTCGATGTTCTCGTAATAAAGCACCGGCATGCCGAGCTCGATCATCCGCGCCACATATTTGCGCGCGTGGCCGGGATGCACGCGGTCGTCCTTGGTGGAGGTCAACACGAACGGCAGCGGGAAATCCTCGCGCGCGCGCAGATTCTGATAGGGCGAAATGGTCTCCAGGAACGCGCGCTCTTCCGGCACGGAGGGCGAGCCGTACTCATCCACCCAGGATGCGCCCGCCAGCAATTGATCGTAGCGCAGCATGTCCAAGAGCGGCACCTGCACGACGGCGGCGTTGATCATCTCGGGATGCTGGTTGAGCATCACGCCCATCAGCAAGCCGCCATTGGAGCCGCCCTGGATGCCGAGATGGCGCGGGCTGGTGATCCCGCGCGCCACCAGATCGCGCTCCACCGCATAGAAATCGTCATAGATGACTTGGCGGTTGGTCTTGAGGCCGGCCTGGTGCCAGGCGGGGCCGAACTCGCCGCCGCCGCGAATATTGGCCATCACGTAAACGCCGCCGCGATCAAGCCAGAGCTTGCCGACATTGGCGCTGTAGCCCGGCGTCATCGAGACTTGGAATCCGCCATAGGCGTAAAGCAGCGTCGGGTTCCGCCCGTTGAATTGCAGATCGCGCGCGCGGATCACGAAATAGGGCACGCGCACGCCGTCCGCGCTCACCGCTTCGAATTGCTCGGAGACATAGCGCGAGGCGTCGAACAGCGGCGGCAGCGAGCGAATGGTGCGCGCGCTCGTCGCATTCTGCTCCAGCGCGTAGAGCGTGGGCGGGGTGATATAGTCCTCGTAAGTCGCGAACGCCGCGCTCTCGGTGGGTGAAGCGCCGGCGAAGCCGATCGAGCCCGTCGTGGGCAAATCCACGCTCGTTTGCCGCCATGCCCCGCCTTCATGCGTCAGGCGCAGCAAGCGCCCGCGCACATTCTCGAAGCCCGCGACCAGCACCGCGTCGCGCGTGATGGCGACGCCCTCAATCGATTGGCGCGGGCCGGGCGCGAACAGCGCCTGCGCGCGCGGGTTCGCCGCGCCTGTCTCCGCCAGCGGGTAGGCCGCGAGCGCGCCTTGCGGCAGGCCGTTCCATGCTTCCTCAAGCGTGAACACGACATGGCCGCGGAACAGGCCCTGCACCGTCGCCTTGGCCGGCAGGCTGATGCGCTGCGGCGCCGCGCCGTCCAGGCGCCAGGTCTTGGATTCGAAGAAGGTGTCGGCCTCGATCGCCACCGGCAGGCGCGCGCCGTCGGTATCTTCCAGCACCGCGGCGAACACGCCGACATCGCTGGGCTGGCCGCGCATCACCTCAACCGCACTGGCGAGCGGGGTTCCGCGGCGCCAGCGCTTCACGATGAAGGCGTAGCCGCTCTCGGTCATGGAGCCTTCGCCCCAATCGGTGGCGATCAGCAGCGTGTCCGCGTCTTGCCATGCTACGGAAGATTTCGCGGTGGGCGCGACAAAGCCGCCGTCCACGAAGGCGCGCGCGCCGATGTCGAACTCGCGCCACTCCACCGCGTCGCGCCCGCCGTCCGACAGCGCGATCATGCAGCGGTTCTCCAGGCAGTCCGCGCCTTTGAACACCCAATTGGCGTTCTCCGCACGGGCCAGCGCATCGACATCGAGCAGCGTCGCCCATTGCGGATTGC
Source organism: uncultured Terricaulis sp. (assembly GCA_964635925.1). GTDB lineage: Bacteria > Pseudomonadota > Alphaproteobacteria > Caulobacterales > Aquidulcibacteraceae > Vitreimonas. The sequence continues at coordinate 4,441 of CAZWQS010000134.1, read as the reverse complement.
CGGAGGCGTAGGATTGCAGCGTGGCGCGCCGCCAGATGCCGCGCACATGCGTCTCGTCTTGCCAGAAATTGTAATAATGCCCGTCCTGCACGCCGCCGAGGGCCAGGCGGTCGCGGTTGTTGGCGATGGCCAGCGCATCCGCGTAAAGCGCGGGATAACGCGCATCCCCCTCAAGCGCCGCCAGCGAGCGCGCATTCTGTTCGCGCACCCAGGCGAGTGCGCGCTCGCCCTCGATCTCTTCCAGCCAGAGATAGGGGTCTTCACTCATGCTTTGGGCTTCCGTTGGCGATGGGGTGCTCGGGGATGAGGCGCATGCGGCGAGCAGGCATGCGCCGAGAATAGCTGTGGCGGCGGTCAGGCGCATGAATGGTCCCCTCTCCCCTCGAAAGGGGGCAAACCAAGCAGAGCCGGGCCCGAAAGTGAAGGGCGCTTCATCGCTTGAACGGCGCCTGGGGGTGCGGCGGTGAGCGAAGCGGCCTAGATAGGAGGTCATGCGCTATTTCAAGATGAACGGCTGCGGCAATGATTTCGTCATCATCGACGCGCGCGCGCGCGGGTCGCTGCCCTTGTCGGAAACTCAGGCGAGGGCGATCGCCGACCGGGAAAGCGGCGTCGGCTGCGATCAGGTGATCGCAGTCGAGCGCTCGATCCGCGGCGACGCCTTTATGCGCATCTGGAACAATGACGGGGGCTCGGTCGAAGCCTGCGGCAACGCCGCGCGCTGCGTGGCGTGGCTCCTGATGGAGGAAGGCGGGGCGGCCTCGCGCCGGATCGAAACGCCCACCGGCCTGCTCTACGCCGAGCGCGTTGGCGACAAGGTAATTACGGTGGATATGGGCTCGCCATTGTTGCGCTGGGAGGAAATCCCGCTCGCGCGCCCGATGGAGACCGACCGCCTGGCGTTCGAGGCCGGCGGCTTCGTGGGGCCCGGCGCGGTCAATATGGGCAATCCCCACGTCGTGTTCTTCGTCAATGACGTGCGCGCCGCGCCGATCGAGAGCCTTGGCCCGAAGATCGAACACGATCCGATGTTTCCCGAGCGCGTGAATGTCGGCTTCGCCGAGGTGCGCTCGCTGGAGCAGCTCCGCCTGCGCGTGTGGGAGCGCGGCGCCGGCCTCACCAAGGCGTGCGGCACAGGCGCATGCGCGGCGGTGGTGGCCGCCCATCGCCAGGGGCGCACGGGCCGCAAGGTCGAGGTCCTGGTGGATGGCGGATCACTTCAGATTGAGTGGCGCGCCGGCGATGATCGGGTTTTGATGACGGGGCCGGTGGAGCTGGAAGCAAGCGGGGAGTTGCCGACAGGATGAGAGCAGCAGCGGCCCTCCTGCTACTAGGCGCCTGCGCCACGGCGCCTGCGCCTTTGCCCCCGCCCGAGCGGCTGGCCGGTTGCTGGATCGATCGCGAGAGCGAACTCGCCGTCACCATGCGCTGGCTGCCCGATCGAGCCCGGCCGGGGGTTTTGGAAGGCAATCTGCTCGAATACCATCGCAACATGACGCCCAGCCGCACCGCGCGCTACACGCTTGAGCCGCGCGCGGATCATCACGTCATGTGCTCGCACTGGCAGGAAGAGCCGGTGTGCTGGAAAGTCGCCGAAGGCGATGCGGGCTCGCTTGAAGGCGGGCGCGTATTCATCGATGCGGGCGAGGAAAGCCTGCGCATTTCCGTGCTGAGCGAGGGCGTCGAAGACGTGATCTTCGAAGGCCAGCGCGACGGCTGCGATTAGCGTGATCACTGGCTTCGATCACGTCGTCATCGCCGTGCGCGATCTGGCGGCGGGCGTCGCCGCATACGAAACGTTGCTGGGCGCGCGCGCCGTGGTGCGCGAAGCTGATGGCGTCGCCACGGCGTCGATCGCCACGCCAAATTTCGCGGTGGAGTTGATGGCGCCTCTTGAACCGCCGGCGTTCTCGCCGGCCAGCGCGGACGTAAGCCGGCGAGACGCCGGCGGTCCAAGAGAGCGTCTGCTTGCGGCGCTCGAAGACGGCGAAGGTCTGAAAAGCCTCGTGTTCGCCGCGCGCGATCTCGATGCGTTGCACAAACGCGCCGAACGCGTGGGGCTTGCGCCCGAGTCCATCACGCAAGGCGAAGGCTATCGCCGCTTCCGCGCCGGCAAGCAAAGCACGCATGGCGTGCGCTTGTTCTTCCTTGAACGTGACGGTCAAGCCCACGCGGCGCCCGCCGGCGATGTCGTCGGCATCGATCATGTCGTGGTGCGCACGCCCGATCCCGAACGCGCCGCGGCGCTCTATGGCGCGCGCCTGGGGCTCGATATGCGCTTGGATCGCGAACTGATGGAGCGGCGGCTCATGTTCTTCCGCTGCGGCGATGCGATCCTCGAAATCGTGCGCATGCGCAGTCTCAAGCAGGACGATCTGTGGGGCCTCTCCTGGCGGGTGAAGAATGCCGACGCCGCCCGCGCGCGTCTTACGGCGGCGGGCCTCGATGTGTCGGAGGTGCGCGCCGGCATGAAGCCGGGCACGCGCGTGTTCACCGTGCGCGATCAAACCTGCGGCGCGCCGACTCTGATGCTGGAAGCGGCGGCGCGCGCTTAATATGTCCCAGGCGCGTAAGGCTGTTGCGGCATGGGCTGGGCGCTTTGGCCCATGCTGGCGGCGCAGCGTTGGATCGTCGCGTTGCGCTGCTGGCCGAACGGGCCTTGCGTGTTCGCGTCGTTGAACGCCGCCATCAGCGCCGCGGAATCCAATTGTTGCGCGATCACCTGCGCGCCCCAGCAATCGGCCTCCAGTTCGCGCTGCGCATTCGCTTCCGCGCTCTCGGGCCAGGACTCCACATGCCGGTGGGCGTGATGGCCGCACTCGTGCGCGAGGATGAAGCGATAGAGGTTCGGATCGGTCATGCCGTCGCCGCGGACATAGATCACCGGCCCGTTCGGCCCGATCATGGCGAAGCCGCGATAAGGCACGGTGTCATTCCGATAAGTCGGAACGGCGCAATAGGGATTTTGCAGCGCTTCGCCCTGGCCGCGCGCGAACTCCATCACCGATGGATGGGGCGGCTGGGACGCTTCGACGCCCGAGGCGGGCGCCTGCGGCGCATCGCAGGCGCTCAACATAAGTACGAACACCAAAGCCAAGCCCAATCGCATGCGCGCCCCCTCTAGTCTCATTCGGTAGGCGCGGGCGGGCGCAAATCGGGTCAACGCCGCCGTTGCCAGCCAGCCGGCGGCGCCGCATCCTCGAAGGCCGAACAGGGGGAAATCATGGCCGAGCCGCTCAACGCGACCTTCTATGCGTTTCGCAAACGCGAAGGCGGTCTGCTTTTGGCCGCCACAATTGCGTTCAGCGTGCTGCTGGCGATCTTTCTCGGCGCTTACCTGTTCGCCAGCGTGGCGCTGAGCGGGCAGGCTCCGGCCGAATTGGTGCGCCTGCTCGGCAGCGTCGAGGCCGACCCCGCCGCGGTGGAAAACGCGTTTTCACCGAGTGCGCTGATCGGGCTGCTGCTGGCGTTCCTCGCGTTCATCTTCGCAGTCTGCATTCTGGGCGCATCCTACGAAGCCGCCTGTCTGCGCTGGCTGATCCGCGGCGAGAAGAAGGGATTGTTCGGGCTCGCGCTCGACGCCGATACCTGGCGCGTCTACGGCATTTATTGGGTTTGGCTGATCTTCGCGGTCATCGGCCTTATCGCCTTCATGATCTTCATGAGCGTGCTCGGCGCCATGCTGGCGACGCTGATGGGCGATCTGACGGCGTTTGTGCTGCCGGCCTTGTTCTTGATCTTGCCGATCTATATCACGGTGCGCCTCGCGCCGGCGGCGGCAACCGCGGTGGCGGCGCGCCGGTTCACCTTCTTCGACGCCTGGAGCGTCACCAGCGATCGCTTCTGGGCGGTGTTCGGCGCGATGTTCTTGTTCTGGCTGATCTTCACCATCCTCTCCACGCTGCTGAGCCTTGGGCTGCTGGCATGGGGGCTCGGCGCGGACGGATTGCGCGATCTGTTCGCGGCCATCTCCGCCGATCCGGCGACCGCGTCGGCGACGCTCGACCGTGCGCAGCTCGATCTGATGCTGGGCGCAGACACTTGGATCGGCTTCATGGCGGTGCAGATCGTGTCTTACGTGCTGAGCACGGTGTTCTACGTGGCCCTGTTCGGCGTGAACGCGCGCGCCGCCCTGGCCGCGCTCGAGGAAGGCAAGATCGAGCAGGAGGCGGCCTAAGCCGACTGGCCTAGCCGCTCGCGCTCTTCTTCTTACGCGCGGTTTTCGCGGGCGCGGCTTCGGCGGCTGCGGCTTTGCGCTTGGGGGCGGTGCGCTGCGCCTGGCGCGCCAGCGTTTCAGCGAGGTAGCGCCCGGTGTGGCTGGCTTTCACCTTGGCCACATCTTCCGGGGTGCCTGACGCGACGATCTTCCCGCCACCGTCGCCGCCTTCGGGGCCAAGATCGATCACCCAATCCGCTGTTTTGATCACATCGAGATTGTGTT
>CAZWQS010000133.1:0-7705 GCA_964635925.1 uncultured Terricaulis sp. | reverse complement strand
CTTGGGCCGGGCACACCGCGCGCCACGCCATGCCGGATGTGTACGCCGCGATCCAGCGCGCGAAGCTGGCGCTTGTGTTCGTCAACACGCGTGCGCAGGCGGAGATGACGTTTCAGGAGCTCTGGCGCATCAATGATGCGGGATTGCCGATTGCGCTGCATCACGGCTCGCTCGATGTCGCGCAGCGGCGCAAGGTGGAGGCGGCGATGGCGGCGGGAACGCTGCGCGCGGTGGTGTGCACCTCCACGCTCGATCTCGGCATTGATTGGGGCGATGTGGATTTGGTGATCCAGATCGGCGCGCCGAAAGGTTGTTCGCGCCTGGTGCAGCGCATCGGGCGCGCCAATCACAGGCTGGATGAGCCCTCGCGCGCGTTGCTGGCCCCCAGCAATCGCTTCGAAGTGCTTGAGTGCCGCGCCGCGCAAGAGGCCGTGCGCGAAGGCGCGCTCGATGGCGGGGAGGCACGCATCGGTGCGCTCGATTGCTTGGCGCAGCACATTATGGGCTGCTGCTGCGGCGAACCTGTCAACGCCGATGAATTGTACGACGAGGTGATCTCTGCCGCGCCTTACGCTGATCTGCCGCGCGGCCAATTCGATCGCGCGCTCGATCTGGTCGCCACCGGCGGCTATGCGCTGCGCGCCTATGACCGTTACAAGCGCATCGTGCAGGATTTGCACACCGGCCTATGGCGCGCGCGCAACGCCAGCGTCGCCCAGCAGCACCGCATGAATGTCGGCGCCATCGTGGAATCGGAAATGCTCGACGTGCGCCTGGCGCACCGCGCGGGCGCGACGGCGCGCCCTGGAACGCCGAAAGGCGAGCCGCGCCCGCTGATCGCCGGGCGCCGGCTGGGGCAGATCGAGGAATATTTCATCGAAGGGCTCGCGCCGGGCGATACGTTCCTGTTCGCCGGCGAGGTGCTGCGTCTTATCGCTGTGGATGGAAAAGATGCGCTCGTCGTGCGTGCGCCGGGGCAGGAAAATCCCAGCGTGCCATCGTACGCTGGCGGCAAATTTCCGCTCTCCACCTTCCTAGCGGAGCGCGTGCGCGAGCTGTTGCATGAACCCGGTCGGCAAACGGCGCTGCCGCCGCAGGTGCGCGATTGGATCAAACAGCAAAAGCGCCGCTCCGTCGTGCCTGCGCCCGATGAGATGCTGGTGGAAACCTTCCCGCGCGCGCTGAAGCATTATTTCGTGTGCTACCCGTTCGAGGGCCGGCTTGCGCACCAAACGCTGGGCATGTTGCTGTCGCGCCGCCTGGAGCGCGCGGACAAGCATCCGCTTGGTTTTCTCGCCAGCGAATATGCGGTCGCGGTGTGGGCGCTGGAGCCGATGGGCGATCTCGATCTCGCGCAATTGTTCGATGAGGATATGCTGGGGGATGATTTGGAGGCGTGGCTGGCGGAATCGACGTTGATGAAAGCCACCTTCGCCAAATGCGCCGTGATCTCCGGCATGATCGAACGCAACACGCCCGGCGCGGAGCGCAAGACAGGTCGGCAAGTCACCTTCTCCGCCGATCTCATCTATGACGTGCTGAAACAATACGAGCCCGATCACATCCTGATGCAGGCGGCCTTCGCCGATGCAGGCGAGGGGTATTTGGACATAAAACGTCTCGGCGCGCTGCTGCGCCGCATCAAAGGGCGCATCGTCCATCGCGATTTGGATCACGTTTCGCCGTTCGCCGCGCCGGTGATGCTGGAGGTCGGCCGCGTGCCAATCCAGGGCGCGGCGGAAGAAGCGATCCTGGAAGACGCCGCAAGCCTGATCGCGGAAGCGATGCGCTGACGCCTCCCGTCGCGGCGCCATTGCCCTCGCGCGCCAGATCGCTACGGTCCGCGACAAACAATCGGGGGAAACGATGCGAGTCTTGTTCGCGCTGATCGCCGCTTTCGCGTTTTCGAGCGCCCATGCGCAAGCCACGGACGCCACGCGCGCCGCCAATGCGCAAATGGCGCAAACGCTGCCCTGGGCCGATCGCGAAGATGAGGATTTCGCCGCGCGCGGATTCATCGCCGGCTGGGATCAGCCGCAAATCCGCGCCGCGGATGGCCGCGTCATCTGGGATTTCAGCGCGTACAATTTTGTGCAGGGCCAGGCGCCCGAAACGGTGAACCCCAGCTTGTGGCGCCACGCGCAATTGCTGGCGCGCGCGGGGCTGTTTCAGGTCAGCGAGCGCGTCTATCAGGTACGCGGGTTCGATGTGTCGAACATGACCATCATCGTCGGCGATACTGGGCTGATCGTGATCGATCCGCTCACCAGCCGCGAGGTCGCTGAAGCCGCGCTCACGCTGGCGCGGCGCACTTTGGGCGACAAGCCCGTGCGCGCGGTGATCTACACGCACAGCCACGCGGATCATTTCGGCGGCGTGCGTGGCGTGGCGGATGAAGCCGACGTGCGCGCCGGGCGCATCGAGATCATCGCGCCCGAAGGCTTCATGGAGCACGCCGTCTCCGAAAACGTGATTGCCGGCAACGCCATGGGCCGGCGCGCGCTGTATCAATTCGGCGCGGGGCTCCAGCCCGGCCCGGACGGGCAGATGAGTTCGGGCATCGGCCTTGCCGTTTCCGCGGGCACATTCACGCTGATCGCGCCGACGCGCTCGATCACGCGCACGGGCGAGATGTTGACGATCGATGGCGTGCGCATCGAATTTCAACTGACGCCGGATACCGAGGCGCCGGCGGAGATGAATTTCTTTTTCCCCGATCTTGGCGTGCTTTGCATCGCGGAAAACGCGACAGCCACGATGCACAACATCCTGACGCCGCGCGGCGCGCTGGTGCGCGATTCCAAGGCGTGGGCGGATTATCTGACGGAAGCGTTGCGCCTTTACGGCAATCGCGCCGATATCATGGTGTCGAGCCATGCTTGGCCGCGCTTTGGCGGCGAACGCGTGCGTGATTTCATCGCCAGCCATCGCGATGCGTACAAATATCTGCACGACCAGACCGTGCGGCTGATGAATGCCGGCGCCACAGATCGCGAGATCGCCGAGCAGGTGCGTTTGCCCGAAGCGCTCGCCAGCCGCTGGTTCAATCGCGGCTATTACGGCACGATGATGCACAATTCGCGCGCCGTGTATCAGCGCTATATGGGTTGGTACGACGCCAATCCGGCCAATCTCAACCCGCTGCCGCCGGCGGAGGAGGCCACGCGCTTCGTGCGCGCAATGGGCGGAGCTGAGCGCGTGTTGGCCGAAGGCCAGCGCGCCTTCGATGAAGGCGACTATCGCTGGGCCGCGCGCGTGCTGAACCACCTCGTCTTCGCGGAGCCAACGCACGTGGAAGCGCGTGCGCTGCTGGCGCGCACGCATCGGCAAATGGCGTACCAGGCCGAAAGCGCGATCTGGCGCAACATGTACCTCGTCGCCGCGCGCGAACTGGAAGAGGGCGTGCAGCAGCGCAATTCAGTGGCGCAAGCCGCCGATTTCGTCGCCGCCACGCCGACGCGCTACATCCTCGATCTGCTCGCCGTGCGGGTGAACCCCGAGCGCTTGGGCGCGCGCCGCTTCGCCTTCAATCTGGTTTTCCCCGAGCGCAACGAAAGCTTCGCCGTCACTATTTCCAATGGCGTGCTGGTGCATGAAGCTGGCGTCACGCTGGCCGACGCGCCCACGGTGACGTCCGCGCGCGCGGCCTTCCTGCAAGCGATGGCGAGCGGAACGATGACGCAAGCCGTGCTCGCCGGCCGGGTGCGGATTACCGGCAATCGCCGCGCGTTGCAGGGCCTGGGCGATGTGTTCGATACGCCGGATGCGAATTTCCCCATCGTCACGCCGTGAAGAATCCGCTTTAGGATCGGGCAGATGGCTCTGCTTTCCCGCCCCGCGCCAAATCGCCCGCGCCCGCGCCAGACGGCGCGCCGCGTGCCGACTCTGGCGGCGGCGGGCGATGGCGTTGCGTTGAAGCTGGGCGACGCGCTGGTTACCGCGCTGCCGGAAGGCGCGCTTTGGATCGATGACGCGAAGACGCTGATCGTCTCCGATCTGCATTTGGAAAAGGGCTCGGCTTTTGCGCGGCGCGGCCAGATGCTGCCGCCTTACGATACGCACGCGGCGCTGATGAAGCTCGAAGCGCTGATGGCGCGGCTTCAGCCGGAGATCGTGGTGTCGCTGGGCGATAGTTTTCACGATGGCGGCGGCGTGGCGCGTATGGGCGATGAAGATCGCGCGCGCCTGCAAGCCATGATCGGAGCCTGCGACTGGATTTGGGTCGAGGGCAATCACGACGGCCGCGCGCCGGAGACGCTGGGCGGGGTGGTGCGCGAGACGCTGCGCATCGGCGCGCTGGTGCTGCGCCATGAGCCCACCGAAGGGCATGCGCCCGGCGAAATCGCGGGCCACTTGCATCCATGCGCGCGCGTGAGCGGCAGAGGGCGCAGCGTGCGCCGCCGCTGCTTCGCGACGGACGGCGCGCGCCTAGTCATGCCCGCGTTCGGCGCGTTCACCGGCGGGCTCAACGTGTGCGACGAAGCCTTCGCGCCGCTCTTCCCCGAAGGCGCGCTGGCGCTGGTGCTTGGCAAACAACGCGTGCTGCCCGCGCCGTGGGAGCGCTTGCTGGGCGATTGAGGTGTTAGGTGTTGGGTGTTAGGTGCTAGGTTGAGCTTTTGAGGTGGCGCTGTGGAGGTCACGAGCTATCGGCAACTAATGGTTTGGGCGCGCGCGATGGACGTGGCCAAGGAAATCTACGCACTTAGTGATCGAATGCCCAAGCGAGAAGAGTACCGGCTGACGGCGCAAATGATACGTGCGGCGATTTCGGTGCCCGCTAACATCGCAGAGGGAAAAGCGCGAAGCACGCGGAAGGACTACGCACACTTCATTAGCATTGCGCGCGGTTCAGCCGCCGAACTGGAAACGTTGCTTTTGCTTGCAGAAGGCGCATCTTTGCTTCCCACCGACGATGTCCGCAAAACACTGGCGATGGTGGAAGAGGTCGGGCGAATGCTCAGCACGCTACACGCAAGGCTGAAATCGCCACCTAGCACCTAACAACCTAGCGGCCAGCACCTAGATATGTCGCAGCGCCGTCGCCAGCGGGATCAGTAGGCACGCGATCATGGCGCCGCCTGTCAGCACTTGCCTCAAGGGCGGATACCAGGCCGGCGCGCCCGCATCGCGCGCGCTGGTTTGATCCCACATATATTGCGCGGCGAAGAGCCCGGCGAACGCCGCCGCCGCGCCTAGCGCCACTGTGAAATACACGACGAACACCGTCAGCACCCAGCCCGCGAGCGCCGGTAGCGCGCTGAAGATAAGGCGCAGCGGGTTGGGATTTTGCGGCGCGCGCATCAGCTCAAACCCGCAGCGCACTCCGCCCAGAAACGAAAGCAGCACCGCCGCATAAAGTGCGAAGGCAATCGCGCCCAGGCGCGCGGTGGCGTGGTGGGGCGAAAGCGTGATGAGCGCGCTGATCGCCAGCGGCGCAAGCCCTAGAAAGCCAAGCCGGATTGCCGCGCGCGGAAAGAAGGGCGCCGGCTCGCTCATGCGCGCCGGAACAAGAAGGCCGCGAGCCACCCCGCGCCGAGAGCGATCAGCACCACAAGCACGCCGTAAAGAAACGACGCGTTCGTGGCGAGATCATGGATCCAGCCCTCAATGCCCACGCGTGCAAAGCCGATCGGGATGCGCTGGGAAGACACCAAGCGCTCATCGCGAAACACATAAGCGTCCGCCACATATTCCGCGATTGGCGCGTTCGCCGGCAGGCGCACCACGGCGCGGAACAAGCCGCCTGGATACACGGTGAGCCCGCTGCGATCCTCCAGCGTCGGCGGGCTGGTGTAGGATTGATAGAGCCCTTGCGCGCTGCGCAGGCGCACCAGCGCCGCGCGATAGGCGGATGGGTCAGCATCCGGCACCGCGCTTTCCAATTGCGCTGAGGCGGCGGGATCGAGCTGATGGCGATGGATCAGTTGCGGGGTGGTGATGTCGCGCAATTCCTGATTGCTCAACACGGCGAAGAAGCTGGGCGCATCGCTGAAGCGCACCGGGTCGCCGTTCATCAGCAAGCCGAACACGCGCTGCTTGCGCATCACCGTCACGCGTTCGTTCGGCCCGCGCACGACCACGACGATCTCCCCGCGCGCGCGCCGATCCGGGTTCACGCCGAACACCGTGATGTAGGAGCCGCGATAATCGGAGCTCACGGTGATGCGCTCTTCGGCCACCGCGGCGGGCAGATCCACCGGCGTGGGCGCGGGCGTTTGCGCCGCGGCCGAGCCTGCAAGCGCCATAAGCGCAAAGGCGATCAGCCAGCGCCTCACCACAGCCCCCCGCCCAGAACATAAAGCTCGCGCGGCGGGATGGTGACATCCCAGGCGAATTTCGCGCTCGCCGCCACCAGGATGGCGCCGAGAATGGCGCGAATATGCTCGCTGCGAAGCCCCGCGCCCATGCGTGCGCCGAATTGCGCGCCAATCACCCCGCCCAGCATCAGGATCGCCGCCAGCACAAGGTCCACCGTTTGCGTCGCCGTCGATTGCAGGATCACCACAAGCGAAGACACGATCAACACTTGAAACAGCGAGGTGCCGACCACGACGTTCGTGGGCATGCGCAACAGATAGATCATCGCTGGGATCAGGATGAAGCCCCCGCCAATGCCCATCACCGCCGCCAGCGCTCCAATCAGGAAGCCCAGCACCAGCGGCGGGATCGCGCTGATGTAAAGGCCCGAGCGTGGGAAGCGGATGCGAAAGGGCAGGCGGTGCGCGACGGTGCGGATCGGGCGCTTGAGGATTTTTACATTGGGCAGCACGCGCCCGCGCATCACCGCGAGCCCCTCCGCCAGCATCAGCGCGCCCACGCCCGCCAACAGCACGAGATACAAAAGCGAGATGATGAGATCGAGCTGTCCGAGCCGCAGCAGCCGCTCGAACAGCCACACGCCCGAGGCGCTGCCCATCACGCCGCCGGTTGAAAGCAGAATGCCCATGCGCCAATCGACGGCCTTGCGCCGTGTCTGCGTCATGATGCCGGAAAACGAGGTCGCCGCGATCTGGCTTGCGCCCGTGGCCACCGCCACCGGCGCGGGCACGCCAAGGAACATCAAGGCGGGCGTCATGATGAAGCCTCCGCCGACGCCGACGAGGCCAGAGACAAAACCGACAGCGCCGCTCACCAAAAGAACAAGCAGAACGCTCACCGGCATTTCGGCGATCGGCAGATAGATCAACTTTTCCGCTCTGAACTTGAGCGCGAACGCGCCCGTGCCCCGCTTCTTATGCTGAGGTGCGCGCGGAAGGGCAACCGGGCCTGATCGGCGTTACGTCGCTGGGCGCTGCGCCCAGGGGCGGGGGCCGAAATCGCCGTTGGCGACCGCGATCGCCGCGCGCGGGCGGAACGATTGCGCGCGCGCGCGCGCCTGCTCCATCTGCGTGGCCGCCACCTGCGTTTCGAGCGAGGTGGCGCGGGCGGCGGCGTCTTGGTCGCCCTGGCGCGCGGCCACGGAGAACCAGAACAGCGCCTCGCCGGGGTTCGCGGCGACGCCGCGGCCCTGCTGGTAGAGGACGCCCAGATTATATTGGCTATCGGCCACGCCCAGTTCCGCCGCCTGGCGGAACCAGCGGAACGCAGCGGCCTCGTCCAGGGGGGCGCCTTCGCCGCGCGCGAAATAGACGCCGAGATCGTGCATCGCGCGCCGGTTGCCGCCGGCGGCGGCGCGTTCGGTCCATTGGCGGGCGGTGTTGAGGTC
>CAZWQS010000132.1:0-7768 GCA_964635925.1 uncultured Terricaulis sp. | reverse complement strand
GTCAGGTTGCGCCAGCATTCGGCCACCGCCTGCTTGCCGCCCTCGAACGGATCGGCCTCGCAATAGCGCGGCGTCACGTCGGACGAAAAGGCGAGCGCTTTGCTGGCATGGCCTTCGACGCGGATGACGCCGGCATCGCCGCCGGGGCGCTGCAGGCTGTTGCCCTGGATCAGCGTGTCGTACTGTTCGTAGACCCAGCGACGGGAGGCGATCTGGTGGCTGCCCACCAGCGCCAGCAGGGCGTCGGCGACGTCCATCTGCGGGATGTCATCGGGGGCCAGTGGGGCCGGCTTTTTTGGCTCGACCCAGGGTCGATCGTATTCAGGGGCTTCGTCGCCAAGTTCCTTGATCGGTAGGTTTGCGACTTCCTCGCCCTGCCAGAGCACGCGGAAGCGCAGGTCGTCGGTGGTCTTGCCGACGGTGGCGAAATCGAGCTCCCACTTCTCGAAGACGGCGCGGGCGGCGGCTTCCTTTTCGGGATGCAGCACCATGAGCATGCGCTCCTGGCTTTCGCTGAGCATGAATTCGTAGGGCGTCATGCCCTCTTCGCGCGCGGGCACGACGTCGAGATCGAGCAGGATGCCGGCTTCGCCCTTGGAGGCCATTTCAACAGAGGACGAGGTAAGCCCCGCAGCGCCCATGTCCTGAATGCCGATGATGGCGTCCGTCGCCATCAGCTCCAGGCACGCTTCGATCAGCAGCTTTTCGAGGAAGGGATCGCCGACTTGCACGGTGGGGCGCAGGCCGTCTTCGCCTTCGATGAATTCAGCGCTGGCCATCGTCGCACCATGGATGCCGTCGCGGCCGGTTTTGGCGCCGACATACACGACAGGATTGTTCGCGCCTTTGGCGGCGGCGGTGAAGATTTTGTCCTTATCGGCGACGCCGAGGCAAAACACGTTGACGAGGATGTTGCCGTTGTAGCGCGCGTCGAAATTCGTCTCCCCGCCCACGGTGGGGACGCCAACGCAATTGCCGTAAAAGCTGATGCCGGAGACGACGCCGTCAACCAGCTTGCGTGTTTTGGGATGATCCGGCGCGCCAAAGCGCAGCGCGTTCATGATGGCGACGGGGCGCGCGCCCATGGTGAACACATCGCGCAGGATGCCGCCGACGCCAGTGGCCGCGCCCTGGAACGGCTCGATGAAGCTTGGGTGGTTGTGGCTCTCCATCTTGAAGATGGCGGCGAGCCCCTCGCCGATATCGATGGCGCCGGCGTTTTCGCCCGGGCCGTAGATCACGTGCGGCGCCTTGGTGGGAAATTTCGCCAGATGCACGCGGCTCGATTTGTAGGAGCAATGCTCGCTCCACATTACCGAGAAGACGCCGAGCTCCGTCACATTCGGCGTGCGGCCGAGCTTTTCGAGCACGAGGTCGTACTCGTCGCGGGAAAGGCCGAATTCTTCGGCGAGCGCCAGAGTGCCTGGGGCGAGCGGGTCAAAGGACATGGGGGCGGCTTAGCCTGTGTCGCAAAAGCGGGCAATTGGCCCTCCGGACGCAGCGACGCAAGGCGCCCGGCCGGCCTTGGAACGTGGCGGCAACTCGACAAGCCCGCCCATGGGCCTTACCCAGGCCGGGAAACGAGGAGAACATTCATGCGCGAAGTCGCATTGGCGGAGCTTCCGGGCCTGGTGGGCCAGGAGATCGGCGTTTCGGACTGGCTGGAAATCACCCAGGACCGGGTCAATCGTTTCGCGGACGCGACGGGCGACCACCAATGGATCCATATCGACGTGGAGCGCGCCACCAAGGAATTGGGCGCCCCCATCGCGCACGGCTATCTGGTGCTGTCGCTGATCCCGTTCCTGGCCAAGAACATCGTCCAATACCAGGGCGTCAGCCGGGGCATCAATTACGGCTCCAACAAAGTGCGCTTCACCAACATGGCGCCGGTGGGATGCAAGCTGCGCATGCGGTTGAGGGTGAAGGCGGTGGAGATGCGCGCGGGCGCGTATCAGGTGGTCAACGAATGCACCATCGAGATCGACGGCCAGGAGCGCCCGGCCTGCGTGGCTGAAACGGTTTCGCTGCTCTATCCCGGCTGATGCTTACGCTGGTGGAGAGCCTGTCGCTCGCGGGCGACCGGGCGAAGCAGAATGACGATGCGTGCGGGTATGCGCATGACAGCGCGTGGGTAATCGACGGCGCGACCGATCTGCACAATGCGCCCGAAATGGGCGCGGCTTCTGACGCCGCATGGATCACCGAGGCGCTCAACACGTCCTTGCACGAGCAAGTTCGTCACGGCGATGCCGAACCTCAGACCCGTCTGCGCGATGCATGCCGTTACGCATCCGCGTTGGCGCAGCGCGATTGGGCGGCACGCGCCCGCCAAGACGCGCCGCGCTGGAAACTGCCGACAGCGTCGATGCTGATCATCTCCGATCCAAACGGCCAGATTCTGCATGGGCTCGATCTCGGCGATTGCCGCTGCTTCGTGTTGGACGCCCATGGCGAGGGCCACATTCTGGGCGGTCAATCGAGCGATGACGAAGCAAGAGCAGCGGGCGACGCATTGAAGCGCACAGGCGGGGGCGCGCCGCTGCGCGACGCCCAGACGCTGGAAATGCTGCGCGCCAAGCGTGCGACGCACAATATCGAAGGCGGCGCCTATTGGGTGTTCGGCGTGCAGCCCGAATGCGCCGATCATGCGCGCGCGTGGACGTTAGCGCCGGCGCGGCCGGCGTACTTGCTTATCTGCACGGACGGTTTTTCGGCCTTGGCCGACCGCTACCGAGCCTATGACGCGGCGGGGCTGGTGCGTGCGGCGCTAGACAAGGGCTTGCAGGAATTGGGGCGCGAATTGCGGGGCATTGAGGCCGCCGACGCCGCGGGCGCGAAGCACCCCCGCTTCAAACAGAGCGATGATGCGACAGCCGTCTTGCTGCGGTTGACCTGAGAAGGCCGCCCGCTAGCATCGCGCGCAGATCAAAAGGATTTCCATGAATCGCCGCGAATTGCTTCAAGCCAGCGCCGCTTTGCCCGCGCTCGCCCTCCTGCCCGCCTGCGCCTCCACAAACACAACGACGGAACCCGCCCCCATGAGCCCGACGCCGCCCATCGCACGCCGCGATCCGAAAACGATCGAGCAATTGGGACGCACGCGCACCGATGATTATCATTGGATGAAGGACGATAATTGGCAGCAAGTGATGCGCGATCCGTCGCTGCTGCGCGTCGACATCCGCGAAGCGCTGGACGCGGAGAACGCCTATCGCGAAGCGATGATGGCCGACACCGCTGCGCTGCAGGAACGCATCTACGCCGAAATGCGCGGGCGCACCAAGGAAGACGATTCCACTGTGCCGAGCCCGGATGGGCCGTGGGACTATTATCGCCGCTTCAACACTGGGGCGCAGCATCCGCTCTACGTGCGCCGCCCGCGCGACAGCGAGGGGCCGGAGGAAATCCTGATCGACGTCGATGAGATGGCGCGCGGTAAAACCTTCTTCCGCGTGATCTCAGCCCAGCATTCGCCCGATCATGCGCTTTTCGCCTACGCGGTCGATGAACAAGGCTCGGAGATTTACACGATCTATGTGAAGGATTTGGCGAGCGGGGAAACGCTGGCCTCGTCCATCGCCAATTGCACCGGCGATTTCTGCTGGTCGGCCGACTCGCGGCTGATCTTCTGGACTTATCGCGATGACAACGGCCGCCCCGCCAAAATCTTCCGCCGCGCCGCGCGCGGGGGCGAGGATATTTTGGTGTATGACGAGCCGGACGACGGCTTCTTCATCGGCGTGGGCCTCACCGAAAGCCGTGAGTTCATCGCCATCACCGCGGGCAACAACAGCCAGTCTGAATTGCTGACCATCCCCTCGCGCACGCCGGAAGCGGCGCCGACCGTGTTTCATCCGCGCGAGGAGGATTTGCTCTATTCGCCGGTCCACTGGAACGGGCGCTGGTATGTGCTGACGAACGCCGATGGGGCGGTCGATTTCAAAATCATGGAATGCGATCCCGGCCGCACCGCGCGCTCCTACTGGCGCGAATTCACGCCGCATCAGGAAGGGCGCTTCATCACCGGGCTGACGGCGAGCAAGGATTATCTGGTGCGCACCGAACGCGCCAACGCGCTACCGCGCATCGTCATCCGCCACACGAACGGCCAAGAGCACGCGATCGCGCTGGAGGAAGAAGCGTATTCGCTGGAGCTTGCCGGCGGCTACGAGTTCGACACCGCAACGCTGCGTTACGTCTATGAATCGCCCGCCACGCCGATGCAGTGGTACGATTACGATATGACCGCGCGCACGCGCAGCTTGCGCAAGACGCAGGAAATTCCCTCTGGCCACGACGCAAGCGATTATGAAACGCGCCGCCTCTGGGCCAACGCCAGCGACGGCAAGCGCGTGCCGATCACCGTGCTGATGAAACGCGGAACGCCGACCGATGGCTCGGCCCCGCTCTATCTCTACGGCTACGGCTCTTACGGCATCCCAATGGACGCCGATTTCTCGATCCGGCGCTTCAGCATGGTGGATCGCGGCTGGATTTACGCCATCGCGCACGTGCGCGGCGGCTCGGAAATGGGCTTCGGCTGGTTCCAGGACGGCAAGCGCTTCGCCAAGAAAAACACCTTCACCGATTTCGTCGCCTGTGCGGAGACGCTGATCGCGGGCGGCTATGGCCGCGCGGGCAATATCGTGTGCGAAGGGCGTTCGGCAGGCGGGCTGTTGATGGGCGCGATCACCAATATGCGCCCCGATCTGTGGGCCGGCGTGATCGCGGGCGTGCCGTTCGTGGACGTTCTGAACACGATGAGCGACATCTCGCTGCCGCTGACCCCGCCCGAATGGCCCGAATGGGGCAATCCGCTGGAGAGCGAAGAGGCGTACGATTACATCGCCTCCTACTGCCCCTACACGAACATCGAACAGAAGCCCTACCCCGCCGTGCTGGCGACAGGCGGGCTGACCGATCCGCGCGTGACCTATTGGGAGCCGCAGAAATTCGTCGCCAAGCTGCGCCCGCACTCCACCAGCGGGCGGCCCGTGCTGCTGAAGATGAACATGGGTGCGGGTCACGCGGGCAGCGCGGGGCGCTTTGAATTCCTGCGCGAGCTGGCGCACGATTACGCATTCGCGATCAAGGCGGTTGGCGGCGAGGAAGCGGGCGGCGGGTTCTAAGCCCTCGCCCCGCGGAGCGGGGGAGGGACAGCGGCGAAGCCGCGAGGGAGGGGGAAAGTGAAACATCCTCCGGTCGTGGATCGCGCGCGCCGCCTGCGCCAAACGCAGAGCGTCGCAGAGAAGCTTCTTTGGGAACGCCTGCGCCGCAATCAACTCAACGGCTGGGGCTTTCGCCGGCAATGCCCGGTGGACGAGTTTGTCGTCGATTTCCTTTGCCATAAGCCCGCGCTGATCGTGGAGGTAGATGGGCAAACGCATGACGGCGCCGAGCAACAAGCGTTTGACGCAGCGCGCACGCTGAAATTGGAAGCGCGCGGTTTTCTCGTGATCCGTGTGAAGGAACGCGTGGTGCGCGACGGAATCGAACAGGCGCTCGCCTGGATCGGCGCCGTCGGCGCATTGGTTTTGGCGCAAAAGGTTGTGCCAGATGGATTGAGGCGGATGGACACTGTCCCCCTCCCCTAACCCCTCCCCCGCTGCGCGGGGCGAGGGGAATTATGCCTTAATCCCAAACCATCGCGCGCGGTGGATGTCTTCGACGTTGTCGATGTAGCCGGTGATGTCGGGGTTTACGAGGTTGGTCGAGTTGATGAAGACGCTGGTGCAGATCGGCGCCTCGTCCAGCAGCAATTGCTCGGCGCGCACCATCATGTCGGCGCGGACTTCCACGTCGATCTCGAAATCCGAACGGTTCACGAGGTCGTCGTAGGTCGGGTTGTTGTAGCCGGGATAATTCTGCGCGCCGGTACGGCTCTCGAACAGGAAAAGGAAATTCTTGGCGTCGTTGAAATCGCCGATCCAGCCGCCGTCGCCCACCTCGAAATTCTTGGCGCGCAGATTGGCGTAATGGACCTGATTTTCCACCCCGCGCAGCTCGACCGTGATCCAGGGCGCGATCGAATTCCAATCGTTCTGCGCCACCACGGCCACGCGCGGGTTGTCGCTGGTGTTGCGGTGGGAGAAAGCGAATTTGAGCGGATTGTTGGGGCCGTAGCCGGCCGCGCGCAGCAGGCGCTCGGCCTCGCGCTTGCGCTCGGCCAGCGGCTGATCGGCCCAGCGATAGCGCGCCGTGCCCGGATAATTGAACACACCGGCGGGAATGAAATTGTAAGCCGGGCGTTCGCCGGTGCGATAAATCTGGCTGGCCACGAACTCGCGGTCGTACGACATCGCCATGGCCTGGCGCACGCGCACGTCGTTGAAAGGCGGACGCGTGATGTTGAAAGAGAAATAATTGCAGGTGAGATAGGGCGCCACGCGCACAAAGCCAGGCAGATCGCGCTTCAGCACCTCAACCTGGTTTGACGGAAAGCGGGTGGACCAGCCCGCCTCCCCACTCATGACGCGCCGCGCGGCCGCCTGCACGTCGTTCTGCGGGTAGAAATACAAATGCTCCAGCGTGACATTCTCCGCATCGTAGAAGCGCGGATTTTTTTCCACGTGGATGATGTAGTTCGACCACCAGCGTTTCAGCGTGTAGGGGCCGTTGGTGACCATGTTGTCGGGCTTCACCCAATCCTCGCCCACGCGCTCATAGAGATGCTTGGGGATCGGATAGGCGGTGTAGTGCTTCAATAGCTGCGGCAGATATGGCGCTGGATATTCGAGGCGAATTTCCAGCGTCAGATCGTCGATCGCGGTGACGCCCACCTGCTCGGGCGGCAGCGGCTCTATCCCTTCACCCGGATTGTTGACCGCTTGGGCGTTCTTGATCGGGTACAGGATGGGCGCGTATTGCGCGAGTGTGGCGGGATCGAGGATGCGGCGGAAGCCGAACTCGAAATCGTGCGCGTCGCAGGCTTCGCCATCGGACCATGTGGCGCGGCGCAGATAGAAGGTCCACGTCAGCAGGTCTTCACTGATCTCCCAGCGTTCGGCCATGCCGGGCATCGGCTCGGACGCCGCGCTCTCAGTGGTGAGGCCAATGAAGAGATTGCCGAGGATGTTGTTTTCCCACGAGCCAGTGGCCTTGTGGGGATCGAGCGACAGCGGCTCGCTGGAATTGGCGATGTCGAGGCTCTTGTTGACCTTGTCGAAGCCGATGACGCGAGACCCCGCGCACGCGCCCACCGAGCCTGCGGCGGTGAGCCCGGCGGCGCCAGTGAGCAGCGAACGGCGGTCTGTCCAGATCGGCATG
Organism: uncultured Terricaulis sp.; assembly: GCA_964635925.1. Classification (GTDB taxonomy): domain Bacteria; phylum Pseudomonadota; class Alphaproteobacteria; order Caulobacterales; family Aquidulcibacteraceae; genus Vitreimonas. Next base: position 499 of record CAZWQS010000132.1, on the reverse strand, counting down.
GGATTACCTTTCCTTCGGATCGAGCGCGTCGCGCAGGCCATCGCCCAGGAAATTGAGCGCCAGCAACGCAACCAACATGGTGATTGCCGGCGCAATCAGCATCCAGGGCGCCTGCACCATCTGGCGCGAGCCGTCCGAGATCAGCCGGCCGAGCGAGGTAAGCGGCTCGCCCACGCCGAGGCCAATGAAGGAGAGGAAACTCTCCGCCAGGATGATCACAGGAATGTTGAGCGTGGCGAACACCACCACAGGCCCCAGCACGTTGGGCACGATGTGGCGGAATACGATTTCCAGCGGCTTGGCCCCGGAGGCGCGCGCGGCTTCGACAAATTCCTTGCGGCGCAATGAAATGGTCTGCCCGCGCACGATGCGCGCCATGGTGAGCCACTCCACCGCGCCGATGGCGGCGAAGATAAGCACAAGGCGCAGGACGGGATCGGGCGTCGTCACCACTGTCATCAGCACGATGACGAAGAACACGAACGGAATGGCGTAGAGC
>CAZWQS010000131.1:0-7808 GCA_964635925.1 uncultured Terricaulis sp. | reverse complement strand
GGCGCCTCCGACGCGCTGCGCGGCCTCTTCTTCTCCAACATGAGCGAGCGCGGCGGCAAATTGCTGAAGGAAGACATGGCCGCGATGGGCCCTGTGCGACTGAAGGATGTCGACGCCGCGCAAACGCGCATGGTGCAGATCGCCAAGGATTTGGCCGCGCGCGGCGAGATCGTGCTGTCGGACGGCAAGGCCGAGGATGAGTTGATTTATTGATGAGCGGCGCCCGCAAATTCGCCTTCGACACAGAATTCGCGCCCGATGGCGCGATCCTTTCCGACGCGCCCAAGCGGCTGACGCCGGAAGAGATCGCCGCCGAATGCGCGGCCGCGTACGAACGCGGCAAGCAGGATGCGCTCGCGCAGGCTGAACGCCAGGCCGCCGCCGCGCTGGAGGCGCTCGCGGGCGCAGCCTCCGCCGTGCTGACGCGGCTCGACGCGGAAAGCCGCAGCATGCGCGTGGAAGCCGCCGGCGTAGCGCTTGCCGCGGCGCGCAAGATCGCGGATGCGGCGCTCGACGGGTTCGCCGCCGAGCGCGTCAGCGCCGCGGTCGAATCCGCCATGGATGCGCTGCGCCACCAGCCGCGCCTGCTGGTCAAACTCGCGCCGGAGGCGGTGGAGCAATTGAAGCCCCGCATCGATGCAATGTGCGAGTCGCACGCTTATGCCGGCGCGATCCTGGTGCGCGGACAGGCGGGGCTGCGCAAAGGCGAAGTCATGATCGATTGGTCGGACGGCGTGGTGTCGTCCAGCCCGCAAGAAACCGAAGCGCGCATCAGCGCGCTGATCGAAGCCGCTTTGGCCTCGGCAGAAGCGCAGTGAGGAGCCAATGAGCGATCTCAAACTCGACGAACTGACGCCCACGCCCAACGAGCCCGCGCCCGCGGATTCCGGCGAGGCCAGCGCGGCCGATCTCGCGCCCGTCTTTGACGTGCCGGTGAACATTCAGGCGGTGCTTGGGCGCGCGCATATGGAGGTGTCTTCGTTGCTGCGCCTCTCGCGCGGCTCGGTGATCGAACTCGACCGCAAAGTCGGCGAAGCGATCGATATTTACGTGAACAACCGCCTGGTGGCGCGGGGCGAAGTCGTCGTGGTCGACGAACGGCTCGGCGTGACCATGACGGAAATCATCAAGGACGGCGACGCCTGACCGGCGTCGAAGGAGTAAGCTGATGCGTTTGCTGATCGTTGGCCCGCTGGGCGGCCAGATCTCCGCCGCCACCAAGATCGCGATGGAGCATGGCGCCAAGGTCGTCCATGTCGATACGATCGAGCACGCGACCGCTACGTTGCGCGCCGGGCGCGGCGCCGATCTGCTGATGGTGGATGCGCGCCTCGATATCGCGGCGCTGATCGCGGCGAACGAGGCTGAGCATATCGTGGTGCCGGTAGTGGCCGCGGGCGTGGGCATCGATCCCAACATGGCCGCGCGCGCGATCCGCGCGGGCGCGCGCGAATATATCTCCCTGCCCCCGGACGCCGAATTGATCGCCGCCGTGCTGGCCGCGGTGTGCGACGACGAGCGCCCGCTGATCGCCGAGGACGCGGCGATGAAGCAGGTGATCATGCTGGCCGATCAGATCGCGGGCTCTGACGCTTCGATCATGATCACCGGTGAAAGCGGCGTGGGCAAAGAGGTGCTGGCGCGCTACGTGCACAAGAAGTCCAAGCGCAAGGACAAGCCCTTCATCGCCGTGAATTGCGCGGCGATCCCTGAAAGCTTGCTGGAAAGCGAATTGTTCGGCCACGAGAAGGGCGCCTTCACCGGCGCGGTGGCGCGGCGCATCGGCAAGTTCGAGGAAGCCGACGGCGGCACGCTGCTGCTGGACGAAATCTCGGAAATGGATCTGCGCCTGCAATCGAAGCTGCTGCGCGCGCTGCAGGAGCGCGTGATCGATCGCGTGGGCGGCAATAAGCCCGTGCCGGTGAACATCCGCGTGCTGGCCACATCGAACCGCGACTTGGCGCAGCTCGTGCGCAACGGCGAGTTTCGCGAAGACCTGCTCTATCGCCTGAATGTCGTGAACCTGCGCATCCCCCCGCTGCGTGAGCGCAAGGATGATCTGGCCGCGCTCTCGGCGTTTTTCATCGGCAAATACGCCGCCTCCAACGGCCGCCCTGCCCGCAAGCTGTCGCGCGAGGGCCTGATGCAAGTGCTGGCGCACGCATGGCCAGGCAATGTGCGCGAGTTGGAGAACGCCATGCATCGCGCGGTGCTGCTAGCGAACAGCGAAGAGGTCGGCCCCGACGCGATCCGCGCGCCGGACGGCGCGCCGGTGGGCGCACGCGATACCACGGGCGCGGCGATCGAAGCGGCGCAAGCCGCCGCCCGCCACATGGTGGGCCGCACCGTGGCGGAGGTGGAGCAGGACCTCATTCTTGAAACGCTGACGCATTGCCTGGGCAATCGCACGCACGCAGCCCACATCCTCGGCATCTCGATCCGCACTTTGCGCAACAAGCTGAAGCTCTATTCCGACGAAGGCGTGAAAGTGCCGCCGCCGCCAACCGGGCAAGCGGCGTAAGATCACATGACCGACGCCGCACAGCCGCAACGCGCCGGCTTCAACATCGCCGACCTGCCCTCCATGCTGCTGAAGGGCGAGATTGCGCTCGCCGTCGGCGTTCTTGGCATTCTGGCGATCATGCTGGTGCCGCTGGCGCCGGTGCTGCTGGATTTTCTTCTGGCGATCTCGATCACGCTCTCGATCCTCGTGCTGATGACGGCTTTGATGATCAAGAAGCCGCTGGAGTTTACGGCCTTCCCCGCCGTGCTGCTGCTGGCGACGCTGCTGCGCCTGGCGCTCAACATCGCCACCACGCGGCTTATTCTGGCCAATGGCCAGAATGGCGAGCACGCCGCCGGCGAAGTGATCGCCGCGTTCGCGCAATTCGTGATGGGCGGCGAGTTCGTGATCGGGGTGATCGTCTTCATCATCCTGGTGATCGTGAACTTCGTGGTGATCACGCGCGGCTCCACGCGCATCGCCGAAGTCGCTGCGCGCTTCACCTTGGATGCGATGCCCGGCAAGCAGATGGCGGTGGACGCCGACCTTTCCGCCGGTCTCATCAACGAGCAGCAGGCGCGCGAGCGACGCAAAGCGCTGGAGGATGAAAGCTCCTTCTTCGGGGCGATGGACGGCGCCTCCAAATTCGTGCGCGGCGACGCGATCGCCGGCATCCTGATCGTGGCGATCAACATTATCGGCGGCATCATCATCGGCGTTGTCTCGCACGGCATGGATTTCGCCGAAGCAGGCCGCACCTACATGCTGCTGACGGTGGGCGATGGCCTCGTCACGCAAATTCCCGCGCTGATCGTCTCGGTCGCGGCGGGCTTGTTGGTGACGAAAGCCGGCATCGACGGCGCGGCGGACAAAGCGCTCGCCAAGCAATTCGCCGCTTATCCGATGGGCCTTGGCGTCGTCTCCGCCTGCGCCATGGGCGTGGCGCTGCTGCCAGGCATGCCGTTGCTGCCGTTCGCGATCCTTTCAGGCGCCTCGGGCTTGCTGGCGTGGCGCTTGCGCGAGAACCAGCGCGCCGCCGCGGCCGCCGAGGCCGCCGCACCCCCGCCCGCGCCAGCCGTTGAAGAAACGCCGGCGCAATCGCTGCGCATGGATGACGTGCGCATCGAGCTTGGCTTCTCGCTGCTGCCGCTGATCAACGACGTGCAAGGCCGCCGGCTGACCGACCAGATCAAGGCGCTGCGCAAGACGCTGGCGCAAGAATTCGGCTTCGTGATGCCGAGCGTGCGCATTCTCGACAACGTACAGCTCGCGCCCGATCGCTACACGATCCGTGTGCGCGAAATGGATGCGGGCGACGGCAAGCTGAAAATGGGCGCGCTGCTGGCGATGGACCCCACCGGCGCGGGCATCGCCATTCCTGGCGAAGCGGTGAAAGAGCCGGCCTTCGGGCTCGATGCGGTCTGGATCGCCGACGCCGCGCGCGAGGAAGCAAGCTTCCGCGGCTACACCGTGGTCGATCCCGCGACCGTGCTGGCCACGCACCTTACGGAGATCGTGAAGGAGCATATGAGCGAATTGCTCACCTTCGCGGAGGTGAAGGGGCTGGTCAAAGAATTGCCGAAGGATACGCAGACGCTGTTGGACGACATCGCGCCGGCGCACATCTCGTGGTCCGGCATTCAGCGCATCCTGCAGAATTTGTTGAAAGAGCGCGTCTCCATCCGAGACCTCACCGCGATTACCGAAGCGATCGCGGAAGCCGCGCCCGCGATGCACGATTTGGTGTTGATCACCGAACACGTGCGCGGGCGCCTGGCGCGGCAGATTTGCCATCAACATCGCAACGCCGAAGGCAGCCTGCCGATCATCACGCTCTCGCCCGCATGGGAGCAAGCGTTCGCTGAGGCGCTGATCGGCGAAGGCGCAAACCGCCAACTCGCGCTGGCGCCCTCCAAGCTGCATGAATTGGTGGCCGACGTGCGCGCCGCGTTCGAGCGCGCGGCCAAGGCCGGCGAAACGCCGGTGCTGCTCACCTCCCCCGTGGTGCGCCCGTTCGTGCGCTCGCTGATCGAACGCTTCCGCCCGGCGACGGTGGTGATGAGCCAAGCCGAGGTGCACGCAAAAGTGCGGCTGAAGGCGATGGGGCAGGTTTAGACTAGTCCCCAGGTGATTTTTCTGTCATTTGGCGCGCATTAACCATTTCGAGCAGCCGCGCTAACCGCTCCGCAACGACTCCGGCGCATATCTGGGGCATGTCAGGCTCAGCCGCCTTACCCGAACAGCCGCCGCTCCCGCGCACCCGCGCGGCGCCGATCCTTGCGGTGGCGTCCGGCAAGGGCGGCGTCGGCAAGACGTGGCTCTCCACTATGCTATCGATCGCCTTCGGCCGCGCCGGCCAGCGCGCGCTGCTGGTGGATTGCGATCTGGGGCTCGCGAATGTCGACGTGCAGCTCGGCGTGCGCCCGCAGGCGGACGTGCATTCCGTAGTGCGCGGGTTTCTGGAACTGGATTCAGCGGTGACGCCGGTGCTCGGCGGCCCAGGCCGCACGGGCGGCTTCGATCTGATCGCGGGGCATTCGGGCTCGGGCGCGCTTGGCGCGGTGAAGCTTGAAGAGGTTGGCCGCATCGCCAACGGCTTGCAGAAGCTCGCCCCGCATTATGACCGCATCATTCTCGATCTCGCCGCCGGCATTGACCCCACCGTGCTGCGCTTCGCGCGCGCAGCCGATAAGCTTGTGCTTGTCACCACCGAAGAGCCGACCGCGCTGACAGACGCCTACGCCATGGTGAAACTGCTGCGCCTGCAGGGCGCGCAAGTGACGCCGCACGTGATCGTGAACATGGCCGAGAACCGCAACAAGGGCCGCAAGGTGTTCGAGCAATTCGCGATGGCGTGTAACGAATATCTGGGCTTCCGCCCGAAATTCGCCGGCGCGATCTGCCGCGATCCGCGCGTGCCGGAATCGATCCGCGCGCAAACACCCCTGCCCATCCGCCACCCGCAAAGCCAAGCTTATGAGGATGTGGTGCGGATCGTGGAAGCGCTGAACGCGGGCTAGCGTTCGCGTGTTTGGCGCGCCGCGCGCAATGTGGCGAATTCATCCAGCTCATCGGCCTCGCGCTTATCGGCTTTCGCCTTCGCGCGTTCGGCCTCAAGCTCGATTAAGCGCTCGAACTTGCGCATTTCCACGTGCGCCTCGGCGATCAGCGCACGCATGCGGGCGATTTCTTCCTCGATCGCCCCGCGCTCAGCCTCCAACACGCGCCGGTTCTGCAACGCAAGCTGGATGAAGCCGCCATAGGCGCGCTGGCTTTCATAATCCTGCGCGGCGAGGCGTTGCTCGGCCAATATCGTCTGATCATGCACGCGCATGCGCTCTTCCACCGCGCCTTGGCGCGCGATCAACGCAGCGAGCGCGCGGCGCAGCGTTTCCAGATCAGCTTCGGCGATCTTCAGCAGCGTGTGCAGCGATTTCATGTCAGCGCCTCAGCCAGCATTGAAAACCCGTCCTGAATGGAGGTTTGCTCATCGCGCGCCTGGGTCAGCACCGCTTCCAGCGCGGGGCGCACGCGCACCGCTTCGTCCACCTCGGGATCAGCGCCAGGCTTATAGGCGCCGATACGGATCAGCTCTTCCATTTCGCCGTAGAGACTGAGCGAAGCGCGCGCGCGGCGCACCAGATCGTTCTCATCGGGCGTGTGGCACATCGGCATAAGGCGCGAGATGGATTTGAGCACGTTGATGGCGGGATAGCGCCCGCGCTCGGCGATCGCGCGTTCCAGCACGATGTGGCCGTCGAGAATGCCGCGCACGGCGTCCGCGATGGGCTCGTTGTGATCATCGCCATCGACCAAAACGGTGAACAGCGCGGTGATCGAGCCATGCTCGCCTTCGTGGCCGGGGCCAGCGCGTTCAAGCAGCTTCGGCAATTCGGCGAACACCGAAGGCGTATAGCCTTTGGTCGTCGGCGGTTCGCCGACGGCCAGGCCAATCTCGCGCTGCGCCATCGCAAAGCGCGTGACGCTATCCACCAGCAGCAGCACGTCCAGCCCTTCATCGCGGAAATGCTCTGCGATCGCGCACGCCATGTGCGGCGCAAGGCGGCGGCGCGCGGCGCTTTCATCGGAAGTGGCCACCACAACGACCGAACGGCGACGGCCCTCTTCGCCCAGCGTATCCTCGATAAATTCCTTCACCTCGCGCCCACGCTCGCCGACGAGGCCGATCACGATCACATCCGCGTTCGCCCCGCGCGCAAGCATCGACATCAGAACCGATTTGCCGACGCCCGAGCCCGCGAACACGCCCATGCGCTGGCCGCGGCAGAGCGCGGCGAAAATGTTGAGCGCGCGCACGCCAACATCGAGGCGCGCGCCCACGCGCGCGCGATCATGCGCCGAAGGCGGGGCGGCGCGCACCGCATGCGCGCGCAAGCCTTGCGGCAGCGGGCCTTCACCGTCCACGGGATCGCCGAAGCAATTGACGACGCGCCCCAGCCAGGCGCGCGTGGGCCGCACGAGGGGCGCCGCGCCCTCCAGCGCCACGCGCATGCCGGGGCGGATGGCTTCGATGGAATCGTAGGGCGCCAATAAGGCGCGGTCGCCGCGGAACCCGACGATCTCAGCCTGCGTGGGCTTTTGCCCGTGCACGACGGCGCGCGCGCCAAGCGCCAGCGCCTCCATCGGACCAGACACCTCCACGAGCGCGCCCGAAAGGCCGGTGACGCGGCCCTCGAAGCGGCGCGCATCCAGCGCGTCGATCTCAGCGGCGAGTTTAGAAAGATGTGACGGCATTGCGCCCGCGAAGCTTCTTCACACTTTCTGTGCGCATCATGGTTAGCGAAAACTGAATCGCGGCAAGGCTCATTGGCCAAGCGATTCATTTCCCTGCGCTTGTGGCTGACAAATAAACGCACACAAGAGATGGACACGCGAATCCAAATCAGATTCTAAGGGTGGTTAACGGGAAGCTGATGGAGCGGCAGCGTTACGGTAAGCACACCGGCTCGGTAAGAATAGTTGACGACGTTTACGAAGATTAAACCGTTGGCATCGATTCTGTGAGTTAACTGTGTGCGGCCCTTGCGCCGACGGGGAGCATTCAATGCGAGTCTTGTTGATCGAAGACGATAGCGCCACGGCGCAGGGCATCGAGCTGATGCTCAAGTCCGAGGGCTTCAACATCTACTCGACCGATCTGGGCGAGGAAGGCATCGATCTCGGCAAGCTGTACGATTACGACATCATCGTACTCGACCTCACTCTGCCGGACATGCACGGCTACGACGTGCTGAAGCAGCTCCGCGTGGCGCGGGTGAACACCCCGATCCTGATCCTTTCCGGC
>CAZWQS010000130.1:0-7823 GCA_964635925.1 uncultured Terricaulis sp. | reverse complement strand
TTCACGCTCGTGGATGGCGCCAACGCGGAGCGATTCCCGGCGCGCGCCGGCGTGAGCCGCCCCCGCCTTCATACGAGCCGCGCTATGAGCGCGTAGAGGCGCGCGAGCCGCCGCCGAAGGCCGAAGGCGGGGCGCTGCGCGCGTTCATTTTGATCGCCCTGTTGGGCGGCGCTGCGCTCGCAGGCGGGCTTTATTTTGGCGGCAATATGGGCGGCAAACGCGCGGAAGACACCGCCGAGCTGGCGGCGCCCCCCGTTCAGGTCGGCGGCGACACAGAGAGCGGCGAGGTCAGCGATTCCACGCCCTTCTCCGAAGCCGCCCGCCCGGGCCCCACGCAAACCGCCGCGCGCCGCGAGCCGCTGCCGCAGCCGGAGCGCCCGCGCACCGATCAACGCGCCCCCGCGCAAGCGCCAGCGCCGACGACCACCACGGTCGCCTCAACCAACACGCCGCCAACAAATGTCGGCGGGCCGGTTTCGCTCAGCCCCGGCGCCAGCACGCCGGCCGAGACGATCCCGAGCGCGCCCGTCACGCTGACGCCCCCGCCCGCGGCTGAGCAACCGGCGACCATCCCGGCCGCGACGACGCCTCAGCGCCCGCCGCCGCAGGGCGCGGTCAGCTTCACGCAGCGCCCCTCGGCGCGGCGGATTTCCGATGTTTACCCCGGCCGGGCGCTGCGCGACGGCGTCGGCGGGCGGGTGTCTTTGGATTGCACGGTGCTTGCAAGCCTGGCGCTGACGTGTTCCGTCGCCTCCGAAACGCCGGCCGGGCTGGGATTTGGGCGCGCGGCGTTGGACGCTTCGGGTTCCTATCGGGCCCGCGGCGTCCTATCTGATGGCGCATCGGCCGTTGGCGCACGCACCCGCATTATTGTTCAGTTTCAGGCTCCCGCTCAATGATCCTCACCCTTCTGAAGGCCAAGCTGCATCGCGCGCGCGTGACGCAGACCGACATCAACTATGAGGGGTCGATCTCGATCGACACCGACCTGCTCGAGCGCGCGGGCATCCTGCCGCATGAGCAGGTGGATGTACTGAACATCAACAACGGCGCGCGCTTCACCACCTACGCGATCGAGGCGCCGCGCGGCTCCAAGATGATCGGCATTAACGGCGCGGCCGCGCGCCTGGTGCAGCGCGACGATTCCGTGATCATCATCGCCTATTGCCAAATGCCCGCCGAAGAGGCGCGCAATTACAACCCCACGGTCGTGCTGCTCGACGACGACAACAACGTCGCGAACTGAAGCACCTTATCGCGTCAGGCGCAGCGCGCCAATGCCGGTGCCGATCGCGTCGAACGCTTCCTGCAATTCCTCGGCGCTATCGGCGCGGTAGAAATGCTCGGCGCTAGTCGCGCAATTGCGCATCAGGTTTTCCGTGGTGCGGTCGGTCTCGCGGAAGATCACGGTGTAGATCTCGATCCCCTCGGCCTTGATGTTGCGGCAGAGCTGCTGCTGGCGCCCGTTCACGTAGGTCACATAATTGCTCGACGAGCTGATGTTGCGGCGATACTGCGCCGGCAGGATGCCGAACAGGATGCCGTTCAGCAGATCCGTCAGGATGTTGCCGTTGGCGTAGTCGCGCCAGAGGCCGAGATGGTTGTAAGCGGAGTAATCGCTGGAGAACACGGGGTCGGAGCCCACATTGGTGTTCTCGCCATCCGACATGAGCACGATCACTTTGCGCACGTCGTCGCCATAGGGGCGCCCTTCAGTGAAAGGCGCGCCGGGCGAGAGCACGCGCCAGCCCCACGCCAGGCCCTCGGACTGGTTGGTGCCGCCGCCGCTCCAATCGCGCATGGCGCGGATGGCGTTGATCACCGTGGTGCGATTGGTCGTCAGCGGCACGATCGGCGTCGGGCAGCCGCGGTTCGGGCCGATCGCGCTCGGCGCGCCGGTGGTGATCGAACCCGCGTTGTTGTTGTATTTAAACACGTTGAACATGCGCGCCTCGCGCCGTTCTTGCGTCGTGCTGGTGTTCGACATCGACGAACTCATGGTCGCGCCCGTCACATCGCCGATCGTGTCGGTGAAATATGAGTTCGAGTAGCCGTCGGTCGTGTCCAGCCAGAAGAACGGCACGAACATCGTGTCCGCGGTGGCGGGATTGGGGGCGGCGTCGGTGATGTCGTATGGCTCGGGGCGCGCTTCGACGCAGCCCTTCCAGCTCGTGTTCGAGATCAGGTTGTAGAGCTCGATATAATTGATGCCTTCCGGCGTGAACGCATAACAGCGCGTGCCGCCCAGCAGCGAAGAGGATTTGCGCCATTGAATGCGATACGGCCCGGTGTAGCCGTCATAAGGCAGCGTCGACAGCGCCTCGCAATCCGCGCCGGTATAGCCTGAACGGTTGGAACGCGTTTCCAACTTGCGATGCGCGATCGACCGGTCTTCCAGAAGTTCGCCATTATAGGCGGCTTCGCCCGCTTCATCGAGCCAGCCTTGCTGCAGCGCGCCGTTGCCGACGTTCACCTGCGCCACGAACGGCACGAGCGAGACGTGCACCGTGTCGCCATCCAGATTCAACAGAAAGCCGGCCAGGCTTTCGGCGGCGCTGCGCAGCGCCGCCATGTCGTTGCGCATGGAGCCCGTATTATCGAGCACCAGCGCGACCTCGATCGGCGGGCTCGCATTCGCCTGCGCCTCGGAGACGACGCGGATATTCCAATCCTGATCGGTGATGATGCGCCCAAGGCTGAGCGGCATGGGAATATTGGCTTCCACGCGATGGCCGCCATCGGCGAGTTGCGCGACGTTGAAGGTCGCGCCGTTGGAAAGCTCGCCCAATTCCGCGTTGAAGAACGCGCGCGCCGCCTCGGTGCGATCGGCCATGGAGAGGTTCGAGGTGCGCTCGGCCACCAAAGCCGCGCCATCAACGGCGTTTTGCATTTGCGCGCGCAGCGCTTGCGCGCGCGTGAAATCGACTGTGACCCCGATCAGGCCGACAAGCATGGAGCCCAACAGGGCCCACATCATCGCCACATTGCCCTTACGATTGCGCAAAAACGCGCCGCCAAAGCGGTCGCCCACGTGCCCACGCCCACCCATTTTCGGCCCCAATGCCTTCTATTGCATTGGAGCAGCGTACTCACACATCGTTAAAGTTCAGGGCGGTTTGACTGGTAAATCTTTTTAACGAGTGATGCGCAACCGCGAGATCGACGCCGCGATCGCATTGAAGGCGGCGATCAGCTCGGTTCCGCTGCCGGTGAGATAGGCGTGGCTTTCGGTGGTGGCGCAGGTGCGCAGGAAATTGGTGGCGGTGGCGTCGCCGTTCAAACCGAGGCCGACCGTGTAAACCACAACGCCGCGCCCTTTCATCGCCGTACAGAGCTGCTGGGCCTGCGCGAAGCCGCCGCCGTTCGTGCCATTGCACGTGTTGCGTTCGGAGGCGGAGCCGGCGCCACTATCTGAATCGCGCCCGATCACGCCGTCGCAATACGTGGTGTTGAACGCGCCATCCGTCATCAGCACGACGATCTTCAGCGTCTCGGGCGTGTTGTAGGAAACCGGCCGGCTCGCGGTGGGCCACAGATGCGCCCAATTGGGCGACACCATGTACCAGCCCCAGGCCAAGCCGATATGGCCCGCTGTGGAGCCCGACGCCGTCAGCGCGGAGATCCGGTTGTTCAGCAGCGTGCGATCAGTGGTGAGCGGCACGATCGTGTTGGCGGGGCAAGGATTGGCCGTGCTGGTGTAGTTGAGGCCGACATAGCCCGCGCCGGGGCCCGCATCCGTATAGGCCTGCGAGCCGATGCGCTCGCTGACGCAGGTGCTGTAGGGAAACAAACGCCGCGCGCTGGGGCTCGATGCGTTCATGAACGAGAAATACTCGCAGCCCGCGCGCGTGCAATACGCGCTGCCGCCGGATGTGTAGTCGCTATAACCGCCAGCCGAATTCGCCAGCGTGAAGGTGGCGCCGTTGACCGAAGCGATCTCGAATTGATTGTTGTTCAACTGCGTCATGCCGCCGACGCCGGTGAAATACACGTACTCCCCCGCGTTCAACCCATGAGTGCTGGAGGTGACGACGACGCCGCACGTGACGGCGAGGCAGCGGCGGATCGTGCCGTTGGAGCTATAGGAATTATAGCCGGAGCTCGAAACGCCTTGCAGTTGGAACGTGTTGGCGGTGGCGCCCGCCACGGTGAACACGCGGTTGTTCACCTGCGTCATGCCCCGGACGCCGGAGATGTAGATCGTATCGCCGTTCGCAAGGCCGTGATTGTTCGAGGTGACGACGGCCGTGCTGGCGCGCGTGATGCCGGAGATGCTTTTTGACGTGCCGTCATGCCACGCGGCGGCGGTGATGTCGGTCGGCCCGGTGATCGGCCCGCGCGCTTGCGCGGCGTAGCCGCCGAGGTTCACGCCCTGCGAATATGTGACCAGCGAGAGCTTGGAATAATAAGGCGTCTGCTCGTCTTGAACGATGGTGTTGACCAGTTCGGTCGCCGCGGTGCGCAGATCGATGATGCGCTGGCCCGCCATCGAACCCGTGGTGTCGAGCACCAGGGAAACCTCAAGGTTCACGCCGCTGCGCTCAGCGTCGGATTCGACGTGCAGATTCCAATCTTCATTGCGCACCAGACGCGCCAGCGTGAGCGGCATCGGCATCGTGGCGACGACGCTCATCTGCCCGTTCGCCAATTGCGTCAGCGTGAACGAAACATTGGCGGCCATGTCGCCCATTTCGGCGTCAAAAAAGGCGCGCGCGGCCTCAAGGCGCTGCGTCTCGGTCGCCGCGTCGCCGCGGGCGGCCACCAGGGCCGCGCCGTCCGCCGCGTTCTGCATCTGGGCGCGGATCATCTGGGCGCGGGTAAAGTCCACCGTGAGACCAGTCAGCCCCACCGTGAACGCCGCCAGCAGCGCCCACATCATCCCGACATTGCCGGCTTCCGCGCCGCCAAACGGGCGCAGCCAACGCTCGCCACGTAACATGATACCGCCTCAAAGCCCTCCCTGGGCGACATCACGGTACCGAAATGACGTTAACCCCGGATTGTGAGACGTAGTGAATGGGAACAATTCTGTTGCGCCGGGCATGCAAATGCTATTAGCATGATATCACTCTGATCTCATAGGAGAGAGATATGTCGGCAGCGCCGCTCCACCAAACTCAGGAACGCAAAGCCAAGACCTCCAATGGCGGGTTGATGCTGCTGGTGACGCTGGCGCTGCTGGCCGCCGCGATTTGGAGCCTCGTCGCCTTTATCGCCTCCGACGGCGAAGCAGCCTTCCATGGCGTCGTCCTGGTCGTGGCCAGTTTGGCCTTCACCCTGATCCTGTGCGGCTTCTACACGCTCCAGCCCAACGAGGCCGCGGCCGTCACCCTGTTCGGCAATTACAAAGGCACGGACCGCACGCCCGGCCTGCGCTGGGTGCTGCCCTGGTACACCCGCAAGAAGATCAGCCTGCGCGTGCGCAACGTGACGGGCGAGAAGCTCAAGGTAAACGACCGTCGCGGCAACCCGATCGAGATCGCCGCCGTGGTCGTCTGGCGCGTCACCGATAGCGCCAGCGCTCTGTTCGACGTGGACGAATATCAAAGCTTCGTCGATATCCAGATCGAAACCGCCGTGCGCGAAATCGCCTCGCACTTCGCTTACGATCACGCCGAGCACGAAGAGCCAACGCTGCGCGGCGACGCCGACGAGGTGTCCGCGCTGCTACGCCAGAAATTGCAGGAGCGCGTCGCCGTGGCCGGCGTGGTGATCGACGAAACCAAGCTCTCGCACCTCGCCTATGCGCCGGAAATCGCCAGCGCCATGTTGCGCCGCCAACAGGCCGAAGCGGTGCTCGCGGCGCGTCAAAAGATCGTGCAGGGCGCGGTGGAGATGGTCGAACAGGCACTCAACCAATTGTCAGAGCGCGATGTGGTGAAGCTCGACGACGAACGGCGCGCGGCGATGGTGTCGAACCTTCTCGTGGTGCTCTGCGCGGATCGCGAAACACAGCCAGTGGTGAACACAGGGACAATCTATCAATAGGCCATGGCCTCCAACCGCAAAGCCTTCGCGCTGCGCCTCGACCCAGCGCTTTACAACGCCATCGCGCGGATGGCGGGGGCCGAGCTGCGCAGCGTGAACGCGGAGATCGAGTTTCTTCTGCGCGAAGCGCTGCGCGCGCGCGGCGTGCGAATTGAAGCGCCAGCCAACGAAAACCAGGGAGACGAATGATGTCGCTCCGCGTCAAATCGCTCAGCTTCCTCGCGCTGACCTTCGCCATCAGTTGGGGAATTGTGTTCGGCGCCTGGGCCGCGGGCGTGCGCGAGCCCGCCGGCGCGGTCATGGTGCTCGCGGCGAGCATGACGGGCCCCGCGATCGCCGCGCTGATCTGCACATTCTTGCTTGAACCCGCCGGGCAGCGCCGCGCCGCGCTCGGCCTGCGCTGGACGCCGAACATCTGGTGGCTTGCCGCGTGGGCGGGCGTGCTCGCCATCGCCGCGCTCGCAATCGTGTTCACCATCGCGCTGTCGGGCCGGCATTTCGTGATGATCGGCGAGGTCGCGCGCGAGATGGCGCTGGCGCAAGGCCAGGATCTTTCGCAAACCCCGCCCTTCCTGCTCAGCACCGAGGGCATTTTCATCATGGCGGCCCTGATCGGCGCGGCCATCAATGCGGTGATCCTCACCTTCACGGAGGAGCTCGGCTGGCGCGGCTATCTCTATCATCTGTGGCGCGGGGGCGGCTTTTGGCGCTCCTCGATCAACACCGGCGCGGTGTGGGGCGTGTGGCACGCGCCCGCCATCCTGCTCTACGGCCTCAACTATCCCGAGAACGCCGAGACCGGCGTGTTCCTGTTCGTCTTCTATTGCGTGCTGCTTTCAGTGCTGATGACATTCATCCGCGATCGCGGCCGCTCGGTGATCGCCGCCGGCATCGCGCACGGCGCATTCAACGCCGTGGGCGGGCTGACGTTGGGCTCGCTCAGCGACCCGGCGTTTCCCTGGAACGGGATCGTCGGCATCGGCGGCTTCCTGGCGCTGGCGTTGGCGGTGGGCGTCATCGTCTGGCTCCGCCGCGGCGAGCCTGCCGTCCCCGCCTGAGTGCGGCGCCGGCGCCCTTGCGCGCCCGCCCCCTGGGGCTTAAGCACGCGCGATCCGTCCAATGGGTCGATTCCTAGCCGCCGAACGCGGGCCGGAGACGCATGCCGAAACGACCTGACCTCAACTCGATCCTGATCATTGGGGCCGGGCCGATCATTATCGGCCAGGCGTGCGAGTTCGATTATTCCGGCGTGCAGGCGGTGAAGGCGCTGAAGGCCGAGGGCTACCGGGTGATCCTGGTGAACTCCAACCCGGCCACGATCATGACCGATCCGGGCCTCGCGGACGCCACCTATATCGAGCCGATCACGCCCGCCACCGTCGCCCAGATCATCGAGGCCGAGCGCCCCGACGCGCTGCTGCCCACGATGGGCGGACAAACCGCGCTCAATTGCGCGCTCGAGCTGGAGCGTATGGGCGTGCTGGAGAAATTCGGCGTCGAGATGATCGGCGCCAAGGCCGACGTGATCGAGAAGGCCGAGCATCGGCTCAAATTCCGCGACGCGATGGATAAGATCGGGCTCGAAAGCCCGCGTTCGCGCCTTTGCAACACCATGGAAGAAGCGCTGGCCGCGCTTGAATATGTGGAGCTGCCCTCCATCATCCGCCCTTCGCTGACGCTCGGCGGGCTTGGCGGGGGCGTCGCTTACAATCTTGAAGAGTTCAAAGAGATCATTGAGCGCGGGCTTGCAGCCTCGCCGATTACCGAAGTGCTGGTCGAGGAAAGCATCATCGGCTGGAAAGAGTACGAGATGGAGGTCGTCCGCGATAAGGCGG
>CAZWQS010000129.1:0-7866 GCA_964635925.1 uncultured Terricaulis sp. | reverse complement strand
GTGCGCGGGCGCGATCAGCCACGCCCGCATCGCGCGTGTGGTCTATGGCGCGAGCGATCCCAAGGGCGGCGCCGTCGAAAGCGGCAGCCGCTTTTTTGAGCAGCCCACCTGCCATTGGCGCCCCAGCGTCACCGGCGGCGTGCGCGCAGATGAAGCAGCGGCGTTGCTCAAAAGCTTCTTCAAGGCGCGGCGTTAGCGCTTTAAAGCGTCAGGACTTAAATGCGACCCACACTTTGGATCCGTGTCGCATTTAAGTCCTCAAAGACGCTTTAGATTCAAGGTTTCCTAAAGCAACTTTTGGACTTTAAATTCGCTCCGCGCGAGCCATCAAACTGAGGCGAATTTAAAGTCCGTTGCTTTAGCGTTTCAGCGCGGGAGGAGCATCGAATGTCGCTGGAACCACAGACCATCTACTTTGAAGATCTGAGCGTGGGCATGCGCGAGAGCACGCGCAAGCATGTCAGCGCCGCCGATATCGCCGCCTTCGCCGAGATCAGCGGCGACCGCAACCCGATCCACATCGATGAAGCCTACGCCGCAACAACCCCGTTCGGCGGCTGCATCGCGCATGGCATTTTTACCGCGGGCCTGATCTCCGCGGCCATCGCCACGCGTCTGCCGGGGCAGGGCACGATCTATCTCGGCCAAAGCCTGCGCTTCGTCGCGCCGGTGCGCATCGGCGACGAGGTGGTGACGAGTGTTGAGATCGTCGAACTGATCGAACGCGGGCGCCGCGCCAAACTGCGCTGCGAATGCAAGGTGGGCGATACGCTGGTGCTGGAAGGCGAAGCCGAAGTGAAGGCGCCGGCGCGGCCGAAAGCCTAAGCGAGCGCCGCCTTCGCCGCCTCGACGTCCTTCGCCATCTGCGCCTTCAGCGCCTCAACATCCGCGAAATGCGCCTCGTCGCGCAGGAACGCGATCAGCGCGACCTCGATGGTTTGCCCGTAAAGCTCGGCGTCGAAATCGAACAGGTGCGCCTCCAGCACCGGCTCGGGCAGCGCGCCCACGGTGGGGTTCACGCCCACGCTGGCCACGCCGTCGCGCCAAATATCATCCAGCCGCACGCGCACCGCGTAAACGCCGAGCCGCGGGCGCACATAATCGGCCAGCGGCACATTCGCGGTGGCGAAGCCAAAGCCGCGCCCGCGCTGGAAACCGCGCTGCACGTCGCCTTCGATCGCCCAGGGCCGTGAAAGTTGCGCGGCGGCGGTTTGCATGTCGCCGGCCTCGATCGCCTTGCGGATCGCGGTGGATGAATAACGCGCGCCCGCTTCACCCACCGGCGCCACCGCGCCCACGCTGAAGCCAAACTTCTTCCCGAGCGCTTTCAGCGTCTCCACGTCGCCCATGCGCCCGCGCCCGAAGCGGAAATCCGCGCCGACGCTGACGTGCCGCGCGCCCAGGGCGTCATGCAGCACCTTTTGCGCGAATTCCTCATCGGTGGAGCGCGCCATCGCCGCGTCAAACCCCAGCGCGAACACCTCCTCCACGCCCAGCGCCCGCATCGCGCGCGCGCGCTGCGCCGGCTTTTGGAGGCGAAAGGGCGGGGAGTCGGGCTGAAAGAAACGGCGCGGATGGGGGCGAAACGTGGCGACGCCCAGCCGCGCGCCATGCGCGCGCGCATCGCTCAATACCGCCTGGTGGCCCAGATGCACGCCATCGAAATTGCCAAGCGCGATCGCGGTGCCGCGCGCATCGTCGGGAATGACGTTAAACGGCATGTGCACGCGCATAAGGTTCACAAATCCTTTCGCCAAACGCTCATGTGCAGCGCGCCTTCTTGCCAAAGTGTTGCGATCCCAGCGCGCGGGCGGGCGCGCATTCACGCATGCTTAAGTTCCGTTTTACCGAAAATTCTCAGGTGTTTGCTATGCCTATCTCATAACAAGGCGCGAAAAGCGCGGGCAACCATCGCGCCGTTGGGTCGTCGCACCCGATCCGGCGGCGCGAGGTTCTCTCGCAATCGACACAAGCGCCAGGGGTGTGCGGGAGCGCGTGGGCCATGGCCGTTTCAATGTCGATGCCCATTCTGATCGTGGACGATTACAACACCATG
This sequence comes from uncultured Terricaulis sp., assembly GCA_964635925.1. Lineage (GTDB taxonomy): Bacteria > Pseudomonadota > Alphaproteobacteria > Caulobacterales > Aquidulcibacteraceae > Vitreimonas. The sequence goes on along the minus strand of CAZWQS010000129.1, from coordinate 5,810 downwards.
ATCCGCATCCTGCGCAATCTGCTGCGCCAGCTCGGTTTCACCCAGATCGACGAAGCCTGCGACGGCGCGACCGCCTTGGCCAAGATGCGCGCGAAAGATTACGCGCTGGTGATCTCGGATTCGCACATGGCGCCAATGAGCGGGGTCGAATTGCTGCAACGCGTCCGCGCCGACGAGCGCACGCGCGCGACGCCGTTCGTCATGGTCGGCGATCATGACGATGAAGCCCCCGCCACCCGCGCCGGCGCCTCAAGCTGCCTGGCCAAGCCGTTCAGCGCGCAGACGCTGAAAGCCAAGCTCGAACCGGTGCTGGGCGCGTTCTAGCCGCCGCTGAGCCGCTTCAACATCGCCCGCTGATGATCCTGCCCGCCGAAGAAGATGGCCTGGATGCGGACCACCTTTTCTTCCTCATCAACTGTAAAATAAAGAACGGCGCGTTCCTTCGTTACCGAGCGCAGTCCGGGCAGCAGATCTGTTCGCAATGTGCCCTGATGCGGCATGGCGCCGAGCGAGAGCATGGCCCGCTTAATCGCTTCCATGCGCTTGGCCGCCCGCGCACGTGACTCCCGTCGATCGTGTCCGAACTCAACATAGCTTTGGCTCAGGAAGCTGAAGATCGCTTCCAAGTCATGGTCGGTTTCGAGCTCTCGCTCGACCCTAAATTTCATCGCGCGCGTTCTTCCGGGCGATCATCGCCTTTGTACGCTCATGGGCTTCCTCGACCGAGATGAATGTCCCTTTCTGACGGCGCTTGATCAGCGCGCGCAGCGCCTCAAGCTCGGCCTCTTCAGCTTCCTTCTGCGCCCGCAGCATTTCCAGCCCATGTTGCAGCACTGCGCTCAAACTTGGATAGCGCCCGCGCTCGACCAACTCGCGCGCGTAGGCATCCTGCGAATCCGTCAGCGAGATGGAGGTCTTCACGGTCATGGTGCTACTAAGTAGCACCATGCGGAAAATCCGTCAAATCGCCATCTGCCCGCCGTCGATCACGAAGGTCTGCCCCGTCGTGAACGCGCCGGCGGCGGAGGCCAAGAACACCGCCATGCCCGCGATCTCATCGGGATCGCCGATGCGTTTGAGGCACGAGCCGTCGGTATAGGTTTTCATGATCGCCGGATTTTCCCACAGCGCCTTGGCGAAATCGGTTTTGATGAGGCCGGGCGCGATGGTGTTGACGCGGATATTATCGGCGCCGAACTCCAGCGCGAGATTGCGCGCCATCTGCATGTCCGCCGCTTTCGAGATGTTGTAGGCGCCGATCACCGGCGAGCCTTTGAGCCCGCCGATCGAGGAGATGATGATCACCGCGCCGTCCTTGCGCTTGCGCATTTGCGGCGCGCACATCTGGATCAGCCAATTGTTCGAGATGATGTTGTTCTGCAGGATTTTGGTGAATTGCTCGTCCGCGATCGATTCCATCGGGCCGAAATGCGGGTTGGACGCGGCGTTGCAGACCACGATGTCCACTTGCCCGAACGCGCGTTCGGTTTCGCTCACAAGTTGTTGCAGCGCTTCCTTCACCGCGATGTTCGCCGGCACGGCGATCGCGGCGGTGCGGCCCACAGCCTTGTTGATCTCATCGGCCGCCGCCTCGCAAGCGTCGGCTTTGCGTGAGGAGATGACGACATTGGCGCCATGTTCGGCCAGCCTGTGCGCGATCGCCTTGCCGATGCCGCGTGAAGAGCCGGTGATGATCGCGGTTTTGCCGGTAAGGTCGAACAGATTGGCCATGGACGTGCTCCCTGATATGTCGAAGCCACTCTAGGCGCGCGCGCCGCGCCCGGTCCAGGCTTGATCGTTGACGTTGGGGGAGAGGCCATGCGCAAGGTTTGGCTGGCGGCGTGTGTTGGAGCGGCGCTGGCCGCGTGCGTGCCGAGCCCGCCCGATCCGCTTGAAGACGCCGCGCGCGTGTGCGCAACGGGCGAAGGCCAAGCGCGCATCGACGCGTGCACCATGATCATCGACACGCCCGGCCCCGATGCGGCCGCGCGCGCCGAAGCCTATGTCGCCCGCGCCGATACGCGCCGCGCGGGCGGCGATGTGACGGCCGCGCTGCGCGATTACGAAGCGGCGCTGCGCTTGGATGAGACCCACGTGAACGCCTTGCTCGGCCGTGGCGACATCCTGCGCGCCAGCGGCCAACTCGATGCCGCGCTCGCCATGATCGAACGCGCCGCGCCGAATGACGGCTCCGGCCGCGCCGAGCTGCTGCTGGGCCGCATCGCGTTCACGCGCGGCGACCCCGAAGCCGCGCTCGCCCACCTCGACGCCGCGTTGACGCGCGATAGCGATCTGGCTGAAGCCTACGCCGCGCGTGCGCGCGTGCGCGCCGCCAATGGCGATCTCGCCAGCGCGCGCGATGATTACGCCGCCGCGATCCGCCGCAACGGCGCCCTGGCCGAGGCGCGCGCCGGGCGCTGCCGCCTCAATCTCGAGCAGAACGAAAACCTGGATCAGGCGCGCGACGACGCGGAAGCCGCCGTGCTGGCCGATGCGCGCAACGTCGAGGCGCAAATCTGCCGCGGAATTCTGCAATTGCGCGAAAACGAGCCGGGCGACGCGCTCGCCTCGTTCTCCGCCGCTTTGCAGATCGAGCCCGGTAATCCCGAAGCGTTGTTCGGCCACGGCGTCGCCCGCATGCGCACCGGCGACGGGCAAGGCGCCCAAGACATGAACCGCGCCCGCGGCTTCAGCGAACATATCGGCCAGCGCTACGCGGATTTGGGCGTCAACACGCGCTGAGGCGCTGGACGTGACGAATTTCTAACAGCACTATCCTTCCAGAACGGGATGTGTCCGGGGGAGACGCATGGCTGGTCAAGAAGGGGCGCCGCCCCCCGCTCAAGCGGGCGCGCCGCTGGCTGAAGCCAAAAAGGCGGAGAGCTGGTTCAAGCGTCCGCCGCCGCGCTGGTGGCTGGCAGTGCTGGCCTTGCTGCTATTGCTGGTCTCGACCTCCTACGAAATTTATTCGCACGCCAATGAAAGCGCTCACGCCGGCGAAAGCGCGGGCGCGCATGCGGATGAAGGGCACTCATTCACGTCATGGATGCTGTCGCTCACGGTGTGGGCCGCGCTTTTGCGCGAGATCGGTTTCGCGCTGACCATTTCCTTTGTGATCGGCTGGCTCATCGAACAGGATTCTTGGCGCCGCCAGGAAGCCTTCGTTGAAGAGTTCAGCAACCGCGTCTCGCGCGACGTGTTCGCCAGCGTGCTGGGCAAGTTCCTGCCCGTGGAGTTTCAGGAAGCGTTTCTCAATGTCGGACGCTCGCACGTCATCCGCAGCAACATGGTGATCCGCTATGAGCTTTCGGAGTTTGATGAAGCGGAGGCGCGCGCGATCCCCAGCCTGCGTGAAGATTTTATCAAGCTCCACATTTTCACCGACTACACGCTGAAAAACATCTCCGGCTCCACCTACACGCACAAGATCGTCAACGCCTATCCAGTGCGCAGCGAAAGCGCGTTTCACCGCGATTGCTCGCACATGGCGCGCATCTGCATCGGCAAGCAGGAGCTCTCGCGCGAGGAGATCAACGCTTTGATCACGGAGGCTGACGAAGATCGGCAGGACTACAGCAAGTTCGAGAAAGAATACGTGCTTCAGCGCGGCGAGGAGCTGCAGATCACGTATGAGAATGTTCTGGTCAAGGAACGCTCCGACAACGAGGTGTGGGTCAGTCTGATCCCCACCGATCGCCTTTGGATTCATTGCGACGCCGGCCATCTGGAGACGCCGGTGACGTTCGGCGTCACCGCGCATTTCCCATCCGGCATGGACGAGCGCCTCAAACCCGACGGCGAGCACGGCCGCGCGCGCGACGCCAATGGCGGGGTCTGGGCCTCGCGCGGCCCGGTTCTCCCGTACCAGAGCGTGGTTTTCTGGTGGCGCGAGCGCATGCCCGAAACGGTCAATGCGGAGTGGAAACGGAAGGCGCCACCGGTGACGCCGAAGGCGCCGCCCGTCGCATCCGCGGGGGACAAGACATGAAACCCCTTGCGGTTCGCCGGCGTTTGGCCCAGATAGCCCGCCTGTGGGCGCCCTTGCGGCAGCGCGACGCAGTTCTCTTGGCCGTTCGGCCCTTAGAATGCCTTAAGAATCAACACATATAAGGTGGGTGGGACAGATGGAGACGAACATGAAACGCCGCGCGATGCAGGTCCTCAAAGGCGACGGCGGCTCGGCGTCCTGATGCGCGGCGCCGGCGTCTAGACCAGCCCCGCCATCACGTATTTCGCCCGCACGCCTTCGGCGGCGAGCGCGGCGTTCACTTTCACATCGTCCAGCGCGCCGCGCGTCATCAGCGCTTCGCCATGCATGCCTGAGGCGATGAAAAGGCAATCAAGCCCCTGATCATTCGCGCCGCGCACGTCGGTCGGCGCGCCGTCGCCGATGCACAGCACGCGCGCGCGCGCCGTATCCGGGCGCAGCCGCGCGAGTTCCTCAAACGCAAGTGCATAGATCGGCGCGTGCGGCTTGCCCGCCATGATCACGCGCCCGCCCAGCTTTGCATAGTCGCGCGCCACCGCGCCGGCGCACCACATGAGATGATCGCCCACGCGCACCACGATGTCGGGATTGGCGCACAGCATCTCCAACTCGCGCGCGCGCGCCGCGGCCAGCACGTCGGCATACGCCTCCGGCGTTTCATCGTCGTCGTTCAAGCCTGAGATCGCCACGAAGCGCGCTGTATCGAGCGGCGCTTGCGCCAGGCCCAGCCCCTCCCACAGCGAGGCGTCGCGCGGGGGGCCGATCTTGAACATCGGCCCCGGCGCGCGCGCGGCCAGTTCGGCGCGGATCGCATCGCCGGAGGTGACGATCACATCATAGGCGCTGCGCGGAAAGCCCAGTCGGTCGAGCTGCGCCGGAATGGGCCCGCGCGGCTTGGGAATGTTGGTCAGCAGGATCACCGCCTTGCCCGCCGCGCGAAACGCGCTGAGCGCCTCGGCGGCGCCGGGATACAGCCTGCGCCCATTATGGATCACGCCCCACACGTCGCAGAACACCGCATCGTAGCGATCGGCGATCTCTTCAAAGCGATTGAGGATCACGCGCGCTGCTCCAACAGCGAAGCCACTTGCGCCGCGCTGGCGTCCGCGTGCGCGGGGCCGGCGTCATAGGGGCATTCGATCACCAGATCGGCCAGGGCGCGCTGGGGCGCCACGTGCAGCTCATGCATCGGGCGCACATGGGTGAAGAATTGCACCAGCACCGAGCGCGGCGTGCGCCCGCGGCTTTCAACGTCGCGGATCATGCGCCGGCCCAGCCGCAGCGATTCATCAGCCTCCATGAATACGCACAGATCGAACAGCGGGCGCAAATCCGCGCTCGCCAGCAGGTGGATGCCTTCGACGATCACGTAATCGGCGTGCGCGATGCGCTCCACCTCGGGTTTGCGCCGGTGGGTGGTGAGATCATAGACCGGCTTGTCGAATGCTTCCCCGCTTTTGGCGAGCGCGAGATGGGCGCAGAGCAGGGCGTGCTCCTTGGCGTCGGGCTCGTCGAAATTATGCAGCGCCGCGTCGAATTGGGGGATGGTGGAGGCGCAGCGATAATAATCGTCTTCCGCCACCACGACCGCCCCCACGCCCCAAAGGCGCGCCAGCGCGCGCGCCACGGTCGTCTTGCCCGCGCCCGAGCCCCCGGTGATGGCGATGATCTTGGTCACGGGCGCCTTACTGGCGCCCGCGCGCGGGCAGGGCAATAGGGGGATAGTGCGCGCCTCTATCCCACTTGAACCGCCGGCGTCCTCGCCGGCATACGCCGGAGCCGGCCGGCGAGGACGCCGGCGGTCCAAGATTCTATCCGACCG
>CAZWQS010000128.1:0-7871 GCA_964635925.1 uncultured Terricaulis sp. | reverse complement strand
GCCCGGCTGGCCGGCGGTTTGGCGTGGCGGACGGTGGTGAACGCCTGTTTCAGGCGGGCCAGCAGCGCGCTGTCGAGCCCGCCTTGAAACGCCTTCGTCACAAACACGCCGCCGGGCGCGAGATGCTCCAGCGCGAATTCGGCGGCGGCTTCGGCCAGCGCGCCGGTGCGGATCTGGTCGGTTTTGGTGTGGCCGGTGGTGTTGGCGGCCATGTCGGAGAGCACGATGTCGGGCGCCCCGCCGAGCGCTGCGATCAATGCTGGGCCAGTCGCGGGATCGAGAATGTCCAACTGAAAGAATTGCGCGCCCGCCAGCGGCTCGATCGGCAAAAGATCGACGCCCACCACTTTGCAGCCGCGCTTCACCGCCACTTGCGCCCACCCGCCAGGCGCCGCGCCCAGATCGATCACGCGCAGGCCGCGCCTCAGGAAATGAAACCTCTCGTCCAGCTCGATCAGCTTATACGCCGCGCGCGCGCGATAGCCTTCGGCCTTGGCGCGCGCAACGTAGGGATCGTTCAACTGGCGCTCAATCCATTTCTTCGAGCTTTCCTTCACCTTCTTGTTCTTCACGCGCGTGGTCAGTTGGCGCTGTTCGCCAGCGCCTTCGGCCTTGGGCCGCCAGCGGCGTTTGCCGTCATCCTCGCTCATCGGCGTGCGCCGTGCTGCGCCATGAGGCGCATCAGCACGCCCTCGCGCAAGCCGCGATCGGCCACGCGGATGCGATCCACCGGCCACACGCGCAGCACCGCATCCAGAATGGCGCCGCCCGCGACCACGAGATCGGCGCGGTCCTTGCCGATACAGGGATGGGCGGCGCGCCCGGCATGATCCTGCGCCAGCAAGCGCGCGATCGCGGCGCGGCAATCGCGCACGTCGAACCAATAGCCGTCCACCTTCTGGCGCTCATAACGCGGCAGATTCATGTGCACGCCAGCCAGGCTCGTCACCGTGCCTGACGTGCCGATCAGATGCGCGCGCCCTTCGCTGAACGCGGCGCGGATGCGCGGATCAGCCGCCACGCCGGCGAGTTGCGCGGCCAGCCGCTCCACGCGCGCTTCATACCAGGCTGCACGGTCCTGCTCTGGTTCGACCTCGTCTTCGGCCAGAGTCACAACGCCAAGCGGCGTTGAACTCCAGCCCAGCACCGGGGGATCGACGCCGTTGCCGATCACATCCTTGGGGCGTACCCACGACATCTCCGTGGATCCTCCGCCGATGTCGAGCACCATGGCGATTTCGCTCTCCGGCTCCATCAGGCTGGCGCAGCCCAGCACCGAAAGACGCGCCTCGTCTTCTGGTGTAATAACTTGAAACTCCAATCCCAAATCGTTCTTCACGCGATTGAGGAACGTCTGCCCGTTCGCGGCCGCGCGGCACGCTTGCGTGGCCACGCAGCCGATCGCAACAGGCTGGCGCGCTTCAATGCGCTGCGCGCACGCTTGCAGCGCCTGATACGCGCGCGCCATCGCCGCTTCGCCCAGCCGGCCAGTCTGCGCGAGCCCTTCGCCGAGGCGCACGATGCGCGAGAAGCCGTCGACGACGCGCAAGCCCCCGCCCGCATCGGGCGCGGCCATCAGCAGCCGACAATTGTTGGTGCCGAGATCGAGCGCCGCAAACAGCGGCGCGCGTCCACGCGCACGGGGCCCGCGGCCGCCCCGCGGCGCTTGGGCCCGCCCGTCACTAACCATGCTCAAACGTTCCAGCGGGGCGCGCCCGCAAATGGCCTAATCGGGGCCATGCTAGCGGGTTTGCCGGCTCGTCACAGTGGGTTTTCGCCTGGATTCAGCCCTGATTCAGGCCCCACCGCGCCCTTGAGGACACATCTTTGTGCATGGGCGCCCCTCTCGGGCTCCAAATCTTGTTGGGCGCGTTACCCATGCCTACGTTGCCTCTGCGAAGGATTTCATGGAGGTTGTGAAGGAGGAGAACATGCACGAAGCGAAATTCTCCATCGGCCAGGTGGTCAAACACAAGCTGTTCCCGTTCCGTGGCGTCGTGTTCGACGTGGACCCGGAATTCTCGAACACCGAAGAATGGCTGACCGCCATCCCCGAGCCGATCCGCCCGCGGCGCGATCAGCCCTTCTATCACCTCTTCGCCGAGAATTCGGACAGCCATTATGTGGCTTACGTCTCCGAACAGAATCTGATGGCCGACGATAGCGGCGAACCTGTCGAGCACCCGCAAATCGAATTGCTGTTCGATGAAACGGACGACGGCGCCTACAAGCTGCGGCCGGAGAGCCTGAACTAAAAATCGGCAATCGTTAGTCGGCAATCGGCAGTCGCGGAAACGCGGCTGCCGATTTGTTTTAGCCGCGTTGGAACGGATAGAAGCCCCCGCCCAGCGGCAGGATTTGCGTTAGCGCATCGAGCGCGGTTTGCGTTTCCATGATCAACGCGGGATCGGCCAGGTCAGCCGGCGCGATCTCTTCGCGATAGTGCTGACGCACCCAGGCTTCCAATTGCGTCGCCAGCGCATCCGTCAGGAGGAAGCCCTGCGCCATCGCGGCGCGCTCGGCTTCGTTCATCGAAATGCGCAGGCGTAAGCACGCCGGCCCGCCGCCATTACGCATGCTCTCGCGCACCTCGACATACTCAACCCGTCCGATCGCCGCATTTGGGCGGGCGATCATGCCCGCGACGACGGCGGCTGTCTTGTTGTTCTCACGCACCTCGGTGGGCGCGATCAGGGTCAGCGCCTTCGCGCCCGGTTCGCGCACCAATTGGGAATTGAAAAGATAGGACGACACAGCGTCCGCCAACGAAACGTCACGCGCGGCCACCTCCACGAACGCCGGCTCAAACAAGCCCGCAGCCTTGGCGCGGATTTCCGCGTAGAGCGCGGTCTTATCCGCGAACGCATGCTCATGGTGAAACAGCACATGCTCGTGCGCGACGGCGACGACGTCATTGTGAAACGCGCCTGCATCGATCGCCTCGGCGGATTGGCGCGCGAACACGGCGCGCGCTTCGCTGAGCCCGTGCCGGCGTGCGATGGCGCGGCACGCCTCCAGCGTCTGCCGGGCGGGGAAACCGGCGCGCGTTGCCGCAGCGGTGCGGCCATAAACGAAAATCTCAACGCCCTGCCCGCCCGCATGCATGCGCATGTGGTTGGCCGCGCCTTCGTCAGACAGCGCCGCTTGCGCCGGCAACGCGGGATGTACGGCGAAGCGCGCCTCATCCGGCATTAGCGCGCGTAAACTGCGTTCCGTCTGCCCCGCTTCTAGGAAGCGGTGCAGCATGGTTTGCAGATTAGCGACGCTCGCGTGCAGGCGCCCGTCGGCGCAATCGAGGCTGGGCGAAATCGTCGCCGCATTGGCCGCCCACATGGCCGAGGCCGCCAGCGCCGCGCGGGCGACCGCCTGCTCTTCTTCCCACACGCGCCGCCACACCTCGGCGTCGCTTCCGCTGAAGCCAAGCCCGCGCAGCCACGCCATATCGGGGCGCGCATGCGGCGGCAAAACGCCTTGCGGCAAGCTAAGCGCCGCGAGCCTGCGCATCTTGGCGATGCCTTGCAGCGCCGCTTCGCGCGGACGCGCGACGGCGTCGCGGTTGCGGGCGGAAGCGAGATTGCCTTCCGAGAGCCCGGCGTAATTGTGCGTGGGCCCCACCAAGCCGTCGAAATTAATTTCGACGCTGCTCATTCGGGCAAACCGGGCGCAGCGATGGCCGCGGCTTTTTCCGCGAGCTGCGTCGCGACCGGATAGGCAGCGTAGTCAGCCGCGTAATACGCGCTTGGCCGCAGCGAGCCGGAAAGGCCAGGGCCGCCAAACGGCATCGCTCCGCTGGCGCCGGTGGTTGGCCTATTCCAGTTCAGCACGCCCGCGCGCAGCTCAGTCTTCACGCGCGCCCACAAGGCGGGATCATCGCTGATGAGCCCGCCCGCAAGCCCGAAACGCGTCGCGTTCGCCAAATCGAGCGCGTGGTCGAAATCCTTGACGCGATAGACTTGCAGCACCGGGCCGAACAATTCCTCGTCCGGCGGATTGAGCCCGGTGACGTCGATCAAAGCGGGATGCACGAACGCGCCGTCGCGTTTCACAGGCACGATCGGCTTTGCGCCTAAGGCAACCAAGCCCTCCTCGAATTTCACCGCCCGCTCCGCGCTCTGTGTGCTGACCAGCGGGCCAAGAAACGGCTCCGGCGTCTGCGTGGCGGGGCCTACGCTGATGGCCGGCGCAAGCGTCGCGAGCGCGTCGATAATCTCTTGCCCTGCCGCGCCTTCCGGCACGATCAGCCGGCGCGCGCACGAGCAGCGCTGCCCGCTTGTGGCGTAGGCCGAGTGCGCGATGAGATTGGCCGCGGCCTTCGCATCAACGGGCGGCCACACGATCAGCGGATTGTTGCCGCCAAGCTCAAGCGCCAGCAACACCTCTGGGCGCCCCGCGAACTTGCGGTGGATCAGCATGCCGGTATTGGCTGAGCCGGTGAACAGCACGCCGTCGAGCCCGCGTGCATCCAGCAGCGCCGCGCCCGTTTCGTGCGCGCCCTGCACGAGGTTCAGCACGCCCGCGGGCAACCCGGCCTCTTCCCACGCCTCAACCATCAGAGCCCCGACGCCCGGCGTCAGCTCGCTCGGCTTGAAGATCACGCAATTGCCCGCCAGCAGCGCGGGCACGATGTGGCCGTTGGGCAAATGGCCGGGAAAATTGAACGGGCCGAACACCGCCATCACGCCATGCGCGCGATGCGAAAGCGTCATCGCGCCGAACGGCGCTTGTTCATCGCGCGCGCCGGCGCGTTCTGCCTGAGCGCGGATGGAGATTTCGATCTTGCCGATCATGGCGGCGGCTTCGCCGCGCGCATCCCACAGCGCCTTGCCCATCTCGCGGCTGATCGCCTGGGCGAAAGCTTCCTTCTTCGCTTCGAGCACCTTGCCAAACGCGCGCACGATGGCGACACGCTCTTCCACCGGCCGGCGCGACCAGGCCGGGAACGCGAGATTGGCCTCGGCCATCGCAGCGGCGACATCCTCCGCGCTCGCGGCGCGCCCTTCCCAGACTTTGTCGCCGGTCGCTGGATCGTGCGAGACGAACAACGCGCCTTCGCCCTTGCGCCATTGGCCGCCGATGAAATTCTCAGTGCGCATCATCGCTCCACACCAACGCTTCTTCGCCAGGCGCCAGGCCGAGCGCGGCCAGCGCAGCCGCGTCGAGATAAGCCGCGCCGTCTTTCACGCTCGCGCGCGTCGCCACGCAGCGGAAGCCCTCGATCCGCGGCAGCGCCACCAGCGCGCGCTGGGCGCCGACGCCCGGAAACGCCGGCAGGCGGCGGCACTCGCGCAACGTGCGGATCGCATCGCGCGAGACGCTGAGCAGCGGCCCGCCGTCGAAAATGTCCACCACATTGGAGAAGGTGAAGCCCTCCCATTCCAGCAAGCTGCGCGCGCCTTGGCCAGCGCTATGGCATTTGCCGATCACCTCGCGCGCCGCTTCAGGCAGCAGATCCACATAGATGGGATGCTGGGGCATCAGGTCCAAGATGAATTGATTGTCGGTCGTTGCGCTCAGGCGGTCGGCGTCAGCGAAATCCATGCGGAAGAAATGGCGCCCCACCGCCTCCCAGAACGGGGAGACGCCGTCGGCGGAAACGACGCCGCGCATCTCGGAAACCACCTGCGCGTGAAAACGCTGCCGCGCGGCGGCCATCAGCATGTAGCGGCTTTGCGCCAAAGCCCGCCCAACGCCGCCGGCGCGGTGCTCCGGACGCAGGAAAAGTGAGCCGACTTCCGTGCAGCCCGTAAAATCGTTCACCCCGATCAGCACGTCCAGATCGAAGCGACGCTCCACCGCGGATGAAGATTGCGCTTCGCGGATGATGCGAAAATTGAAGAAGGGCGGGTGCTCGCCGATCGTGGCCTTCACGCCGCAACAGCCCGCCAGCGCGCCGGTTTCCAGATGCTCCAAGGCGATGAAATAACGCTCCGGGCCGGCGACGTTGGTTTGCTTGCGATAGCTTTCAGCCGAGAGCTCAAGCTTGGCCAGCATCGCCTCGTCATCCAGCATCAGGCTGGTGAAGCCCGCCCCGGCGATTTCGCGCAATTGCTTGAAGCCTTCGAGGTCATCCGGCCCCGCGGCGCGCATCACGTAACCCGGCCCGCTCATGCGCGAAGGCTCGCGACGTTGAAATGGCCGCTATTGACGCCCAGCAGAAGCAGCAGCGAAAGCTTCGCGCGTTCGGCGAAGGTGGGGATCAACGCAAACTCCTGGTCGCTATGCAGCCCGCCGCCGCAAGGGCCGAGCGTGTCGATGTTCGGACACCCCGCGGCCGCGAGATTGTTGCCTTCGCACACCCCACCCGAGGGCTGAAATTTCAGATCAAGCCCCAGCGCCGCGCCCGCTTCGTGCGTCCAGCGCACCATTTCGCGCTGCTGCGCATTGAGCGGTTTCGGAGGGCGGCCAAACGCGCCATGGAGATGCGCCTCAACGCCCGCGCGCGGGCTGACGGCGATGCGCTTGATCTCGGCTTCGGCCCAGGCGGCGCCTTCTAAATCCGGCGCGCGCGCGTTGAAACGCAATACGGCGCGATCAGGCACGACGTTGGTGGGGCCCCCGCCATCAATCGCGCCGATATTGAATGTCACGCCTTCGCGCTGACCATTCAGCGCATCGAGCGCCAGCGCAGCTTCCGCCGCGGCCATCACCGCGCTGCGCCCATCCTGAAACGCGCGCCCCACATGCGCGGCGCGCCCACGATAGACGAGGCTGTAATTGCCCGAGCCTTTGCGCGCGTCCACCAGCGCGCCATCCGCCAGGGCCGGCTCGTAGGTCATCCCCAGATGAGACCGCGCACCGAGCTCAGCGAGCAACGCCGCGCTGGCTGGGGAGCCGATCTCTTCGTCGGGACTCAAGAGCACCTCATAGCCCACGCGCTTAGCGCCAGGGGCCGCCTCAAACGCCTGCAGCGCCGCCAGCATAACGCTCAAGCCGCCCTTCATGTCGGCCGTGCCTGGCCCATGCAGCACCGCGCCCTCGCGCCGCGTGGCTTGGAACGGGTGTGCAGCGGGAAACACCGTGTCGTAATGGCCCGTCAGCGCGACCTGCACCGGCGCGTTGGGGCGCACGCGTACCCGGATGGCCGCGCCGTGCTCGATCGCCACCGCCTCGCCATCAGCGCGCACGCGCTGCGAGGGCGCCAGCGGAACAAGGCTCACCTCCCCCGGCAAAGCCGCGAAGGCGTCAACCAGCAGCGCGCGCATGCGCGCCAGACCTTGCGTTTCGTAAGAGCCTGAATTGATCGCCGCCCAGGCTTCGGTGCGCACGACGCTGGCCGCTGCGCCTTCATCCAAAAGCTGCAAAAGCGGCGCTGCGTCAGCGGCCCAAACCAGCTCCGCCCGCGCCCCATCGCTCGATTGTGACATAGCCGGACCTTGCCGATACGCGGGCGCGAAGTCCAGGCCGGCAAAAACAAACGGGCCCGGCTTTTGGCCGGGCCCGTCGTTTTACTTAGCCGTTTCGCGAACGATTACCGGAAGGTGATCGTGATCGCGGTGCGGCGGTTGAGCGGATCGCGCACGCCGTCGCCGGTCGGGCGGGCGAGATCGTTTTCACCGCGGGCTTCCGTCGTGACCGCGCCGGCGGCGACGCCACGCGCCACGAGCGCGTCACGGACGACCGAAGCGCGACGCTCGGAGAGGCCTTGGTTGTAGGTGGGCGAGCCGGACGTGTCGGTGTGGCCGACAAGCACGACGCCGCCGAGGTTGCAGTTCGCCAAGCTGGCCACCGCGCGATCGATCACCGCGAGCGCTTCGTTGTTGAGCGTGGAGCGATCCCACTCGAAGTACACGGTGTACGAACCCGTCGGGCACGTCGCCACAGGCGGCGGCGGGGGCGGCGGAGGCGGCGGGGGCGGCGGCGGGGGCTGGTGA
>CAZWQS010000127.1:0-8089 GCA_964635925.1 uncultured Terricaulis sp. | reverse complement strand
GGATGGTCGCTGTCATAGCCGCGGTGCGTGGCGAGATCGAAGGCCACCGAAAGCCCTTTCTGCCCGGCGGCGAGATTGCGCCGGTAGAAGGCGTTGGAATCTTCCGCCGTGGAGAAGCCCGCGTATTGGCGGATCGTCCACGGCTGCTGCACGTACATCGTGGGATACGGCCCGCGTCCGAAGGGCGCGAGGCCGGGGAAGCCGTCCACGAAATCCAGCCCCGCGCGATCGGCGGCGGTGTAAGCGGATTTCACCGCGATGCCTTCGGGCGTGAGCCAGGGCTCAGCGGACGCTGGCGTCGATTTCGTGATATCGGCGCTGAGCGCGAGTTTGGAGAAATCGGGGAGAGTCATCGCGCGGTTTCCGCAGTCTTGAAATCGAAATAGTGAAACAGCGCCTTGATGCGGTCACGATAGTCTAGCGCGGGGTGCAGGCGCTCCAACGTCAGAAATACGGCGCCTGTTACGAGCGCCGCCAGCGCCATGTACGGCTGTAACACGTGTGCGAAATGGAGGCCGGCCAAGCCAAGACCCGCGAGGCCGCTGGCGGTTTGGCGGGTGGCCTTGGCGGGAGCGATGATGGCGCCGGCGAATCCGAGCGCAGCTGCGCCAGTGAGCGCCATTTGCAGCATATTCAATTTCGCAAAGTCGAAGACCAGAAACGCGACTATGGCGATGGCTGGGCCGAGCATGCTGAACAGCCGCAAATGTTTTTCTGCAAGGGAGAGCTTCGCGGAGAGTTTCTGCAGTTGCGGGCGCCATTGCGACTGCGGGTGCGTCGGTTCAGCGAGGTTGAGCGAGTCGATCAGCGCGATCACTTCCGCTTCGCGTGGGGGCGGGGGCCGTCCGCTCATTCCGCAATCCCCAGCGCCGCGTGCAGCGTTTCGAGCTCTTTCAGCGCATCCACGCCAGCATAGGAGAATTGATCCACGCCCGCGGCGCGCAGTTTCGCTTCGCTCTCGCCTGCCTTGCCCGCGAGCAGCACCCAATCGGCGCCCGCCGCTTTCAAGCGCTGCGCGCAATTTTCCGCGTGCTCGGCATAAACGGAATCCGTGCTGGCGATTACGGCGACGCGCGTCTTGGAGGCGCGGAACGCATCGATCAGCGTTTCCATGCTGGCGTGCGCATCCTCCGGGCCGATGGCACCCACGCCGCCGGCGGCGAAGAGGTTGCGCGTCCACATCGCGCGCGGGGCGAACTCAGCAAGGCTCCCCATGTTGGCGAAGAACACAGCCGGACGCGGCGTTTTTGCGCCCGCGCGATCACGCAACGCTTCAAATGGTTCGGCCCAGCGGATCGGCGCGAAGGCCCCGCCAGTTGCGCGCGGCGCGGGGCGCGACACCTCCGGCTCTTTGGCCTCCAGCAGCGGAAAATCGGTGACGCCGGTTATGGTCTCGCGCCGTGCGGCGATCAGCTTTTGCCGCGCTGTGCGCGCGCCGGCGACGAGATCGGCCAGCAACCCGGATTCAAGCGCGGCGACAATGCCGCCCTTGCTCTCGATCAATTGCATGATCTCCCACGCTTTCGCCGCGAGCTCCTGCGTGAGCTTTTCGACAAACCAGGCGCCGCCCGCCGGATCGGCGACGTGGCCCAGGCGGCACTCTTCCATCAGCACGTGCTGCGTATTGCGCGCCACGCGCCGCGCGAAGGGCGTAGGCAGGCCCAGTGCATCGGTGAACGCGCCGGTGGTGATGGCGTTGGCGCCGCCGATGGCCGCGCCGAAGGCGGCGGTGGTGATGCGTAGGATGTTGGTGTTCGCGTCGTGGCGCGTCAGCATGCGGCGCGAGGTGAAGGCGTGTATGCGCGCCTCGCGCGCCTCTGGCGCCGCGCCGCTCGCCTCCATCACCCGCGCCCAGCAGAGGCGCAGCGCACGCAGCTTGGCCGCTTCGATCAGCGTGTCCGGGCCGACGGAGACCGCGAACTGCATCCAGGCGTTCGCTTGCGATGTCACGGAATCGCCCACCATGCGAAGATAGGCGATGCCGCTGCACAATGCCGCGGCGATCTCCTGCGCCTCGGTTCCGCCCGCTTCGTGAATAGGGCGGGCGTCGGCGCGAACCACGCTCGCTTCGGGCAGCGCCCAACGGAAGCGCTGAACCAGCGAAGCGACGTTGTAGGCGTCGATCCCCTGCGCGCCCGTGCTCATCAACGACCCGATGGGATCGATGTTAAACGCGGTGCCGCGCGCGGCGACGCCCTTGAGCTTGTCCTCAAAGAAACGAGCAGCCCAGAGCGCATGCGCCCCAGCGTCCAGTGAAACCGGCGCGGCTTCGAGGATCACATCCGCAAGCGCTGCGTCCAGATCGCCTGCGCTCTTGATCGCGACGCCGTGCGCGCCCTCTGGATCGATCACGAGTTCGATCGCCGCTACGCCGCCTGTCAAATCCGCCAGGATGTCGCGATTGGTTTGCGCGGGATCGGGATGGGCGAAGGCTTGGCGGATGGTCCAGCCCGCGCGGCCGCGAATGAAGGGCGCAGCGCCTGGGAAACCTGAGGCGTCCTGCGCCGTTGCGCAATCGGGCTCGCGGTAGAGCGGCGCAAGTTCGACGCCGTCGCCAGTCTTGCCGACAAGCCGCGCCCACGGCGCGCCTTTCAGACCCTTCTCGACCAACGCGCGCCAATCGGCTTCGTCGCCCGCTTCGCCCAACTGCAAGTTCGTGCTCATTTCCGCTCCGGTTGACGCCATGGCAGGCATCGACGCGCTTTTCGCGCCAAGCTACGCCTAACGCAACTAGGGAGATTGATGATGGCTTTGCCGCCTCTGTTCGACAAGCTTCGCCTGCCGGTGGTGGGCGCCCCGCAATTCATCATCGCCAATCCAGAGCTGGTGATCGCCCAATGCAAGGGCGGCATCGTGGGCTCGTTTCCCGCGCTCAACGCGCGCCCGCAGCCGCTGCTGGATGATTGGCTTTTTCGCATCAAGGATGAACTGGCCGCGTATGACGAAGCCAACCCTGGCGCGCCGGCTGCGCCCTATGCCGTCAACCAGATCGTGCACAAGACGAACGAGCGGCTGGAGCAGGATGTCGCAGCCTGTGTGAAACACAAGGTTCCGATCGTGATCACCTCGCTCGGCGCGCGCCCGGAGGTGAACGAGGCGATCCATTCGTATGGCGGCATCGTGCTGCACGACATCATCAACATCAAATTCGCCGAGAAGGCGTTGGAGAAGGGCGCCGACGGCCTGATCGCGGTGTGCGCCGGCGCGGGCGGACACGCGGGCGGCCTTTCGCCGTTCGCGCTGATCAGCGAAATCCGAGAATTCTTCCAGGGGCCGCTTTTGGTATCCGGTGCGATCGCCACCGGGCGTGGCATTCTCGCCGCGCAAGCCATGGGCGCGGACCTCGCCTATATGGGCTCCGCCTTCATTGCGACGACCGAAGCCAACGCGCCGCAGGATTACAAGCAGATGATCGTCGATTCGAGCGCGGGCGATGTCGTCTACACCAATCTCTTCACCGGCGTGCTCGGCAACTACCTCAAGGGCTCGATCACCAAGGCGGGCCTTGATCCGGAAAACCTGCCGCAAAGCGATCCCAGCAAGATGAATTTCGGCGGCGGAGGCTCCAAGGCCAAAGCCTGGAAGGACATCTGGGGCGCCGGCCAAGGCGTGGGCGGCGTGCATGAAATTGCGCCTGCCGCCGACCTCATCGCGCGCTTGAAGCGCGAGTATGACGAGGCGAAGCGGGGATTGTGCGCAAGCTAATCCCACAGACGCTCGCACCATGAATCGAGCGCCGCCAAGCGCTTAAGCATGCACTCGCCGAAATCAATCCGACCGGCCCCGCACGGCGCCTAAGCTCATCTCCTCACCAGAGGAGCCCATGAGCCTAATCCCAACTGACCGCGGCGCGTTTCAATCGCTCACGCTGAAAAGCGCCGCCGCTATCGCCATCGCCGCCGCCGCCAGCCGGCTCGGCGTCGAACTGCCCGACGGCGCGGCGCAAGAGCTTGCCGGCGCGGCCATCGATCTCGTCGTCACGCTCGGCCTCATCGGCGTCGCCGTCGGGCGCGCGCGGGCGCGCGGCCCCATCGTCTAACTTTCAGGAGAAGACCCATGCGTCACCCCTTCCGGGCGCTTGCGCTCGGCCTTGCGCTCGCCGCCACGCCGGCCTGCGCGTCCTTGCAGCTCGGTCAAACGCGGATTGAAAATCCCGTCGCCGCCGCGCGCACGATCGATCAGCGCGCCTACGCGATCCTGCATTCGTACGCCGCCATGGTGGAGGAGGCCGCCGACATCGTGCGCGACCCCGCCGCGCCGCTTTCGCTGAAACGCGCGCTCGGCCAGGCCGAACGCGCCGCCACGCCCGCCGCCGAAACGCTGCAGATCGCGGTGGCTACGTTTGTACGCGCACGCAGCGATTATGATGCGTCAGCCAGCGCCGATCGCCCGGCCCTCGAACGCGCCGCGACCGCGCTCACCATCGCCGCCAACCGTTTGAGCGAAGCCGTCGCCGCCGCCGAGCGCCCGGTGGGCGAGCTTGAAGCGCTCGTGCGCCGCCGCTGAGGGAGCAAATCCAATGTTCAATCTGATGCTGCAATTGCAGATGCTGCTGGCCGCGCTGTCCGCCTTCCTGCCGCTGGTGCCGGATAAGCAGCGCAACCGCGCCGCCGAAATTCTCGATGTCGCCGCCAATGCGCTGGCGGTGGGCGGGGTGGTGGCCGTCAATATCGACGACCTCGCCGGCAAACTCGCCAGCGTGCGCGCCGAGGTGGAGGCCATGGCCGCCGCCGGCCGGCCCGTCACGGCCGAGCAATTGGACGAAGCCTTGATCCGCGTGCGCGCCGCTTCGGCCGCGTTCCGCGCCGCGCTTGAGATTGCGGAGGCGGGCGCCCCCTGAAGCCCGCCGCCGCATAGGGGAGGCGCCGGCCGGAGACCGCCCTCTCGCCTGCGCCGCCGGTCTTCGGATTGACCTCGGCGCCTCCCCGCCTTTTTGTGCGTGCCCATGAGCACGCACTTCCTCGCCATCGACCAGGGCACCACCTCCACGCGCGCGATCGTGTTCGACGCCGCGTTTCAGCCGGTGAAGACCGCGCAGATCGAACTGAAACAGCACTATCCCCAGCCTGGCTGGGTCGAGCACGACGCGGAGGAAATCTGGGCCGCCACAGTGCAGGTTTGCCGCGAGGCGATCGCCGCCGTCGGTGTTGAAGCCATCATCGCCATTGGCATCACCAACCAGCGCGAAACCACCATTATCTGGGACCGCAAAACCGGCGCGCCCGTGCACAAGGCCATCGTCTGGCAAGATCGGCGCACCGCCGAAATCTGCGCGGCCTTGCGCGAAGCGGGGCATGAAACGCGCGTGCAGGACATCACCGGCCTTCTGCTCGATCCGTATTTTTCAGCCACCAAGATCGCTTGGATTCTCGATCAGGATCCCGCGCTACGCCGGCGCGCAGAGGCGGGGGAGCTGGCGTTCGGCACGGTGGAGAGTTTCCTCATCTGGCGCCTTACCGGCGGCAAAGCACATGTCAGCGACATCACCAACGCCGCGCGCACGCTGCTGTTCGATATAAACGCCGGCGCGTGGAGCGATGAGCTGTGCGTGCTGCTGCGCGCGCCGCGCGCGCTGTTGCCGAACGTGTCGCCCTGCGACGCGCGCTTCGGCGAAACCGATCCCGCGCTATTCGGGCGCGCGATCGCTATCAACGGCGTTGCGGGCGATCAGCAAGCGGCCTTGGTCGGTCATGGATGCATCAAACCCGGTATGGCGAAAGCCACGTTCGGCACGGGCTGCTTTCTCGTCATGAACATGGGCGCCGCGCCGCCGCACTCGAAAAACCGCTTGCTGGCGACGATCGGCTACGAAGCGCAGGGCGCGCGCGTGTATGCGCTGGAAGGCTCGATCTTCTCCGCTGGCGCGACCATCCAATGGCTGCGCGACGGCTTGAAGCTGATCAAGAACTCTGCGGAGTCCGAAGCGATCGCGGCCGCGCTGCCAGATAATGGCGGCGTCTATCTCGTGCCCGCGTTCGCGGGGCTGGGCGCGCCGCAATGGAATGCGCAGGCGCGCGGCCTGATCAGCGGCCTCACGCGCGCCTCGCGCCTGGAGCATCTGGTGCGCGCGGGGCTTGAGGCGGTGGCGTATCAAACGGCTGATTTGCTCGACGCGCTTTCCGCTGACGGCGCGCCGAAGATCGCGCACCTGCTGGTCGACGGCGGCATGACGGCGAACAATTGGGCGATGCAATTCCTGGCCGACATCTGCGATGTCGAGGTCGCCCGCCCCGCGTTTCAGGAGATGACCGCGCTGGGCGCGGCCAAGCTCGCCGCCCTGGGGGCGGGCCGGATCGCGAGTTTGGAGCAAGGCGATGGCGACCAAACCATCTGGCGCTCGGCCATGCGCCCAGACGCGCGCGCGAAGCTGCGGCGCGGCTGGGCTCACGCGGTGGCCGGGAGCCTTGCCGCGGTTGGATAGGGTTGCGTCGCGCGCGCCATGCGCGTAACTCGCGGCCCTCATGGTGGGAGCCTGTAGCTCAGCCGGTAGAGCACCTGACTTTTAATCAGGGGGTCGCGGGTTCGAACCCCGCCGGGCTCACCATGTTTCGCCGAATTATTGGCCAGACGGATCCGTCGTCGTGCTCGGGGGCGGCAGCGGCTCGCTGGCAGGCGCGGGCGCAGGTTCGGCCGCCGGGTCCGGCCCCGGCGCAACGTCCATGCCCGGCTCGTCCGAAGACTGCGACGAATCAGCTGGAAGCGCCGGCGCCTCGGCAAATTGCTGCTCTTCTTGAACCATCGGCGTGGTCGAGGCTTGCTCGATATCGTCGGAATAAAATGCATAGCCGGCCGCGACCAGGCCCAGAACGCCGGCCAGGATCACCACCCGCACCAGCTTGCCGCTGGAATCCCGGTGGCGGGGCGGGGGCGCGTAGGGGTCCTGTTCGGGCGTGGCTTGGGGATTGGTTTTGGGGGACATCATGGGCTCCTGACCTCAAACGAAGGTTCCGCAAGACCAACCGCAGGTGATTGGCCCTGTTCCCTCAAACCCTTGTGATGCACAGGCAACATCGTATCCGAAATGAGCGCCGCCGGCGCCATTCGTGCTCGCGCCCGCGCCGCATGGCCGTAAAGTGCGGCCACGTTCCGGCGGGGGGCCTCGAATGAGGCAGCGCAGCAGGGGCGACCATGGGGACTGGGGCCGCGCCGGGAGGGGTGCGGCCCCTTTCCATTTGTTCAGCTTTCGCCTTCCGGGCGACAGGCGGCAAAAAGTCAACGCTCCCGCAAAAAAGCGCGTCTTTAGCGGCTCGTTAATGGACTTTAGCCGGAGGCTGCGCCAAACTCGCGCTATCGACTGAGGGCAGGAACCAGTCTAAGAATCGCGCGTTGAACACCGGGGGCTCGCCCCTTGTTTGTACGTGCGGTTGGGTTCTGGCTTACGGTCGTGAGCGCGTTTGGCGCGAAGACTGCGTTCAAGTTCAGAAGTCCGAACGCAGGGGAAATCGCTTGAGAGGGGTGACTATGAAATCGCGCATCACCAAGACAGTCGCGCTCGCGGCTCTTATGGCTGGCGCCGCCGGCGTCGCGCATGCGACTGAAGGCTGGTACGGCCGCGCTGACGTCGGTTATTCGACGGGCGGCGACTTTGACATCGCCGGTCCAGCCGGCTGGGATTACGGTTCGCCGGATCTCGAGTCTGAATTTTCGCAACACGTTGGCCTCGGCTACGCGTTTCAGAACGGCCTGCGCCTTGAAGGCGAAGTAGGCCATCGCTTCAACGAGTTGGAGGATCTCCCGAACCTCGACAGCGGCGGCGACATCCACGCCTGGTCCGCGATGCTCAACCTGTTCTATGATTTCAACCGCGAAGGGCGCGTCAGCCCTTATATCGGCGTTGGCGCCGGCGGCGTGCGTTTGAACATGAACGGCGCGGATTCCGTGCCGCTGGTGCGCTCGTTCGACGATGAAGACACTGTGCTTGGCTATCAAGCGCTGGTCGGCATCGCCATCGGCGTGACCGAGCAACTGGATTTGGACATCGGCTACCGCGCTCTGTGGGCGCCGGAAGCTGAGTTCACTTCGAGCCAGCCCGGTCTCGTGTCGCGCGAAGCCGATTACGAGCATCAGGCGGTCACGGTCGGCCTGCGTT
>CAZWQS010000126.1:0-8363 GCA_964635925.1 uncultured Terricaulis sp. | reverse complement strand
CTGGGCGCCGCAATCGCCGTTCGACGCCGACGGCACGTTGACGCTGACGAATTGGCGCAGCGAAGCCGCGGAGATCGCCGCCGAGGAATTGGGTGTGAGCATCCTCATTCAGCCGAACGGGCACGGCGCGGTCGACGTGCGCGGGCCCGCGCGCGTTACCGGCCCGCTCGGCGACGGCGAGGTGCGCAATCTCACCGCCAACCTTGATGTCAGCGTGCAATGGGGCGGCGGCTGGCGCGTGACGCCGACGCGCGATTGCCTGGCGATCCAACTCGGCGGGCTCGATGCGGCGGGGCTTTCATTCGCGGACGGGCGCTTCTCGCTCTGCGCGCTGGAAAACGCGTTGATTTCGGCGGATGCGCGCGGGCGCCTCGACGGCGGCTTCGCGATCCAGGCGCTGGCGTTGAACGGGCGCATGGCCGGGCCTGAAGCGCAACCCGCGCGCATCAGTGCGCGGCGCGTCACCGGCCGTTTCGGCGGCGTGGAAGGCGATGTGCGTCTGGCGCTCGCGGCCGATGCGCCGACGCTGAACATCGCCATGGCGCCCGAGCGCGACCTCAATCTCGTGATGGCGCGCCTCACCGCCGAAGCGCGCATCGACGAAAGCTGGCGCGTGGACGGCGCGTTTGAAAGCGGCGGCTTGACCGACCCCACGCTGCCGGGCGGCGTCTCCGCCATCGCCGGCCATTGGAGCGCCGCGCCGGAAAACAACAAGCCAGTGATCCGCGTCTCCGCCGGCGAAGCGCTGCTGCAAGCAAACGCCGCCAGCGATCAACGCCCCCTCTTTAACCCGATGCGCTTGGCGGAGGTGGAAGCCGTGCTGCGCGACGGCCTTATCGACGCCCAAGGCGCGCTGCTGCTCAACACGCCCACGCGCCAGCTCGCGCGCTTCACCGCGCGCCACGATATTGGCGAAGGCGTCGGCGGCGCCGATATCCGTGCGCCGGATATTGCCTTCGGCGAAGGCCTGCAGCCTTACAATATCACAGAACTGGCGCGCGGCGTGGTGGAAAACGTGCGCGGCCCCGCCAGCATCGACGCCGGAATCACCTGGACGCGCGAGACATTCCAAACCGGCGCGCGCGTGCAGCTTAACGGCCTATCGCTCGCCAGCGCGACCATTCCGGTGATCGAGGATGTACGCGGCGAGATCGTGTTCGACGACCTGTTCGCGATGACCACCCCGCCCGGGCAAGAGGTGCGCATTGGGCTGCTCAATCCCGGCGTCGCGGTCGAGAACGGGCGCGTGCGCTTTCAGCTTTTGAAGGACGGCGCGATTTCGATCGAGCGGGCCGAATTCGGCTTTGCTTCGGGCGTCTTGTCCATGCAGCCGGAAACGATCACGCTTGGCGAGGACGAAACCGAAATCCTGCTCTCGCTGCGCGACGTGGACGCCAGCGCGCTGATCGCCACGCTCAAGATTCCCGATCTGCAAGCGACCGGGCGGATCGAAGGCTCCTTCCCCTTGCGCCTCACGCGACAAAACGCGTTCGTCAACAATGGCGTTCTGCGCGCCGCCGGCGGAGGGCGCATCGCCTATACAGGCGCGGCCGGCGAGCACACCGAAGGCGTGACGCGCGTGGCGTTCGATGCGCTGCGCGATTTCCGCTACGAGGTGCTGAGTCTCACACTCAACGGCGATCTGAACGGCGAGATCGTGTCCGATATCGAATTCACGGGCGAGAATGTGGGCGAACCTTTGGACCTCTCCCCCATCGCCAGCCTGCCAGGCGTGGGGCGGGTGACCATGGTTGGCGTGCCATTCCGCTTCAATGTGAAGGTTACGGCCCCGTTCCGCAGTTTGGCGCAAACCGCCGCCACCATTATCAACCCCGGCTCCCTGATCGACCCGGAACGGTTGCGCCAGGAAGAGGTTGACCCAGAGGGCGAACCGCCAAGATAAAGCAAGAACTCAGCGTGCGTTCAGCCGCGCGCGGATAGAAGATCGGCCAGGAGAGGACGCATGCGCGCACATCTGCTTACGGCTTTAGGCGCCGCAACCGCCGCAGCGGCCTGCATCCCTGTGCAAATTCAGGCGCCGGATCGGCCCATTGAAGTGAATTTGAACGTCAATATTCGCCAGGAAGTGATCGTGCGCCTGGAAGGCGACGCGCGTGAGCTTTTGAACGAGAACTCGGATCTGTTTGGTGGAGGCACGCCATGAAGAACCCCCTTCTCATTGTGGCCGCGGTTGCCGGCGCGCTGGCGCTGGCTTCGCCCGCCGCCGCGCAGGACGCCGTGCTCAACCAGGCGCGCGCCGCCGGCCAAGTGGGCGAGCAGGCTGACGGCTATCTGGGAATCGTATCAGGCGCGCAGGTTTCGGCCGATGTGCGCGCGCGCGTGGATCAAAACAACATCCGCCGCCGCGCCCTCTATACGCAGCGCGCCACCGAGCGCGGCGCCAGCGTGAACGAAATGGCCGCCGCCGTGGCGTGCGAGGTCTTCCAAGGCCGCATCGCCGTGGGCGAGCATTATCGCGACGAAGGCGGCCAATGGCGCCAGCGCACGGCCGGCGCGCCGGCGGCCATGCCCAGCTTCTGCGGAAATTGACGCGCGGCGACTTGACCGCTGGCGGCGACGCATCGCGAGGCGCATGCTGGGAGCATGAAGGTCTTCTTGCTCACTATGTCGCTGGGCGGAATCCTGGCGATCGTCATGTTCGGGGCGCTGACCGGCTGGGATAGCTCAGCCATGAGCATCCATGGCTGGATCGCCCTGGCGCTCGGCACCATTATCTCCCTCGCACTCGGCGCGGGGCTGATGGCGCTGGTCTTCCACTCGGCCAACAAGGGCTATGACGACGCCGCCGATATCGACCACGGCGACAGCCCGGATTAACCCTGCCTCTTATGGTCTTAGTGAGCATAAGCTGGTAATCTAAGCCCATGGCATCGCGCAAATCGGCGGCCGGAACGGGCACAAGCGCGTTCGGCTCACTCTACACGCACGGCTTCGTGCGGGTGAGCGCCTGCGCGCCGCTGGTGCGCCCGGCCGAGCCCGCCGCCAACGCCGAGGCGATCCTGGCCTTCGCGCGCGAGGCGGACGCCGCCACGGCCGCGCTGCTGCTGACGCCGGAATTGTCGCTCAGCGGCTACGCCATCGACGATCTTCTGCAACAGGACGCCTTGCTCGACGCGGTGGAGGCCGCCTTGGGCAAGCTGCGCGATGCAAGCGCCAAGCTGTTTCCGCTGCTTGTGGTCGGCGCGCCGCTGCGCCTAGCCGGGGCGCTTTACAATTGCGCCGTGGTGATCGGGCGTGGCGAGATTTTGGGCGTGATCCCGAAAACTTACCTGCCGAACTATCGCGAATATTACGAGAAACGCCATTTCGCCTGCGCCAGCGATAGCGCGCATGGCATGATCCGGGTCGCGGGCGATGAAGCGCCCTTCGGCGCCGATCTGGTGTTCGCCGCGCAGGATGTGCGCGATTTCATCTTCCACGCCGAGGTGTGCGAGGATTTCTGGGCGCCGATCCCGCCCTCTTCGTTCGCCGCGCTGGCGGGCGCAACGGTGTTGCTGAATCTCTCCGCCTCCAACGTCACCATCGGCAAGGCGGACGACCGCAAGACATTGTGCGATTCCCAATCGAGGCGCGCGGCGGCGGCTTATGTGTTCGCGGCCGCAGGCGCGGGCGAGAGCACGACCGATCTGGCCTGGGACGGCCAGGTGATCGCTTATGAGCTGGGTGAAAAGATCGCCGAAGGCGAACGCTTCGCGCGCGCGCCCAAACTGGTGATCGCGGATGTTGACGTGGCGCGCATCGCCCAGGAACGGCGCAGGCTGTCCAATTTCCGCGACAGCGTGCGCGAGCACAGCGAAAAAATCGGCGGCTTCACCGCCATTCCCTTCAATCTCGGCGCGCCGCGCGCGGCGCTGTCGCTGCAACGCGCGATCGACCGCTTTCCGTTCGTGCCGGACGATCTGACGCGGCGCAATCAGGATTGCTTCGAGGCGTACAACATCCAGGTCTCGGGCCTGGCCAAGCGGATTGAAGCGACCGGCGCCAAGCGCGTCGTCATCGGCGTCTCGGGCGGGTTGGATTCAACGCACGCGCTGATCGTGGCCGCGCGCGCGTTCGATCTCATCGGCCTGCCGCGCAAGAATATTATCGGCGTGACCATGCCGGGCTTCGCCACCGGCGAAGCCAGCAAAGCCAACGCCTGGGCGCTAATGCGCGCACTGAAGATCGATGCGCGCGAGGTGTCGATCGAGCCGCTGGCGCAGCGCATGCTGGAAGACCTCGATCACCCCGCCGCGCGCGGCGAGCCGGTGTACGATGTCGCCTACGAAAACGTGCAGGCGGGCTTGCGCACCGATTACCTCTTCCGCCTCGCCAACAAGGAAGGCGGATTTGTCATCGGCACCGGCGATCTTTCGGAACTTGCGCTGGGCTGGTGCACCTATGGCGTGGGCGACCATATGAGCCACTACAACGTCAATGGCGGCGCACCGAAGACGTTGATCCAATATCTGATCCGCTGGGTGGCCGAGCAGAAGCTGTTTGACGCGGCGGCGTCCAAAACGCTGCTCGACGTGCTCTCCGCCGAGATCAGCCCGGAGCTGATTCCTGGCGAGAACCCGCAGAGCACCGAGGCCGTGGTCGGGCCTTATGAGTTGCAGGATTTCAACCTCTATTGGCTGAGCCGCTACGGCATGGCGCCGAGCAAAATCCTGTTTCTGGCCTGGAGCGCATGGCGCGAAAAATATGCGTACGCCGATCTCAAGCACTGGCTCGGCGTGTTCCTCAAGCGCTTCTTCGCCAATCAATATAAGCGCTCAGCCGTGCCGAACGGGCCGAAACTGGTTTCGGGCGGGGCGCTTTCCCCGCGTGGCGATTGGCGCGCGCCGAGCGACGCCAGCGGCGAAACCTGGCTCGCCGAACTGGCGCGCAATACGCCCGAGACGCTGGACTAGGCGCGCGCGGCGTGCGTTATCGCGATCATGAGCGCCCGCCCTTCCCTTGACGCCCTCGCCCGCCTCGCCATCGCGGCGGGGCGCGAGATCATGGCGGTGCGCGCAGGCGGCTTCGAGGCGATGCGGAAAGGCGACGGCTCGATCGTCACCATCGCCGATCAGCGCGCGGAAGAAATTATTGAGTGCGGCCTCGCGGCGCTTTGCCCGGATATTCCGATGTTGGGTGAGGAAGCCGTCGCCGCCGGGCGCGTGCCAGATACGAGCGGGCGGTTCTTCTGCGTCGATCCGTTGGACGGAACGCGCGGCTTTTCCAAGGGCGGCGACGAATTCACGGTGAATATCGGCCTGATTGATCGTGGCGCGCCGGTGATGGGCGTTGTTCTGTCGCCGACGGACGGGGCGCTTTACGCGGGCGAACCAGGGCGCGCATTGCGGTCGCGCGTCGCGCTTGACGGCGATGCGCCGATTGCGTTTGCGCCAATCCATGTCAGCGCCAAGCAGGGCGATGCGTGGCGGTTGGTAGCCTCGCGCACGTTCGGGCGCACGCACGACGCACGATCGTTCGCGACGGCTCTTGGAACCTGCGTGCAGGACGACGCCTCCTCCTCGATTAAATTCTGCCGAGTGGCGGAAGGCGCGGCGGATCTTTATCCGCGCTTCGGCCAGATGCGCGAATGGGATTCCGCCGCCGCGCACGCGATCCTGAAAGCCGCGGGCGGCGACGTGATGCTGCTCGACGGCGCGCCGCTGGTTTACGGGCGGCGCGAGGTTGAGTTTTTGATCAACGGGCTGATCGCCTACGCGACTGACGCCGCCGCGAGCGCGGCGCGCGACGCGCTGGCGCGGATGTAACGCCCCTCCTCTCAAGGGGAACGGGTGTGTGACAGCTTCTCAATCAAGCGCCGCATGAAGCGCGCGCCTTCTTCCAATTGCGCGATCTCGATCCACTCGTCCGGCTGATGCGCCTGCTCGATCGAGCCAGGCCCGCACAGCACCGCCGGCAGGCCCGCGCGCTGAAACAAGCCCGCTTCGGCGGCGTAGGACGCCGCGCGCACGTCGTTATCGCCCGTCAGCGCCCGCGCGAGCGTTTCCGCTTCGCTGGCGGGCGCGATGTCCAAGCCCGGCGTGTTGGAGCGGCGCGTCACCGCGACCCCGCCTTCTGGCGCACGCGCCTTGATCTCGGTATCAAGCGCGGCGGCGGCGGCGCGGAAGCGCGCTTCGATCGCGTCAGCCTGCGCCGTGGCCGGCGCGCGCAAATCCCATTGGAACGTGCAACGGCGCGCCAAAATGTTGGTCGCCGTGCCGCCCTCCACGCGCCCGATCGTCATGGTGGGGCCAGGCGGATCGAAATGTGCATGGCTTTCGGCGCGCGCTTCCTCGGCCATCGCCAGCACCAGATTCATCAGCTTCATCGCCTCCGCCACCGCGGAAACGCCGTGATCAGGCAAACTCGAATGCCCCTCGCGGCCAATCACCTCCACGATGAAGGAGCGCACGCCTTTGTGCGCGGAGATCACTTTCATGCTCGTCGGCTCGCCCACGATCACCGCGCCTGGCTTGGGCGAGAGCGCGGCGAGTTCATCGATCATCGCCGGCGCGCCGAGGCAGCCGATTTCTTCGTCATACGAAAACGCGAGCAGGATCGGCCGCTTCAGCGGCGCGGCCAGCGCATCGTCGATGTGCGCCAGCGCAAGGGCGAGAAAACTTTTCATGTCCGCGACGCCGCGGCCATAGATTTTGTCGCCGCGCGCGGTCACCGTCCACGGATCGCTGGACCAGGGCTGACCATCGACAGGAACAACATCAGTATGCCCGGAAAGCACGACGCCGCCGTCGACATCCGGCCCAATGCGCGCATAGAGGTTGGCCTTGGAGCCATCCGCATTGGAGACGCGGCGCGAGGCGATCCCGCGCGCGGCCAAAAACGCTTCCACCCACGCAATCAAAGCGAGGTTCGAATTGCGCGAGGTGGTGTCGAACGCGATCAGGCGTTCGAGCACGTCAAGCGTGGGCGCGAGCGCGGACACCTTATTGCTGCGGCGACCCGACGATCTCCCCGCCCGGCTCTTGGAAGGCGAGCAGACGGATGCGGAATTGCAGCGCCGAGTTCTGCGGAATACGCGGCGGGCGCCCTTCGGCGCCGTAGCCGAGCTCAGCCGGGAACGTGGCCATCACTTCATCGCCGGGGCGCATGTGCGTGATCGCTTCGGAGAAGCCCGACACCACGGCGCGCAGCGGAAAATCCACCGGCTCGCCGCGCGCGAAGGAGGAGTCGAACACCGTGCCGTCCGCCGCCAGCGCGCCCTCGTAATGCACCAGCACGGTGGCGTCGAGCGTGGGCTGGGCCAGCGTTTGATCCGGCCCGCGACGGCGGAATTGCAGCACAAGCCCCGAAGGCAGCGTTTGCGGTTCTTCCAAATTCACACCTGCTTCCTCGGCCGCGGCCTCTTCAGCTTCCGCGCGCTCAATCTCATCCACGACGCTGCTTGAATTGTTGCAGGCCGCGAGCGTGAGCGCGACGGCGGCGAGGGCAATCGTTCTGATCATCGGTAAAGCGCTTCCGTTTCTTCAATGGTCCAGGTTTCTTCGTGCGCGGCGCGCTCCCATTGCTGGAAGGCGCTGTCAGCGAAAAGAACGGCGCAATAAGCTTGCGCCGCTTCCGGCGCGGCGACCGAATAGGTGCGCAGTCGCGTGGCGACCGGCGCGAACATCGCGTCCGCGATCGAGCGTTCGCCGAACAGGAACGGCCCGCCATGGCGGCTCAGCAGGCGCGCCCATGTGGCGAACAATTGCTCCAGATCAGCGCGCGTGTCGGCGGGCCAATCGGGCGCGGCGCCCAGCCTGCGGCGCAAATTCATCGACATATCCCGCCGCAGCGCGAAAAAGCCCGCATGCATCTCGCACGAAACCGCGCGCGCTTCGGCGCGGGCGAGCGTATCGGCAGGCCACAGCGCGGGCGCTTGCTCGGCCGCCCATTCGCAAATGGCGAGGCTTTCGTAGATGGTTACGCCGTCAACCTGCAGCGCCGGCACCCGCCCGCTGGGCGACACCGCGCGCACCGCCGCGATTTCAGAGCGGCCATAGCCCTGCCCGCCGAGCGGAATGATCTGTTCCTCGAACGCGATGGCGCCCCATGTCAGCGCCAGCCACGGGCGCATCGACCAAGAGGAATAATTCTTGTTGCCAATGTAAAGCACGGGCGCGGCCATGCGGCGCTTGTTTCAGAGCGCACGGGCAAATTCAAGCGCCGCCCGCCGCTTTCCCCCGCTTCCGCGCCGGGCCGACGCACGTTAGGCTCCGCCGCGAGGGACGTGAGCAAAGGCGGGGCGAGTCATGCGGTTTTTGGCGGCGGCGGCGACCATCGCGGCGTGCATCGTAACAGCGCACGTGGCCGATCTTTCGCCCCCCAGCGTCGCGGCGGCGTTCGCGCAGAAGCAAACCAGCACGCCC
>CAZWQS010000125.1:0-8423 GCA_964635925.1 uncultured Terricaulis sp. | reverse complement strand
CCTTCAACGCCGCCTAACAGATTGGCGCCCTTCACGCGGAAGCCGTCAAAGCCGATCTCGTATTCCTTCATGCCGCGATAGCCGAGCACCTCGATCTCCCCGCCCGACATGCCGGGCGCGGGGAACGGATCGGCGTCATCGCCGCGCGGCTTTTCAGCGAGCAGCATGGAGAGGCCGGAGAAATTGCTGGTGTTCGGATCGGTGCGCACCAAAAGCGTCATCACGTCCGCGCGGGCGGCGTGGGTGATCCAGGTTTTGTTGCCGGTGACGAGGTAATCCTCGCCCTCCTTCACCGCGCGCGCGCGCAGCGAGCCGAGATCGGAGCCCGTGTTGGGTTCGGTGAACACAGCGGTCGGCAAAATTTCCGCGCTGGCGATTTTTGGCAGCCAGTAAGCTTTTTGCGCGTCCGTGCCGCCCGTCAGGATCAATTCCGCCGCGATCTCCGAACGCGTGCCGAGCGAGCCGACGCCGATATAGCCGCGCGAAAGCTCTTCGGAGACGACGCACATCGCTGTTTTGCCGAGGCCCGCGCCGCCGAATTCCTCCGGAATGGTGAGCCCAAACACGCCGAGCTCGCCCATGTGCTGGAGAATTTCCAACGGGATCAGCTCATCCTTCAAATGCCATTCATGCGCGAACGGCGCGACCTCGGCGTCGGCGAATTTGCGGAACTGATCGCGGATCAGTTCGAACTCGTCGTCGAGGCCGGTGTGTTCAAGCGTGGCGCGCCCGCGCGCGTCGCGCAGCAATTGGGCCAGGCGCGTTTTCTCTTCCTGCGTGGCTTGCGGCGCGACGGGCGGGGCGGCGACGCCAAAATCGGCCGGGCGGATGGTTTCCACCTGCGTCATCGGCAGCCCGCCGGCGAGTTGGGCGCTGTATTCGCCCGCCAGCAGCTTGGCTAGCAATTGCTCGGTCTCGCCGAACTTGCCGGCCCCGGTCAGCGCCTTGGCCCAGTCGCGCACCTCGCGCAGCGTTTCGGCATAGGTGGCGACCCAGGCGAGGCCGTGCACGAGGTGCTGTTCGCGGTCGATCGCGGCGCGATCGGCGCCGACCTTGGCCTTGACCGCCCCGCGGGCGGCCTCTGCGTAAGCCGCGGCGGCGGCGGCGCTTGCTTCCAGGGCGGATAAAAGCTCAGACATGGACCCTCACGATTCCGGGCGAGCTTAGAGCAGCTTTTCGCACTTGCGAACACGGCGCGCCCCTGGAGGACGCTATGCCGTTACGTCGCCTCGCCTGGGCCGCCGCTTTCGCCCTGCTCGCCGCCTGCGGCCAGGCCCCGGAAGCGCCGACGCCGGCCCCCGCGCCCTCCGCCGCGCCCGTCACGCTGGAGACGCCCCAAGCGGGCGCCGCCGCGCGCAGCCCGCTCGTGGTGTCGGGCGAGGCGCCTTCAGACTGGTTCTTCGAGGAGCAATTCTACACCCTGCTGATGGACGCGAACGGGCGCGTGCTGGCGGAGGCGCCCGCCGAAGCGCAAGCGCCGGTGGCCGAGAACCTTGGCGCCATGGTGCGCTTCCGCGCGCAATTGGCGTTCGTGGTGACGGAAGATACGCCCGCGACTTTGGTGCTGCAGGAAGACATGCCGGCGGAAAACGCGCCCGCGCGCGAATTGCGCCTGCCACTGACGTTGCAGCCGCCGCTGCGCTAGCGGAGAGTGCTTGCGATCCCCCGCGCGAGGCCCGAATTAAAGAACTCGCCTCTGGGGGACTCGTATGGAGCACGTGGACGCCGCGGCCGCAGCCGCGCTGACGCAGACACTGGTGTTCCTGGCGGCGACGTGCCTGGTCATTCCCGCGTTACGCAAGGCGCGCATCAGCGCCGCGATGGGCTTTCTGCTGATCGGCGTGGCTATGGGGCCTCACGTCTGGGGGCGCCTGGCCGAGATTTGGCCGTGGCTGCAACCGTTTGAACTGGAAGACAGCGAGCCCACGCAGCTCCTGGCCGAGTTCGGCGTCATCTTCCTGCTTTTCATTATCGGGCTTGAAGTGTCTTGGGAGCGCTTGTGGGCGCTGAAGCATTACGTCTTTGGCCTTGGCCTTTCGCAAGTCGTGCTGACCACACTTGTGATCAGCACTATCGCGCTGATGTTCGGCAACGATTTTTCGGTCTCGGCGGTGCTTGGCCTTGCCTTCGCGATGTCCTCCACCGCGCTCGTGGTGCAATTGCTGCGTGAGCGCAAGCAAGTGACGACGCCGATCGGGCGCGCCAGCTTTTCGGTGCTGCTGATGCAGGATTTGATGGTGGTGCCGATCCTGTTCGCGGTCGGCGCGCTCAGCATTGGGTTCCACGCGTTTCAGCCAGATCAGGTGGGCATTGCGCTAGGCGCCGCGATCGGCGCGCTTGCGGCAATCGTGTTCGTGGGCCGGCTTGTGCTGCGCCCGCTCTTCCGCTGGGTGGCCTCGATCGACAGCCGCGAAGTGTTCATCGCCGCCGCCTTGCTGGCGACGATCGGCATGTCGCTGGCGGCCGATGCGGCAGGGCTTTCGATGGCGCTGGGCGCGTTCCTGGCCGGCATGCTGCTGGCCGAAACCGAATTCCGCCACCAGATCGAGACTGATCTTGAGCCGTTCAAAGATCTGCTGCTGGGGCTGTTCTTCGTCACCGTGGGCATGCAGATCGACGTGCACCTTCTTTTCAGCGATCCGCTGCGCATTCTGCTCGGCGTGATTGCACTGTTCGCGGTGAAGGCGGCGCTGATCACGCCGCTGGCGCGCATGTTTGGCGTGAGCTTGCCGCGCGCGATCGAGATGGCGTTTCTCCTGGGCGGGGTGGGCGAATTCGCGTTCATTGTCGTCGCCGCCGCGCAGACGGGGCACGTGATCCCCGACGCCACCGCCGAGTTCATGCTGCTGGTGACGGCGCTTTCCCTGTTTTTCACGCCGCTGATGGCCGCCCTTGGGCGCCTCATCGCCACGCGCTTTGAAGCGCCAAACCCCGATATCGCCCCCGCCGACGCCGGCGCCGCCCGCGATCATGTGGTGATCGCCGGCTGCGGGCGCGTCGGGCAATTGCTGGCGGACATCCTGAGCACGGAGGAAATCGTGCACGTGGGCGTGGACGCCGATTCCGCGTTGATCGCCAAGCTGCGCGGCGAAGGCAGGCCCTTCCACTATGGCGACGCCAGCCGGCGCGACGTGCTAGCCGCGGTCGGCGCATCGCACGCGGCGGCCATCGTGGTGACAATGGACCGCGCCGAAGCGGTGGAGCGCGTGGTGCGGGAGGCGAAAGCAGCCTGGCCGCACGTGCCGGTCTATGCCCGCGCGCGCGACGGCGCGCACGCGCGCAAACTGCGCGACCTCGGCGCCGATATGGCCAGCCCCGACACAGTAGAGGCGGCTTTGCAACTCGGCGAAGCGTTGCTCGAAGGCATGGGCGTGGAAGACGAACACGCCCGCCACGTCATCGAAACCCGGCGCGAGGCGGAGATCGCCAAGGCGTTTGGGCCTAGCTCATCCACTTAAGCGTGGTGGGTTCGATAGGGTTGACGAAATCCCTGCTCTCTTCGCGGCTTTTCACCCACTCGCGCTTGAGCTTCAGATACCATTTGGCCTGCACGTCGATGTCGTCGATCCAGAGCATCGAGGGGCTGTATTGCAGGCCGGTGTTCTGCAGATCGACCATGCGCCCGTCTTGATCGAGAAACTCACGGCCCGCTGGGATGAGGATGGGCTTCATCACATCGAGCAGAGGCGCGTTTTTCCAGTAGGTTACTTGCGTGATGCGGGTGGAGGTTTCGTTTTCCGGCGTGAGGCAGGTCAGCGTGAAAAGCCGCGACTTGGGATTATCCACCACCTCCCAGCGGAAGCCGGGCAGCATGAAGGAAATCTCCGTCGTCACCTCCCCGCCAAACAGCATGCGATAGGCGAGCGAATTGCCGCTCGGTGCATGGCGCTCAATCGCCCAGCCGCGCTCGCGCGGGACGAAGCGCTTTTGCTTCAGCTTCTTGCCTGCACTCGGCGGGCGCCACCACCATTGGTTATGGACGTAGGGCACGTGCGCGGGATCCATCAGGCCGACGACCGCGTTGTCCATGCTGGCCGCGAAGATGCGGTCGATCACGAATTTGGGCTCAGTGAGATCGCCGAGGCCAAACTCGGGCGCGGGCGGCGGCTCGGCCGTGGCGCGCGGATCGGCGGAGACGAACGCCAGCACGATGCCGTTGGCTTCGTGCGTGGGGAAACGGCGCACGCGGATGCGGCTGGCTTCATAAGGCTGGCCGTCCACGAGCGAAGGGATTTGCTTGCACACCCCGTCCTGCGTGCCGAAGCGCCAGCCGTGATATGGGCACTCGACGGTCTGCACGCCGTCGGTGGGCGCGATGCGCCCGGCGGAAAGCGGAACCGCGCGGTGGGGGCAGATGTCGCGCAGCGCGAAGGCGCGCCCCTCCTCGTCACGCCCTAACACGACAGGTTCGCCCAGGATTTCGCGGCGGAACATCTGCCCGCGCTTCAGCTCCCGCGAGGTGGCGGCGAAATACCAGAGGTCGCGCAGCAGATCGCTCATGGCTGCGCCCAATACAGCAAGGCGGGCACGCCGACAAAGCCTAGCCCCGCCGATGCGACGATGCCGCACACGCAAAGCGCGGCCCAAAGCGCGCGGGCGCGGCGATAGGCGCCCTCCCGCGCCCGGTTGAGCGCCCCGCCCAGGAAGAGCATGGCGCCCAGCGAACACGCGATCACGCTGGCAAGGGCGGCGAGGTAAAGAATGAGTTGGGCGAGGAGGATCATGCGACGCTAGCGCGCGACAATGGTGGCGCGGAAAACTTCGTACTGGCCGCCTTCGCGTTGATCGTATTCCTGAATGACCAGTTCGCCCTCGCCGGCGCTTCGAGCCACGAAACTGTAAACGAGTTCGCTGCTGCCGCCCCAATTCGCGGGCTCATCGGGATGAGCGTCACGCACGCCGAGATATTCGATGAAGCGCGGAAGCTCTGACGGCTCCACCACCTCGCCGCGTGAGCCCGACACGCTCGCGTGAAACGCCATCCGCTGACCGATTCCGACGTCCACGCGCCCGCCCCGCGCAACCGAATTGAGCTGAATCACCGCTCCGGGCGAGAGCGGATCAGGCGGCGACGCAGGCTGAGTCTGCGCTGCGACGATCGAAACACGAAATTGCGAGCCGTAAGGCTCGGTGAAAACAAGCTCACCCTCGCCCAGGCTACTGGCGAAGAAGGTGAACGCCGCCGTCTGCGGCGGCGCCCCGCCCAGCGGATGACCGCCCGCGGGCGGCAGATGCTGAATAAAGCTCGGCGCTTCCGCCAAGCGCCATGCGCGCGTGGGTGGAATGTTTGGATCGAGCACCACATCGAAGCTGCGCCCGATCTCGACCTGAAAGCGCCCGCCATTGTGCGCCGGCGTGACCGGCGACGGCGCGGGTGCGGCGGGTGCGGCGCCCGCGCCGTCGCCCTGCGGCGCGGGCCCGCACCCCGCCAGAGCAAACAGCAACGCCGCCAGCGCGCGCCTCATCAGCGCGCCGCGATCGTCACGCGGAACGTGTCGTTCGCGGGCTCGCTCGCTTCCCAGGGGCGGCGCTGTTCGATCACCAATTCGCCTTCGCCGGGGCCGGTGGCGGCGAACATCAGCACCTCCCAATGCGAACCGCCGGTGAAGCCGGGCTGGCTTTGCGCTTCGCTGGTATTGCCGCTGGCTTCGCCCGCGCGGGTGAGGAAAGCGGGGATTTGCGCGGGCGCCCATTGATAGCCGGCGGTGGGCACGCCGACGAGTTCGACCGCGAAGCGTTGATTGACGGCGACCTCGATGCGCTGGCCGTTTTGCGCCGCATTGATGCGCAACGTCACGTCCTCCGGCGTCGGCGCGGGCACGGCTCCATTTTGCGCCACGGGCGCCTCCCCTTTTTCCGCAGCGGGCGCGCACGCGGCGAGGCCAAGGGCGCTTGCGATCAAGATGGCGCGGATCATTGCATGGCTCCTGCTTCCATGAGGCCGATATAGAATCGGATCATGCGGTCAAGGTTGGCGATTGAGAGGCGCTCATTGAGGCCGTGGATGCCTTCGAGATCTTCGCTGGTGAACAGCACCGGCTGGAACCGATACACGTTTTCGGCCACGCCTTCATAATGGCGCGCATCCGCGCCCGCCAGCATCAAGCCAGGCGCCACCGGCATATCGCGCAGCGTCGCCGTCGTGAGCGCCGCGATCAGCGCATAGGAGCTCGACGTCGTGCTCGACACCATCGTGGCCTCGCGCGGGGGCTCGGCCCAATCCAGCGTGACGCCTTCAAGATCGGCGACAGCCGCGCGCGCGCGCTCCAGAATGTCGGCGGATGTGTCGCGCGGATGCAGGCGGAAATTGATCATCGCCTCGACCTCGGCCGGCATCACGTTCGCCCGCACCCCGCCATTGATCATGGTCGGCGCCACCGATGTGCCCATCAAGGCGCGCGCGGCGGGCTCCCCCTCCATGCGGCTTTTCAGCAGCGGGCCGAACAGCCATTCGTTGGCCACCGCCATGCGCGTCGTCGTCGATAGCTCAGGCGCGAGCGCGCGCATCATGTCGAGCGCGGGACCGCCTTCGAGGCGGCGCTCGATCGGCATCGCATGGATGCGATCAACCGCTTCGGCGGCGCGCGACACGGCGGTTTCCTGCGGCGGCATGGACGAATGGCCAGGCTGGCCCACCGCGCGCACGCGCATGGTGGCGAAGCCGCGCTCAGCCACCGCGATCAGCGCCGCGGGGCGGCCTGTCAGCGGATGGGGATCGATCGCGGCGGAGCCTTCATCCAGCACGAACCAGGCGCGCACGCCACGTTGCTTCAGCGCGGCGGCCATCAGCACCGCGCCATTGTCGCCGCCGATTTCCTCGTCATGACCGAAGACGAAAATAATTGTGCGCGTGGGGCGGCGGCCTTGCGCGGCGAGAAACTCCGCCGCCTCCAAAAGTGCGATAAGCGAGCCTTTATCGTCCACCGCGCCGCGGCCCAACACGTAGCCATCCTGCACGCGCCCGTCGAACGGGGCGGTGCGCCAGCTTTCCAGCGTATCTTCCGGGGCGGGCACCACATCCATATGCGCGGCAAGCACGATCGGCGGCTGGGCCGCATCGGCGCCCTCCCAAACATACATCAGCGAGAATTCGCCAAAGCCCTCGCGCTTGGTTGCTGCGTGGAAGGCGGGATAAGTCGTCTGCATCCAGGCATGCAGATCGCGGAAGGGCGCACGGTCCTCGGTTTCCGCGACCAGCGACACGGTGGGAAAGCGGATTGCTTGCGCCAGCCGTTCGGCGGCGGCGTTCGCATCGATCGCATAAGCGCCGGTGTCGGGGATCGCGGCCGCGACAGGCGGCGGCGGCGCCGTGAACGACATCGTGCGGTAGCCGACAAACCCCGCGAGCGCGAGCAACACAAGCGCCGCGCCGGCCAAAATCAAACGGATCATCGCGTCTCCCCCTGCGCTGAAGCGCTGGGGGATTAGGGAACGGCCGGACGCGAAGGTCAATCGTGCGACGCGGCGTCAGCCGCCCCCGCCCTCCAGCACGTCCTCGAACGTGCGCAGGCCCGAGCGTTGCGCCGTGACCAGCACGGCCATGTTGCCGGGGCTGTGTTTGTTATCGAGCATCTTCTCGTGCGCGTCGGGGATTTTATCCCAGGGGAACACCTCGCCCATGGCCGGATCGACGCGACGGTCGATGACGAGCTGATTGGCTTGGCTGGCATGATAGAGGTGCGCGAAATGGCTGCCCTGCACGCGCTTTTGCCGCATCCAGAGAAAGCGCGCGTCCATGGTGAGGTTGTAGCCGCTGGTGCCGGCGCAGATCACAACCATGCCGCCGCGCTTACACACCAGCACCGAAACCGGGAACGTCGCCTCGCCCGGATGCTCGAACACGATATCGACATCCTTGCCGCCGGTGATTTCCCAGATGGCTTTGCCGAACTTGCGGCTTTCTTTCATGTAGGGGCCGAATTCTTCGGAATTCACTTTCGGCAATTGGCCCCAGCAATTGAAATCCTTGCGATTGAGCACCGCCTTCGCGCCCATGCTGAGCACGTAATCGCGCTTGCTCTCATCGGAGATCACGCCGATCGCATTCGCGCCGGTGACGGCGCAAAGCTGGGTGGCGAACACGCCGAGCCCGCCTGACGCGCCCCACACCAGCACGTTCTGCCCAGGGCGGATCACGTTCGGGCGCCAGCCGAACAGCATGCGGTAGGCGGTGGCGAGCGTCAGCACGTAGCACGCGCTTTCTTCCCACGTCAGATGCTTGGGGCGCGGCATGAGCTGGCGCGCCTGTACTTTGCAGAATTGTGCAAAGGAGCCGTCGGTGGTTTCGTAGCCCCAGATTTTTTGGCTGGGCGAAAACATCGGATCGCCGCCGTTGCACTCTTCGTCGTCGCCGTCGTCCTGGTTGCAATGGATGACGACCTCGTCGCCCGGCTTCCAGCGCTTCACCTTTGAGCCGACCGCCC
>CAZWQS010000124.1:4785-8451 GCA_964635925.1 uncultured Terricaulis sp. | reverse complement strand
GAAAGAATACTTGCCGCACTATGCGGAACTTCGCACCACCGCGCCGGCCCACTTGGCCCGGCTCTTCACCGGGGTATCTAGCGGGAGAGCCCGCCGGCCCGCAAGCGACAAAAGCGCTGTTTACGCGGGATTCATCTCGATTTTGGCGGCGCGCCGCTCCTGGCGGGCCACGATGCGGGAGACGACCCAGGCGCCGGCCAGCTTTGAGACAATGCCTGTCACAATCGAGCCCCAGGCGAAAATGCCGGGCACCACCAATGAAGCGAGGCCGATGAACAGGATCTGATCCAGCGGCGCGCTGATTGAACTGGAGATCATGATGCGCTGCGAAAGCGGGCGCTTGGTGAAGGTGTAGACCGCCCAATCGGCGGTCTCGCTGACCAGGAAAGCCACGCCGCTGGCCACCACGATCACCGGCCAGGCCGTGAGGGTTGAGAGCGTAAGCCCGATCAGCATCGCCCCGAAAATCCAGTGCTTGATTTCCCGCTGGGCGAAATCGCGCACCACCAGCACCAGGCCCGTCACGATCGTGAAGGGGTGCCATTCGCCCCCGCCCAGCATGTCCGGGATCGGAAAGGTGGGGATGCCGGCGAACGCCCAATTGATCAGCGGCATCAGCCCGACATAAAGCGCGGTGAAGCGCCGGCCGGAGAAGAAGATCGCCGCCACCGTCGCGATCACGATCGGGATGGCGATGTGCGGCTGTTGGAGAAACGCGAGCACGTCCATGGCGATCCACTCCTGCCCGCGCCCCGCGGATTCGTCCAGCAGCGTGACGGGGGTTACGTCCAGAAGGCGCGCGTACGCCTAGCTTTGGGTCACGAGATTGGCTGAACCGCGTGAGGGTCTGCTGCAAGATGCAAGACGCACGCGGTTAGGGGGAAAGGGCGCGGAGCAATCCGCGCCCTTTTTATTTGGGCTCAAGCCGCCAGCCGCTGCGCCCTTTGGTGAGCGCGTCGGCCAGGAAGGGCAGCGCCTCGCGCAGCGCGTCCTCCACGCCGAACGGCGGATTGATGAACAGCAGGCTTGAGCCCATCAGCTTGCCCTCGGGCTGGGGCGTATCGATCCAAAGATCGGCGCGCAGCGTTTCGCGCGCGCCTTGCGCGCGCACTTCAGCGTCTACCTTGTTCAGCGCGCTGTCGCTCTTGAGCGGGCGCCACCACACGAACGCGCCATGCCCGAAGCGCTTCAGCGCGGGGCCGATGGCGCGCGCACCATGGGCGAGTTCGTCAGGCGCCTCATAGGGCGGATCGATCAGCACCAAGCCGCGCTTCTGCTTTGGCGGCAGCAGCGCGGAAAGCGCTTCCCAGCCGTCGCGCTGGTGAATCTGCACGCGTCCGATGCGCGGCAGCGCGCGCTTCAATGCGGCATGCTCTTCAGGATGAAGCTCGCACGCGATCAGCGCGTCTTCCTCACGCAGCGCGGCGGTGACCAGCGCGGGAGAGCCCGGATAGGTGCGCAGCGCGCCGTCGGCGTTGAAGGCGCGGATGGCGTCGAGATAGCGCGCCACCGGCGCGGGTGGGGCGGACCAATTCCAAAGCTTGCCGATCCCGTCCTGCCATTCGGGGCTGCGCGCGGCTTCGTTGCTCTCAAAATCATACATGCCGCGCCCGGCGTGCGTATCCAGCACCGCGAACGGCGCGGGCTTGCGCTTCAGCGCATCGAGGCACAGCATCAGCGCCAAGTGCTTGAGCACGTCGGCATGATTGCCCACATGGAAGGCGTGGCGATAATTCATGCGCAACCGCTAGCGCCACCGCGCGTTAAACGCCAGGAGCAAGCATGAGCGCTTTCCGCGACAATGAGGCCGCCCACCAATACGAGCTTGACCACGAAGGCGGGCCGTCCTTCGCGCGTTACCGCGACGGGCAGGGCGTGCGCGCCATCTTGCACGTGGAAACGCCGGCGAAGGCGCGCGGGCAGGGCTTTGCGGCGCAATTGATGGCAGCCCTAGTGGCGGATGCGCGCGAGAAGGGCGTGAAGCTCACACCCATCTGCGGCTACGCGCGCGCCTGGTTCGCGCGCCATCGCGAGGCGGGGGACGTGCTGGCTTGAAACGCAAAGCGCCCCGGCGTGAGCCAGGGCGCTGCGTGCCGTAAGCGACGGCGCCTATTTCGGCTGCGGCACCACGCGCAGGTAGGGCTTCACGGTGGTCCAGCCGTTCGGGAATTGTTTTTTTGCGTCGTCATCGGAAACGGACGGGACGATGATGACGTCTTCGCCGTTCTTCCAGTTCACCGGCGTCGCGACCTTGTGATTGGCCGTGAGCTGGATCGATTCCACCAGGCGCAGCACCTCCTCGAAATAACGGCCCGACGACATCGGATAGATCAGCATCGCCTTGATCAGCTTATCGGGGCCGATGATGTAAACCGTGCGCACGGTCGCGTTCGTCGCCGCGGTGCGGCCTTCGGACGTGCCCGACGTATCGGCCGGCAGCATGTCATAAAGTTTCGCGACGTTCAGATCGTGATCGCCGATCATGGGATATTGCACGTCCCCGCCGGTGACGTCCTTGATGTCCTCGCGCCAGCGATGGTGGTTGTCCACCGGATCGACCGAAAGGCCGATCACCTTCACATTGCGCTTGGTGAATTCCGGCTCAAGCCGGGCGAGGTAGCCCAGCTCGGTGGTGCAGACGGGCGTGAAATCCTTCGGGTGCGAAAACAGGATGCCGTAACTATCGCCCAGCCATTCGTGGAATTTGATCCGGCCTTTGGTGGTCTCGGCTTCAAAATCGGGGGCCTTGTCGCCGATGCGCAGCGCCATGGGACGTACTCCTTTTGTCAGATATCGGAAGCGGCCCGCGTACCACAGGCGCGCAAGCCCCGCCACAAGAAGGCGACCGGCTCAGGCTTTAAATGGGCCGTTTCGCCCCGCGCGCAAGCCGCTTAACGGGCGGCGCGAACATGCCTAAACACACCGGTCAGCAGGGCTAAAGTGTTCCGGGAAGGGCAGGCATGAAGCGGCTATTCGCCTGGTTTGGCGCGCATCCCTTGCGCCCGGCGTTGCTCTCCATCGGCTTGATCCTGATCCTGGGCGCGCTGGCGGCGATCGCCTCGTCCGCGCGCGGCGATCGCGACTGGTATCCTTATCTCGCGCGCACCGCCGACGTGACGCTGGAGGGGGATCGCTTCACGGTGACGCCGGTGAGCGATTGGTCCTACGCGCGCGCGGGCGAAACCGCGACGACCTATATCGAGGCGTCTTATGCGCTCGATGAATTGCGCGAGGTCTGGTTCATGCTGGAGCCGCAGCCGGGTTCGGAATTGGCCGCGCACACGCTGCTGCTGTTCGAGTTCGAGGGTGATCGCCTGCTGGGACTCACGATCGAGGCGCGGCGCGAGCGGCATGAGGAATATTCCGCGCTGTGGGGCCTCTTCAACGCGTTCGAGCTGGCGTATGTTTGGGGCAGCGCGCGCGATTTTCTCACGCGCCGCGCGGTGATGCTGGATCACGAGGTGTTCGTGTATCCGGTGGCGATCAACGATCAGCAGAAGCGCGATCTGCTGATCACGCTGCTGCGGCGCACCGAGGCGCTGGAAGCGCGCCCACGTTATTACAATACGATCTTTTCCAATTGCACGAACGAGCTGGCGAAGGCGGCGGGGTTCGATTGGGCGCCGGCTTTTGTCCTCACCGGTCGTTCGGATGAATATCTCTACG
>CAZWQS010000124.1:0-4685 GCA_964635925.1 uncultured Terricaulis sp. | reverse complement strand
GGGCCGATGCGGATGCGCTTGAGGTCGATCACCTCCAGCGCCACCAGGTCGCACATGCGCCGGATTTGGCGATTGCGGCCTTCGATCAGCACAAAGCGCAGCAATTGCGGCTCCGCAAGGCTGACTTTCGCCGGCTTCAACTGGCGCCCGTCCAGCATGAGGCCATGGCGGAGCAGCTTGAGCTTGCCCTCATCGATGCGGCCTTCGACGCGCACCAGGTATTCCTTGTCCAGCTTCGATTCAGGGCCGATCACCGCCTTCGCCAGCACGCCGTCTTCGCTCAAAAGCAAAAGCCCGCGCGAATCCTGGTCGAGCCGCCCCAGGGGCGCGAGCCGGGTGCGCTTGGTGGGCATGTTGCGCGGCGGGCCGATGAGGCTCGTGCGCGTCAGCAGCCGCGCGGCGGGGATCTGATCGCGCTCGGGCTGCGCCGAAACGATGCCGACGGGCTTGTTGAGCACGACGCTGATCTGCGGGCGTGTTTGGGCGGCGCCGACCTCGATGTTTTGCCCAGGCGCGATCTTGCGGCCGGGATCGTCCACGCGTTCGCCGTCGATAGTCACAAGCCCCTTGGCGATCAGCGCTTCGGCCTCGCGGCGCGAGCACACGCCTTCGGCGGCGAGCCATTTGTTCACGCGTTGCGGCTCCGTGCCGCAGTAGGTTGAGCGCCAGATCATTGAGGCGGATCAATAGCAAATCTGGCGCGTCCGTCATGCTCTTCCCGTTGGCTTTCGGTTCTCGCCCTCCCGCGAGCCGAAGCCGGGGCTCGGATCGTTAGATCCGGGCCCCATTTTTAGCATCGCGCGCGCTCGCCCAGCGCCCGCAGCCGCCGCTGCGCTAGCGGGGCGATTTGCAATTCATCGCGCATGCAGGCGAGCCGTTGGTAAAGCGCGATCGCCTGTGCGCGCTCCTGCGCGGCGCCGGCGCGCAGCATGTCGGCTAGGTTGAACATGGAGGGCGGGTGGTTGCGCTCAGCCGCGCGCTGGTAGAGCGCTTGCGCGCGCGCGCTGTCGTGCGCCACGCCGATTCCGTCGCGATAGAGCGTCGCCAGCATGTGCAGCGCATCGAGCTGGCCGGCCTCCGCCGCGCGCTCCAGGAAGGGCCGCGCCGCGGCCGGATCGCGCGGCCCCGCCGGGCTGTCGCGCAGCCAGCGCGCGTATTGATATTGTCCGCGCGGATCGTTCTGTTCCGCCGCCGCCAGCAAAAGGCGCCCCGCTTCGGTTTGATCATTGGTGATCAGCGCGTAGTCGATTTGCGCGGCGCTGAAGCCGCGCGCGGCGGCTTGACTAAGGCGCGCGCGTGCATTGGCTTCACCCAGGCCCGCATGCGGGGCGCTGCGATGCAACGCCCATGAAAGATAGAGCCCCGCCGCGAAATTCTGCTCAGCCGCCGCATCGCATTGCGTGCGCGCCGCGTTGGGGCTGGGCAGGAAGCCGCTTGCGCCCGCCATGTGGCCAAGGCAGGCGAGGGTCTGTGCTTCCGCATCGCCTTCGCGGGCGCGATCTTGAATCTGCGCGGCGGCGGCGGCGGTGATGGCGCGCGCCACCTCGCGCCAGGGCTCGCGCTCAAGCCGCGCGGCGCTGAGCGGCAGCGCGCGTGGCTGTGTCGGCGCCGCCGCTTTCGCAGACGCGGCGATGGGCGCAGCGGTTGTTGTCGCTTCCGCCGTTTCGGTGGTGACGAGAAACTCGCCCGAACGCACCGCGCTGATCACACGCCCCGCGCCAAAGCCCACCGCGAACAGCGCCGCCACGCAGGCGGCGAAAACGCCCCAGGTCGCCACACGGGAGCCCGCGTTCGCGGGCGCCTCCCGCAACAGGGCCGCACGCGCGCCAGCCAGCGCTTCGGGCAGCGCTTCGGCGTTGGGCGTGGTCGGCGTCGCTTTATCGATCGCGAGCACCAGCGCCTCGAAGCTTGCTTTGAAGCCGGCGCGGTTCTTCGCGGTGAAGCTCACCTGCGGGGCGGCCGCGAACG
The DNA here is from genome assembly GCA_964635925.1 of uncultured Terricaulis sp. Lineage (GTDB taxonomy): Bacteria > Pseudomonadota > Alphaproteobacteria > Caulobacterales > Aquidulcibacteraceae > Vitreimonas. The sequence continues at coordinate 2,717 of CAZWQS010000124.1, read as the reverse complement.
GGGCAGGGGAGGCGCCTGCATCAAGCGCGACGGACACCAGCGTGTTCTTGGAAAGCGCCAGCGCCGCCAGCGCCGCGAGCCACGGCGCGCCCGCGCCTGCGCGCGACCACAGCGTCACCACGCATTTTGCGTTTTCGGCGATGGCGGCGAATTCGCTCTCCGCCGGCGCGCCGCCCTCGGCGGCGAAGCCGAGCCGCGCCAACGCTTCGGCTAGGCCCTGCGCCTTTGCGCCGTCTTCCGCCGCCGCCGCGATATAGACCTCCGCCATGCGTCTCCCTCGTCCAGCCAATCTGAAACGAAGCGGGGGCGAGCCCGTCAAGCGCGGCGGCGGAACATTGCCGCGTCTTAAGAAGGTGCGGGGGCGCGGATGGCGAAAATGTCAGAAATGCATCGACGCCATGTCGGGGCCGCGCTTATGCGTGCGTCCTTAGTCCAAAGCGAGGCCCGCCCATGATGTACGCCATCCTCTGTTACAACAACGAAGCCGAGGTCTTCTCCTGGTCGAAAGAACAGGACGAGGCGGTGATGGGGCGTTTGGCCGTGGTGCATGAGAAATGGGAGAAGGCTGGCAAGCTGAAGCCCGCGCTGCGCCTCATGCCCACCAGCGCCGCCGCCACGCTGCGCAAGAGCGACGATACCGTGCTCGACGGCCCGTACGCGGAGACGAAAGAACAATTGCTGGGCTTCTACATCATCGACGTGGCGGATCTTGAAGAGGGGCTTTCGTTCGCGCGCGAACTGGCCGTGGCCAATCCGGGTGGGGCGTATGAGCTGCGCCCCATCATGCTTTACGTGCCTGGCGCGCCGGCCGCGGCGTATCCGTAAATGAGCGATCTCGCCTGGATCGAAGCGGCGATCGCCGGCGCACGGCCCCAGGCGATGGGCGCGCTGTTGCGCTATTTCCGCGACCTCGACACGGCCGAGGAGGCGTTTCAGGACGCGTGCCTGCGCGCGCTGAAGAATTGGCCGAAGAACGGCCCGCCGCGCGATCCGGCGGCGTGGCTGATCATGGTGGGCCGCAACGCGGCGATTGATGCGGTGCGCAAGACTAAGCGCGAGACGGCGCTGCCGGAGGAAGATCAGATTTCCGATCTCTCCGACGCCGAAGGCGCGGCGGTGCAGGCGTTGGACGAGGGCGATTATCGCGACGACGTTTTGCGGCTGCTGTTCATTTGCTGCCACCCGGATTTGCCGGCCACGCAGCAGATCGCGCTGGCGCTGCGGATCGTTTCCGGGCTCAGCGTGAAGCAGATCGCGCGCGCGTTTCTCGTCGGCGAAAGCGCGATGGAGCAGCGGATCACGCGCGCGAAGGCCAAGGTCGCCGGCGCCGGCGTGGCGTTTGAAACGCCGAGCGCGGCGGATCGGAGCGAGCGCGTCGCGGCGGTGGCTGCGATGCTCTACCTCGTGTTCAACGAGGGCTATTCCGCCGGCTATGAAGAGCAGAGCGCGCGCGCGCCGCTGTGCGATGAAGCGATCCGGCTGGGCCGGTTGCTGCTGCGGCTGTTTCCGGCCGAGCCTGAACTCATGGGGCTGCTGGCGCTGATGCTGCTGCAACATGCGCGCCTGCCGGCGCGGTTCGACGGCAAGGGCGCCATTGTTCTGCTTGAAGATCAGGATCGCAGCCGCTGGGATCGCAAGGCGATTCAAGAAGGGCTGGCGCTGATCGACAAAGCCATCCGCCATCGCGCGCGGGGGCCTTATCAGGTGCAGGCCGCCATTGCGGCGCTGCATGCGCGGGCGAAAACCGCGGGCGAGACCGATTGGGCGCAGATCGATCTGCTCTATGGCGCGCTCGAAACGCTGACGCCGTCGCCGGTGGTGACGCTGAACCGCGCGGTGGCGCATAGCAAGGCGCACGGGCCGGAAGCCGCGCTGGACATGATCGCGCCGCTGGCGGCGCGGTTGGATAGTTATTTTTATTTCCATGGCGTGCGGGGCAATCTGCTGATGCAGCTTGGGCGCAACCAAGAGGCGCGCGCCGCGTTTGACAAAGCGATCGCGCTCGCCAACACGCCGGCTGAAGCGGCGCACATTCGCCAGCATCTGGATCAGTTGATGGCGGATGCGAAAAAGTAGCGGCGCGCTGTCGGATCGGGCGCGCCGCACCCGTCCTTGGATTAGACGCAGAGATGACCTTGCAGGTCATCGACAGCGCAAAACAGTACCAGTTCAACCCACGCTTTCACCGAGGAAACACCCATGAGCCACGACCTTTCCATCGAACTCATTCTCGACGCGCCGGCGGAAAAGCTGTTCCGCTGCTACAGCGATCCGAAGCTCTTGCAGCAATGGTTCGCACCGAAACCCTGGACCATCAAAAGCACCGACATCGATTTCCGGCCCGGCGGCAAGATGGCGTTCGTGATGGCGTCGCCCGAGGGGCAGGAATTTCCAAACGCCGGCATTTATCTCGAGATCGTGCCGAACAAGAAGATCGTCACCACCGACGCGGTGACGCCGGATTTCAAACCGGCCGGGCCGTTCATGGTGGCGGAGATCACGTTCGAGGATTTGGGCAACGGCAAAACCAAATATCGCGCCGTCGCGCGGCATTGGAACGAAGAAACGAAGAAGCAGCACGAGCAGATGGGCTTCGAACCGGGCTGGACGCAGACGGCGCGGCAGATGGAAGAACTCGCGAAGACGCTTTAGCACGCTTTCGTCCTTCTCCCGCATGGGCGGGAGAAGGTGGCCCGAAGGGCCGGATGAGGGTGGGA
>CAZWQS010000123.1:0-8488 GCA_964635925.1 uncultured Terricaulis sp. | reverse complement strand
CACGCCCACCATGCCGAGAACCACCCGCTGAAGGGCAACGACAATCGGATGAAGACCCACGAAATCCGCATGGCGTCCGAAGCGTTCGGCGACGCGGATGCGGATGTGAAGCCGATCGTGCAGCCTTCAGGCTCAGACTCGGCCGCGCTCGACAACGTGTTTGAGGTGCTGGTGCGCGCTGGGCGCGCCGCGCCGATGGCGAAATCGCTGCTGGCGCCGGAAGCGTGGGCCAAGTCCAACACGATGAAGCCCGCGCACAAGGCGCTCTACGCCTATTGCAATGCGGTGATGGAGCCGTGGGACGGGCCCGCCGCGCTCGCCATGTTCGACGGGCGCTGGGCGGTGGCGGGGCTTGATCGCAACGGCCTTCGCCCGCTGCGTTATGCGCTGACCGAAGACGGCCTGCTGACGGTCGGCTCCGAAACCGGCATGTGCCCGCTCGATGACCGCCGCATTCTGGAGCGCGGCCGCATCGGCGCGGGGCAGATGGTGGCGGTCGATACGCACGCTGGGCGGCTTTATCACCATGAAGAATTGGTCGATGCGCTGGCCGCGCAGCATCCGTATGGCGCGTGGCTCGAAAGTGTCATCGATCTCGATAAGAAACTCGAAGGCGCCGAGCCGCGCCTGTTTGACGATCGCGCCGAACTGCTGCGCCGCCAGGCCGCCGCCGGTTTCACCATGGAAGACCTTGAGCTGCTGCTCGCGCCCATGATGGAGGACGGCAAAGAGGCGATCGGCTCGATGGGCGATGACGCTCCGCTTGCGGTGCTGAGCGAGCAGACGCGTCCGCTCTCGCATTATTTCCGTCAGAATTTCAGCCAGGTCACCAATCCGCCGATTGATCCGCTGCGCGAAGGCCGGGTGATGAGCCTGGCCACGCGCTTCAAGAACCTCGGCAACATTCTGGCCCAGGATGAAACGCAGGCGAACGTCTATGTGCTCTCCAGCCCCATCCTCACCAACGGCATGTACGCGCGCCTGAAGCGCGAGCTGGGCGAGGAAGTCGCGCTGATCGACTGCACGTTCGATGCGCCTGCGCCGGGGGAGGAGCCCGGCCCCGCCTTGCGCGCGGCCATGACGCGCATCCGCGCCGAAGCGGAAGCGGCGGTGGCGTTCAACAAGCGCACGCACATCGTGCTGACCGACGAGCGTCAGAGCGAAACCCGCATCGCCTGCCCGATGATCCTGGTCACCGGCGGCGTGCACAGCCATCTGGCGGCGAAGGGCCTGCGCACGTTCTGCTCGCTCAGCGTGCGCAGCGCCGAGTGCCTTGATCCCCATTACGCCGCCGTGCTGATCGGCTGCGGCGCCACCACGGTGAACCCGTATCTGGCGATGGACAGCGCCGCCGACCGCGCCGAGCGCGGCATTGCCGGCGGCCTGACGCGTGAGAAGGCGGCCGCGAATTATCGCGCCGCCTTAGAGGCGGGGCTGCTGAAAATTATCTCCAAGATGGGCATCTCCGTGATCTCGTCTTATCGCGGCGGCTTGAATTTCGAGGCCATCGGTCTCTCGCGCGCGCTGGTGGACGAGTTTTTCCCCGGCCTCACCAGCCGCATCTCCGGCATCGGCCTTTCGGGCATCGCCATCGAAGCGGCCGACCAGCACGCGCGCGCTTATGATGAAACGCTGGCGGCGCTGCCGGTGGGCGGGCTCTATCGCTATCGCGCAGGCGCTGAGCGCCACGCGCTGGAAGCGGCGAGCATCCACCAATTGCAGCACGCCTGCGATACCGGCGATTTCAACGCCTACAAGAAATATTCCGAGAAAGTCCGCGAGCGGCGCCTGCGTGAGCCGATTCAATTGCGCGATCTCTTGGAGGTGCGCGAAGCGCATATCAATCCGACCCCGCTCTCGGCGGTGGAAAGCGTGAACGAAATCCGCAAGCGCTTCGTCACGCCCGGAATGAGCCTTGGCGCGCTTTCACCGGAAGCGCACGGCGCGCTCAACATTGCGATGAACCGCATCGGCGCGCGCTCGGTCTCGGGCGAGGGCGGGGAAATCCCCGAGCGCTATCAGCCGCTGCCCAATGGCGACGATGCGAATTCCGCGATCAAGCAGGTGGCCTCCGGCCGCTTCGGCGTGACGGCCGAGTATCTGAACGCGTGCCGCGAGATCGAGATCAAGGTGGCCCAGGGCGCCAAGCCCGGCGAAGGCGGGCAATTGCCCGGCTTCAAGGTCACGGAGCTGATCGCGCGTCTGCGCCACGCGACCCCCGGCGTGTCGCTGATCAGCCCGCCGCCGCACCACGACATTTACTCGATCGAAGATCTCGCCCAGCTCATCTACGATCTGAAGCAGATCAACCCGATCGCGCGCGTGTGCGTGAAGCTGGTGTCGCAATCGGGCATCGGCGCGGTGGCCGCGGGCGTGGTGAAAGCGGGCGCGGATACGATCCTCGTCTCCGGCCATGTTGGCGGCACGGGCGCGAGCCCGCAAACCTCGATCAAATATGCCGGCATTCCGTGGGAAATGGGCCTGGCCGAAGCGCATCAGACGCTGATGCTCAACAATCTGCGTCACCGCGTGCGCCTGCGCACCGACGGCGGCTTGCGCACCGGGCGCGATGTCGTCGTCGCGGCGATCCTCGGCGCGGAGGAATTCGGCATCGGCACCGCGTCGCTGGTCGCGCTCGGCTGCCTCATGGTGCGCCAGTGCCACTCGAACACATGTCCCGTCGGCGTGTGCGTGCAGGATGAGGAGCTGCGCAAGAAATTCACCGGCACGCCGGAGAAGGTCGTCAATCTGATGAGCTTCATCGCCGAAGAGGTGCGCGAAATTTTGGCGTTGATCGGCTTCACCAAGCTGGAGGAGATTATCGGCCGCACCGATCTGATCGAGCAGATCAGCCGCGGCGCCGAGCATCTGGACGATCTCGATCTCAACCCGTTGCTGGTGCGCGTCGATAGCCCGTATCCGCCGTTCTGCGCCGAGAAGAGCCGCAACGAGCCGCCGCCCTCGCTCGACCATGAAATGCTGGTCAACGCGCAGGGCTTTTTCGAGCGCGGCGAGAAGCGCCAGCTCGATTTCGCCGTGCGCAACACCAGCCGCGCCATCGGCGCGCGCGCGGCCGCTTATGTGGTGCGCCAATTTGGCATGACGGGCCTGCGCGAAGGCCAGCTCAACGTAAACCTGCGCGGTTCGTGCGGGCAATCGCTCGGCGCCTTTCTGGTGCAAGGCATCGCCATCGATGTGACCGGCGATTCCAATGATTACGTGGGCAAAGGGCTTTCGGGCGGGCTCATCACGCTGCGGCCTCCGCCGGACGAACCGACCGGCGCGATTATCGGCAACACTTGCCTCTATGGCGCCACCAGCGGCAAACTCTACGCCGCGGGCCTCGCGGGCGAGCGCTTTGCCGTGCGCAATTCGGGCGCGACCACTGTTGTGGAGGGCGCAGGCGCCAATGCGTGCGAATACATGACAGGCGGGGTGGTCGCGATCCTCGGCGCGGTCGGCGACAATTTCGGCGCTGGCATGTCGGGCGGCATGGCGTTTGTCTATGATGCGGAGGATCGCTTCCCCATCATGGCCAATCCGGAATCGATCGTGTGGCAGCGCTTGGCGTCCAAGCATTGGGAAGGCGTGCTGAAAGTGCTGATCGAAGAGCATGTCGCGCGCACCGGCTCGCCGCACGCGCAGACGCTGCTGAAAAATTGGAACGCCGCGCGCGGCCGCTTCTGGCAAATCTGCCCGAAGGAAATGATCCCGCGCTTGCCGCACGCACTGACGGATGAAGCCGTCGCGGCGGCGTGAACGGAGCCGTCGCGCTCGTTTACGCCGCCGCCGCGGTGGCGGAGATTTCGGGGTGCTATGCGTTTTGGGCGTGGGCGCGACTTGGCAAGTCTCCACTCTGGCTGATCCCTGGCGTTTTTGCGTTGATTGCGTTCGCCTGGCTGCTGACGCTCGTACCCGTCAACGCGGCGGGGCGCGCGTTCGCGGCTTATGGCGGGGTCTACATCGCCGCCTCGTTGGTTTGGCTCTGGGCGGTTGAGGGGCTCAGGCCCGATCGCTGGGACCTGATCGGCGCTGCAGTTTGCCTTACGGGCGCGGCCATCATTCTATTCGCCCCGCGCTGATCGCCGCCGCCCGTCGCACGCGCCCGGCGCTTCGTCGCACCGCGCCCGCAAACTCGCATCCACGCGCGCCCGCGCGCGCATCCTTGTTCCATCATGAGGGAGAGCATGATGAAACGGATCGTTTTTGTGCTTGCGGCGGCGCTCCTGGGCGCGGGCTTGGCCATGGTTGCGCTCAAGGCGGAGGCGCAGCAGCCGGGGCAGGCGGCGAGCGAAGCGCGGCCTGATCCGACATCCGCCGCCGCGCGCCGCGCCGACATCGCCTTTTTCCGCGAGAATTTCATGGCGCGCGACCGCGCCTATGCCGAAGCCGCGCGCGCCGAAGCGGAAACGCGCCTCGCCGCGCTCGATGCGCGCGCGGAGGAGGTCAGCCGAGCCTATTTCGAGCTTGAGCTCGCCCGCATCGTCGCGCTTGCCGACAATGGCCACACGGCCTATTTCCCTGGCCCGCGCTCGCGCCGCTTCAATCGCATTCTCGATGTGCGCTTTGCGCCGTTCGGCGAAGATTTCTACGTGCTGCGCGCCAGCCCGGCGAACACCGATCTGCTCGGTGCGCGCCTTGTCGCCATCGACGGGCGCCCGATCGCGCAAATCCGCGCCACGGCGCGCACGCTGGCCGGCGGCACGGCTGCCTGGCGCGATCGCAACGTCGCGTATTTCCTTGAAAGCCCCGAGCAGATGCACGCGCTGGGCGCCGTCGCTTCGGCTGAGCGCGCGAGCTACCGTTTCCGCCTTGCTGACGGGCGTGTCGTCACGCGCCGCTTCACGCCCGAGTCCGCAAACGCTGACCGCGTGCGCGCCAATGCCGATCGCTGGTATTATCCCGCGCCTGCTGAAGGCGAGGGCGATGCCTGGCGCGCGCTGCTGAGCGTGGATCAGGCGCCGTGGGCGTTCCGTGATCCCGATCAGGTTTTCCGCATGCGCGATGCGCCGGAGATCGACGCGTTCGTCATCGAGCTGCGCCAGAACAACAGTTCCGATGACATCGACATCGCCGAATTCATGCTCGACTCGCTCGAAGCCGCGCGCACATCGGGCCGGCGCAACATCGTGCTCGACATGCGCATGAATGGCGGGGGCAATCTCAACACCACGCGCGCCTGGGTGCGTCGCTTGCCGCGCGTTGCGCCGGGGCGCGTGTTCGTGCTGACCAGCCCGTTCACCTTCTCCGCCGCGATCTCGACCATCGGTTATCTGAAGCAATCGGCGCCTGACCGCGTCACCATCGTCGGTGAAATGATCGGCGATCGGCTCGATTTCCACGCCGAGGGCGATGTGGTCACGCTGCCCAATGCGGGCGGGGCCATCCTCTACGCCACTGAGCGGCACGATTACGTCACCGGCTGCCGCAACATCGAGAATTGCCACGGCTCGGTCGTGCGCAACCCGATCGCCGTGCAATCGCTCGCGCCCGATATCGCCGCGCCCTGGACCATCGAGGCCTATCGCGCCGGGCGCGACCCGGCGATCGAGGCGATCGCGGCCGCTCTGCGTTAGGGCAAACGCATCGACATCGGCTGGGCGGCGCGCCATACGGACGGCGTGCTCGGCTCCGCCCTCATCGCTCAAGCTCGCGCGCTGGGCTTCGACGCCATCGGCGTCGCGGATGCGCGCGCGCCGTGGGAAGCGGGCGCGCGGTTGGAGCAATTTCTCGAAGCGGGCCGCCAGGGCGATATGGCGTGGCTCAACGCCGATCGCCGCAGCCATCCCAACGCGCTTTGGTCCGAAGCGCGCAGCGCTATTCTTGTCGGCCAATCCTACGCGCCGGAGGATGATTCCATCGCGCTGCTCAACGAAACGCAAAGCGGCCTCGTCTCCGCCTACGCCGCGCGGCGCGATTATCATGATGTGATCAAGGGCAAGCTGAAACAGCTCGCCCAATGGCTGGCGCGAGAAACCGGGCAAGAGGTCAAGGTGTTCGTCGACACCGCGCCGCTGATGGAAAAGCCGCTGGCGGCGCGCGCTGGCCTCGGCTGGCAGGGTAAGCACACCAACCTGGTTTCACGCGAACACGGCTCGTGGTTGTTTCTCGGCGCGATCCTCAGCGCGGCGGAGATTGAAGCCTCCGCGCCGGAGGCCGATCATTGCGGCTCGTGCCGCGCGTGTCTCGACGCTTGCCCCACCAACGCGTTCCCGGCGCCGTATCAACTCGATGCGCGCCGCTGCCTTGCGTATCTTTCGATCGAACACAAGGATCACATCCCCGAAGAATTCCGCGCGCCCATGGGCAACCGCATTTTCGGTTGCGACGATTGTCTGGCGGTCTGCCCTTGGAACAAGTTTGCGCAAGCCGCGCGCGAGAGCCGCATCGCTTTGCGCGAAGATTTGCGCCTTGCGCCGCTGACGGAGCTCGCCGCGTTGGATGATGCGCAATTCCGCGCGCGCTTTGCCGGCACGCCCGTCAAGCGCACGGGGCGCGACCGCTTCGTGCGCAACGTCCTGATCGCCATCGGCAATAGCGGCGATCCCGCGCTGGCGGGCGCCGCGGAGGCGCTGTTGCGGGACGATTCGCCCCTGGTGCGCGCCATGGCTGTGTGGGCTTTGCGCGCGCTGCTTGACGCGGGGGCCTTCGCCCGCCTCAAATCGGCCCACGCCGCGCGCGAGCAGGACGCCGCCGTTCGGGAGGAGTGGGGATAAATGGGGCCGGAAGACCCGGATACGCCGCGCGAGGAAGCGCCCGAGCCGCTACCGCCGCCGGTTCCCCCGCCGCAGGAAAGCCTGTTCGGCGAGCCGGACATTCCCATGCCCGCCCCCACGCGCGCGGGCGATCGCCAGCGCATGCGCGATGGGCGGCGCAATCTCGATCTCGATCTTGGCCGCATCAAGCGGCGCAAGCGCTATGGGCTTTTCCTCACCATCGTCACCGTGCTGTTTGTCGCCTTCGTGCTGATGCCGGTGACATGGGTGGGCGCGTATCTCTTCATCGATCCGCCCTCGAACGTGCTGATGATGCAGCGCGCCGCCGAAGGCCAGGAGATCAAGCGCTATAGCGTGCCGATCAATCGCATTTCGCCCTACATGATCCGCTCCGTGATCGCGGCGGAGGATGCGAATTTCTGCAGCCATGACGGCTTCGATGTCGAAGCCATCCAGGACGCGTTGGAATCCAACGCACGCGGCGGGCGCCGACGCGGGGGCTCCACCATCAGCCAGCAAGTAGCGAAGAACCTGTTTCTCTGGCCGGAAAGCACCTGGCTGCGCAAAGGCTTCGAGGTGTATTTCACGGCGCTGATTGAGTTCATGTGGCCCAAGCGGCGCATCATGGAGCACTATCTCAACATCGCCGAATGGGGCGACGGCAATTTCGGCATTGAAGCCGCCGCGCGCGCGCGCTTTGGCGTCTCCGCCGCCGATCTTTCACCGTTGCAGGCCGCGCGCCTCGCCGCGGTGCTGCCCAGCCCCAATCGCTGGCGCGCCGACAATCCAGGCCCCTACGTACGCCGCCGCGCCGCCACCATCGTGCAGCGCGCGCGCGTGGTGCAGAACGACCACGCCGCCGCCTGCGTGCTGAACCTAGACCGCCCGCGGGAGCAGCGTTGAACGCGCATTTGATCGCGCGCAGCGTGCGGCCTTGGCTTGCCGAGGCTGGGCGCTTGGGTCATGGAAGAGCCGGCCCGCATGCGGGGCGGGGCGATTGGAAATAAGGTGGGCGGCTTGAGCGGACTGCGAATGATCCTGATCGTCGGCGCTTTTGTCGGCATGATCGCGCTCAGCGTCATCGGCTTCAATTATGGCGGCGCCGGCGGGCTGATCGGGGGCGCGCTCGGCTTTCTGTTGCGCATTGGCGGGCGCGGCATCGATTGGAGCGAGCGGCTGGGCAACGCCTTCATCGGCGCGGTGATGGGCATGCCTTTGGGCCTCTTGGCGGGGGGCGTTTATTATTTCCTCAGCCCGCAAATCCTCGCGCTGATCAACGCGCCGCCGCAATAGCGCCCCAACTCGCGCGCTTGATGGCGTGCGGGAGGAGAGCGCCATGCGCACCATCGCCGCCGTTGTCATCGCCATCGCCGCGCTGGGGTTCGCGCAAGCGCTCGCCCAGCAAAAGCCGCCTGCCGCGCGCGCGGATGCGCAGATCGATTATGCCGGCTTCCGCGGGCTCGCGCAAAGCGTCGAGGCCTACCGCGCCAAGCGCCTTGTCAGCCACGCTGAGTTTGAGCGCATGGCGCGCGAACCAGGCACAATCGTGCTCGATGCGCGCTCAGCAGACGCTTATCGCGCCGGCCACATCGAAGGGGCGATCAATCTGCCCTTCACCGATTTCACGGATGAAAGCCTACGCATGGCGTTGCGCGACACGAACGTGCGCGTACTGATTTATTGCAACAACAATTTTTCCAACAACGCCGCGCCTGTCGTGCTGAAGCGCGTCGAACTCGCGCTCAACATCCAGACGTTCATCAATCTCTACG
>CAZWQS010000122.1:0-8522 GCA_964635925.1 uncultured Terricaulis sp. | reverse complement strand
CGAGACGATCTCCATCAGCGCCACGCCCGCGCGGTTTAGATCCACGAACGTCTCGCTCGGCGAAAGATCGTGGATCGACTTGCCGGCGTCCTGCTCCAAGTGCAGGCGCTCGATGCGCACCACGATCGGGTCTTCGCCCTCGGGCTCGACCTCAATCTCGCCTTCGCCGACGATCGGGTGCTGGAATTGGCTGATTTGGTAGCCCTGCGGCAAGTCGGGGTAGAAATAGTTTTTCCGGTCGAACCGGCTCACGCGGTTGATCTCCGCGTTCAAACCCAGCCCCGTGCGGATCGCCTGCTCGACGCAGAATTTGTTGATCACCGGCAGCATGCCCGGCATCGCCGCATCGACGGTGGAGACATGCGCGTTCGGCGCGCCCCCATAGGCGGCGCTGGCGCCGGAGAACAATTTGGCGTTCGACGTCACTTGCGCGTGGACCTCAAGGCCCACGATGATTTCCCAATCGGCTTTTTCCCCGCGCACGATCTGGTCGGGCCGCGCGGTTCGGACGTCGAGCTTGCTCATAGGGTCGGATTAGGGGAGCCGCGCGGGCTTTGTCCAGGGCTGGCGCGGTATTCACTTGGCGCGGGCGCATGCCTGGGGAAGACTGACGGTCCAGAAAGCACGGAGCGCCCTATGAACGCCCTTTCGCGCCTAATCGCAGCCGCCCTATCTGCGGCCGCGCTCGCCGCCTGCCACACCCCACCCGCGGAGACGCCAATGCCCGAACAGCCCGCCGCCGGCAATTGCGCCGTGATCGAAAGCAGCGATTGGGCCGCCTGGATCAACGCGATGCCCGGCCCCGGCGCGCAGCGCACGCTGATCGTCACCGGCCGCATCATGCTGCCCACGCCTGGCTACACGATCACGCTGCGCGAAGGCCCCGCAGACCATAGCGCCAACCCGGTGCAGCAGCTCATCCTCGATCTCGCGCCGCCCGGCGGGATGGTCAGCCAGGTGATCACCACCGCCGAGGTTCGCTACGAAGGCCCGGCCATCGCGCAAACCTATCGCGGCGTGCGTGTCATGTGCGCGGGCGCGGCGATCGCCGACATCAACGAGGTGCAAACCGCGCACTGACCCCTAGCAAGAAAAAGCCCCCGCGCGAGCGAGGGCGGGGCCGATTTGGGGGCGGCCCAAGCGGGCTTGACGTCGGCGCGGCCGTTACAGCCAGTAATAGCCAAGTGCTGCGACGCCGAAGGCGATCGCCGCCAAGATGTACCGCATTGAAACGGCCCTCCTGAATCTCGCCGCCGGCGCTGCAAGCACAGCGCCACGCTTCGCCCCACGCGCGAAAGCGCCCCTGCTCAGAACGAAATTCGCTTGAGTTCCAAGGCGCGGAGCTTGCGAGGCCGTGCGTACGATCACGCCCCAGGGACTAGCGCATATATGCTTGGCGAAGAGACCTTCCACCCCGATACGCGGGCGCTGCTCGCTTATGGCCGCGCGCTCGCCGGCGCAGGCGCCGCGCCCAAAAAGGGCGGCGCCGATCAGGTGCTGGAGCGCCTGTTCGTGATCCAGCGCATGAAGGACGGGCGCCTGCCGATCCGCACCTTCGGCGCGGAATTGGTGAACATGTTTGGCGCCGACATGCGCGAGCACGATTTCTCGCGCTATTTCCTCGCGCCGGACCTCGCCATGGTGAACGCGCTGATCAACGCGTGCGAAGCCGCGGGCGAGCCCGGCATTCTGCGCGTCACCGCCGAAACCGGTGATCGGCGCATGCTCGGCGCGGAAATTCTGCTGACGCCGCTCAAAGTCGATCACCATCTCGGCAATCGTTTCCTCGGCCTGTTCCAAGCGCTGGGGGGGCAGGATTTCGTCGCCGCGCGCCCGATCCTTCGCCTTAAGCTTGGCTCGTTGCATCCCCCCGCCGCGAAAACGCCGAGGGGCCTGCGGCTCGCCGTGGTGAACGACTAAAGGGTCGTGCGTTTAATTGAACGCGCCCACCCTCGTCATTCCGGGGCGCGCGTCAGCGCGGGCCCGGAACCTAGGGGCGACGCATCGCCGCCCGCCCCTGGGTTCCGGGCTCAATGCTTACGCATTGCCCCGGAATGACGAGGGTGAGTGTGTCCGTTTTTGTCCGTTGCTTTAGCGCCGCCGCGCCAGCGCGCGATCGATCCCGACGAACACGAGCGCGCCAGCGATAAACGCCAGCGTCAGCCCGCCCATGTTGAGCGCAACTTGCGGCGCCGGCGTGGTGGACGGGTCCATGAAGAAATACGGATAAAACCCGTCGAACGCCCCGCGCGTCAGCCCGTAGGCGGCATAGCCGAGCGGCCAGATCGCGGCGAACAACGCATCCTTCCAACCGATCTTTCCATGCGGGCGCACGACCCAATAGAGCGCAAACAAGAGCGGCGTTGCCTGATGCACGACAATGTCGGCCACAAGCTGCCAGCCCTCGGGCGCCCAGCGCGGCGCGAGCAGGATGTTGTAGACAGCGCACACGAACAGAATGGACGTGAACGCCATCAGCTCCATGTGCGGGCTGTTCAGCCCATCCTCGGCGCCCGGCTTCAGCGCCGCGCGCACGAAAACAAGCGTGACGAGGCAATTGGTGAGGATGGTGAAATACGCAAAGAAGCGCCACGCCGCGAAGGCGGGCGCCATGCCGTCCAGCATGATCACATATTGCAGGCCGAGCCCAAACAGGCCCGCCAGGGCGCCGAGCGCTGCGATCCCCCGCGCCGCACTCACGCTGCGGCCGCGGAATCTTCGGCGATCGGCGCTTCCTCGCGCGGCAGCATCGGTTTGCCGCGCAACAGATCGGCCATCTTTTCCGCGATCATGATCGTGGGCGCGTTGGTGTTGCCGCCGATCAGCGTGGGCATCACCGAGGCGTCGATCACGCGCAGGCTGTCGATCCCGCGCACCTTGAGATCGCCATCGACCGGCGCCTTTGCGTCCGCGCCCATGCGCACGGTGCCGACCGGGTGATACAGCGTCTCCGCCGTGCGGCGGATCCACTCGTCCAGCTCCTTATCCGTTCGCAGCGCCTCGCCCGGCGCGATTTCTTTGCCGCGGAACAGATCAAACGCCTTTTGCCCGACGATATCGCGGATCATGCGGATTGAATCGCGCATGCAGCGGATGTCGTTCGGCTCACTGAAATAGCGCGGGTCGATCAGCGGGTCGTCGAACGCATCGCGCGAGGCAAGGCGCACCGTGCCGCGGCTATCGGGGCGGAGCGGGCAGGTGTGGATGGTGAAGCCGTCCGTCTCCGCCTTCACGCGCCCATGATCGCGCATCAGCGCGTTGACGAAATGGATTTGCACATCGGGGCGATCCAATTCGCCGCGCGTTTTAAGGAACGCGCCGGAGTGCAAGTGGATGGTGCGCCCAAGGCCGGTGCCGCGCAGCATGTATTCGATGCCGACCATCGGCTGGCGATAGCCCTTCAGCAGCGAATAGAGCGTGATCGGCTTGGTGCATTCATACAGCACGCCGCAATCGATATGATCCTGCAGATTGGCGCCGACATCCGGCGAATCCGCCTCCACAGGGATGCCGAGCTTTTTCAATTCGTCCGCCGGCCCTACGCCCGACAGCATCAGCAATTGCGGCGATTGAAACGCGCCCGCGCACAGCAGCACTTCGCACTTGGCGTAGACATTCTTCACCGGCTTGCCGCGCCCGGCGGAATATTCGACGCCCACCGCCGCGCCGCGTTCGATCATGATGCGCCCCGCATGCGCGTTGGAGATCACCGTCAGGTTCGGCCGCACGCCCACCAGCGGGCGCAGATATGCATTCGCGGTTGACCAGCGCTTTCCATCCTTGATGGTCAGCCGGTACATGCCCGCGCCTTCTTGGTCATAGCCGTTGAAATCGTCGGTCAACTTATAGCCGGCTTGCGCGCACGCCTGCACGAACACGCGTTGCAGCGGATAACCGGGCGGCGCAGGCGAGGTGTGCAGCGGGCCGCCCTCGCCGTTCCAGGAATCGCCCCCGCGCTCATTGTGCTGCGCTTTCTTGAAATACGGCAGCACATCCGCATAGCCCCAGCCGTCGAGGCCCATCTGGCGCCATTGATCGTAATCGCGCGCGTGGCCGCGAATATAGATCATCGCGTTGATGGAGGATGAGCCGCCCCAGCCGCGTCCGCGCGGCTGGAACAGGCGCCGACCACCCATCTCGGTCTGCGGCTCGGTGTCGAACGCCCAGTTCGATTCATTCTTGTTGTTGAAGATCTGGCTCGCGCCGGCGGGCATGTTCACCAGCAGCTTGTTGTTATGCCCGCCCGCCTCCAGCAGCGCGACGCTGATATTGGGGTCTTCCGTCAGCCGTGCGGCCAGCACGCAGCCCGCGCTGCCCGCGCCGATAATCACGTAATCGTACCGCTCGCCGTCTTCTGCGTTCGCCACTGGTTTCCGTCCCTTAATCTTCTTTGGGCGCCAGCTTTGCCCCTGTCGCGCCCTGGCGCCAAGCCCTGCCCCGCCGTCAAAGCTTAAGCAAAAGTTTACGGTGAACGGCGCATTGATGCTTCCATGCCCAACACCGCCCGCAAGATCGACCTCTCGTCCATCGCCGACCGGTTGGCCAACAGCCGCGCCGGCGCGCGTGAGCGGCGGCGCTTTCGCCGCTTGCCATTGGTGATCGGCGGGCGCCTGCTGGACGCCGGCGGGCGCGAACATGATTGCCGCACGGCTGATATTTCCCCCGGCGATGTGCGCATCGTTTCCGCCGCCCCGCCCGAGGTGGGCCAGCGCGTGGTGATTTACCTTGAGGGCCTGGGGCGCGTCTCCGGCAAGGTGGCGCGCCAGTGCGATGCGGGCGAAGTCGCCGTGATTTTCGATTTCAGCGCCCACAAGCGCGAGAAACTGGCCGAGCAGCTCACGCTGGCCATTAACCGCGATCTTGGCGTCACCGACGATGCCGCGCCCATCATCAGCGAAGGCGCCCAATTGGTGGGCCTGCGCTTCGAGACTGGCGAGGCGTATGACGGCGAGGTGGTCGATTTCTCGCTCGCCGGCGTCACCATCCGCACCAAACGCGCGCCGCCGCTGATCGGCGTGTGGGTGCGCGTGGGGACCATCTACGGCCGGGTGGCGCGCCTCACCGAAGGCGGCTTCGCCATCGATTTCGAACAGCGCCCACGTAGCTAATCCATCGTAACCATCACGCCGGCACGGCGATTGCAGCCCGGACGTTTCACCGGAGGCGCGAACGCGTCTCCGTGCTGAAACGGAGCACGCTCGTGAGCGACCTGGCGCCTTATAAATCCACGGCTGACGCCAAATGGTGGGTGCAAGTGCGCGGGCGCGCGTTCGGTCCTTACACGATCGAGCAGATGGCGCATTTCATGACCGAGGGGCGCGTGCGCCCCAACAGCATGGTGTCCGCCAACGGCAAGGATAAATGGACCGAAGCGCGCCGCATCATGGCGCTACGCGGCCTACGCACGCCAACGCCCGCCAACGACGTGGAAGAAGCCGCCAACGTATTCGTGCACGCCGAGATCCTCTCGGGCGCGTTCATGGGCTTTGTGGCCGCGCTCGAAAGCATGGGCCGAATCTGCGACCTCGCGCCGGGGCTTTGGCTCTTGCGCACCAGCCACTCGGCGGGCGTCGTGCGCAACACGCTCAGCCAAACGCTTGAGCGCGGCGACCGCTTCGTCGTGATCGACGCAACACGCGATCGCCTGGCCTGGTTTAATCTCGGCCCCGAGATCGACGTGCGCATCAGCCAAGTCTGGAACGGCCCCGTGCCAGAGCAGGCGCGCTAAGCTTCGATCGCCGCCGCCAGCCGCTCATACGCGCGCAGGAAATCTTCCTTGAACGCCTGCACCACCGCGCCGGCGGACTGCGTCGAATTCATCAGCCCCACGCCTTGGCCGACCCAATAGGTCGCCAGATCGCGCGCGCCCGCGTGGCCGCCTTGCGAGAGCTTGTCGATCAAACGCAGCGGCGGCTCCGCCACCATCGTCTGCAACGGCATCGGCAACGGCGCGGGCGCATCCTCGCGCTCCCATGCATCGGTCCAGGCCGAGCGCAATTGGCGCGACGGCTTGCCCGTGCGCGAGCGTGAGCGCACCGTATCGCGCGAGCTGGCCGCCAGCATCTTCTGCTTCACCACCGGATTGGTTTCGCTTTCCGGCGTGGTCAGCCACACCGAGCCGCACCAGGCGCCGGCAGCGCCCATGGCCATCGCGCCCGCCATCTGCGCGCCGGTGACGATGCCGCCCGCCGCCAGCACCGGCGCGGCCACGCCCGCCGCTTCAAGCGCCTGCACCACCTCCGGCACCAGCACCATCGTCGTCACCTCGCCGCAATGGCCGCCCGCTTCCGTGCCGGCCGCAACCAGAATGTCCACGCCCGCCGCCGCTTGCGCCAGCGCGTGCTCCTTCGCGCCCACCAGCGCGGCCACCGCAACGCCGTGACGTTTGCCCATCTCGATCATCAGCGGCGGCGGCACGCCGAGCGCGTTGGCGATCAGTTTGATCGGATGGCGGAACGCCTCTTCCAATGTCGCGCGCACGCCTTCAGGCCGCAGATTGCGCGCAAAGCCGCCAGAGCCCAGGCGCGCCTCGTCAAGCGCGCTGGCTTCGACGCCATGCTTCGCCAAAATCGCCTCGGCGAACGCGATCTGCGCGCGCGGCAGCGCCTTAGCGGCCGCCGCCGCGTCGAAATCCTCGCCCTTGCCCTCAAACACGTTGGGCACAATGAGATCGACGCCGTACGGCATGGCGCCCACATGCGCGTCGATCCAATCCAGCTCTTCCTTCAGCCGCTCGGGCGAATACGCCGCCGCGCCGAACACGCCCATGCCGCCCGCCTTCGACACCGCCGCCACCACGTCGCGGCTGTGTGAAAACGCGAACAGCGGAAATTCTATGCCTAGACGTTCGCAGAGCGGCGTACGCATGATGGCCTCCAGCCATGAGCATACGCTTCTGGCGCCGCGCTGAAAGCTGACGTTGCGAGAGCCATGGACGAGACCCGCATTCCCGTCATTGTCGGCGCAGGCCAGATCAATGACCGCCCCGACGCCGACGCGCCCGACCTAAATTCACTCGAGTTGATGCATGCTGCGTTGCAGCGCGCCGATCGGGATGCGGGCGGCGGCTGGCTTGGCAAGCTCGACGCGCTGCACGTCGTCGCGCAGCTTTCGTTTCCCGATCTCGGCGATTATTCGCGCCCGCTTGCGGAATTGATCGGCGCCCATCCGCGCTTGTGCGCGCAAACGCGCTATCCCATGGGCGACAGCCCCGTCACGTTGCTGACGGAAGCGGTCCAGCGCATCGCGCGCGGCGAAACCGAGATCGAAGCCATCGCTGGCGGCGAAGCCCTGCGCACCGCGCAAAAGCGCGCGAGCGCGAAGGTTGACGCCGTGCGCGCCTCCGCCGCGCGCAGCGTCAAGGCCGGGCGCGACCGCTACGGCATCGTGGCGCCGACGGATGTGTATCCGCTCTACGAAAACGCCTGCCGCGCCGCGTGGGGGCAAACCTTCGCGCAAGCGCAAGCCGAAAGCGCGGCCATCTGGTCCACATTCTCCGAGGTCGCCGCGCGCAACGTCGGCGCGTGGCTGCGCAAACCGCTGGCGCCCGCGCAGATTCTCGAAGCCTCGCCCAACAACCGCCCGATCGCGTTTCCGTACACCAAACTCATGGTGGCCAACGCGTCCGTGAACCAGGGCGCGGGCTTTATCGTCGCCTCGCTCGCCCGCGCCAAGGCGATGGGCGTAAACGAGAGCCGCCTCATCTATATCGGCGCGGGCGCAGGCGCGCGCGAACCGGGCGACGTGCTCGCGCGCGATCGCCTCGACCGCTCTCTCAGCCTGGAAGCGACGCTGACGCACACGCTGCAATTCAACGCGCTGACGCCAGACGCGCTCGATCATGTTGAGCTCTATTCGTGCTTTCCCATCATGCCGAAGATGGCGCGCCGCGTGATCGGCTGGCCGCTGGAAAAGCCGATGAGCGTGTTCGGCGGCCTCACCTTCGGCGGCGGACCAGTCGGCAATTATATGAGCCACGCGATCGCGGCGATGGTGGAAACGCTGCGCGCGGGCGGGCGATGCGGGATGCTGTTCGGCAATGGCGGCTACGCCACCACCAGCGCCGCCATCATCGTCTCGCGCGATCCCGCTATCGCGCTGAACGCCTCTGCAAGCGCCAGCGTGCAGGCGCAAGCCGATGCAACGCGCGGCCCCGGGCCCGCCTTGCTGGAAACCTATTCGGGCCCCGCGCGGATCGAAACCTACACGGTGTTTTATGATCGCGACGGCGCGCCCAAACACGGCGCCATCATCGCCCGCACGCCCGAAGACGCGCGCGTGCTGGTGTTCGTCGCCGGCGAAGACCAGCACGCCATCGCCTATCTTACGGACGGCGAGGCCGAACCCGTCGGCAAGCCCATCGTGACCATCACCACCAAGAACGGCCTCAACCTGCTCTGCGCTTAACGATCGTAGCGGCTCGGCTTCATATCGCGCTTATAGCGCTTCCAATTCTCGACATAATGCGCCGCCGACATCGGGATGACCTGCCTTTGCGCCGCATCCAATTGCCGCTGCCCGCG
>CAZWQS010000121.1:0-8697 GCA_964635925.1 uncultured Terricaulis sp. | reverse complement strand
AGCTTCGTCGACATCGCCGGCCTCGTGAAGGGCGCCAGCAAGGGCGAGGGTCTCGGCAACCAGTTCCTCGCCAATATCCGCGAATGCGACGCCATCGCCTACGTGCTGCGCTGCTTCGAGAATGACGATATCACGCACGTCGAAGGCCGCATCGATCCGGTCGCGGATTTGGAGACGGTCGAAACCGAGCTGATGCTCGCCGATCTCGAAAGCCTCGAAAAGCGCGTCGGCAATCTGGAGAAACGCGCCAAGGGCGGCGACAAGGAAAGCAAGCTGACGCTGGAGCTCGTGCTGCGCGCCAAGGCGCTGCTGGAAGACGGCAAGCCCGCGCGCCTCACCAAGCGCGCGCCGGAGGAAGAAAAAGCCTTCGAGATGCTGCAGCTCCTCACCGCGCTGCCGGTGCTCTATGTCTGCAACGTCAACGAGGATGACGCGGCCAAAGGCAACGCCCACACCGCGCGCGTGGAAGAGCGCGCCAAGGCCGAACACGCAGCCTGCGTGGTCATCTGCGCGCAACTGGAAGCCGAGATCGCCGCGCTGAGCGATGAGGATCAAGCCGAGTTTCTCGCCACAGTCGGCCTGAAGGAGCCCGGCCTCACCCGCCTCATCCATGCTGGCTACGATCTGCTCGGCCTGCAAACCTATTTCACCGTCGGCCCCAAGGAGGCGCGCGCCTGGACCATCCAGAAAGGCTGGACTGCTCCGCAAGCCGCCGGCGTCATCCACGGCGATTTTGAAAAAGGTTTCATTCGCGCCGAGACCATTTCTTATGACGACTACATCGCGCACAAAGGCGAAACAGGCGCCAAGGAAGCCGGCAAGATGCGGCTCGAAGGCAAGGACTACATCGTGCGCGAAGGCGATGTGATGCATTTTAGATTCAATGCGTAGCGACGCCCCGCATGGCGCGCTCTCCACCGCCGAACTTGTGGCGATCGTGGCCGCACTTTCGGCGCTGAACGCGATGTCGATCGACATCATGCTGCCGGCGCTGCCCGATATCGGCGCCGATTTCGCGCTGACCAATCCGAACGACCGCCAATTCATCGTCACGCTTTATCTGGGCATGTTCGGCGTAAGCCAATTGGCGTACGGGCCGCTCTCGGATGCGTTCGGGCGACGCTCGGTGCTGATCTGGTCGCTGGTGCTGTTCATCGTCGGCACGACGCTGTGCGTGTTTGCGCCGAACTTCGAGCTGTTCCTGGCCGCGCGCGCGCTGCAAGGGCTGGGCGCGGGCGCCACGCGCGTGGTCAGCGTCGCCATCGTGCGCGATCTCACCGAAGGCCGGCGCATGGCGCAAGTCATGTCGATGGCGATGACGGTGTTCATGATCGTGCCGATCGTGGCGCCCAGCGTGGGGCAGCTCATTCTGTTCGCCGGCCCGTGGCGCTGGATTTTCGCGGCGCTGCTGTTCTACGCGCTCGCCGTGTTCGCCTGGTCGATGTGGCGCCTGCCCGAAACATTGCGCCCGGAAAACACCACGCCGTTCCGTCCCGGCGCGATCGCGCGCGCCTATGCGTCGATGCTGGGCGCGCGCCAATTCGTCGGGTATCTGATCGCCACCACCTTCATCAGCGCGGCGTTGATGGCCTACATCACCGCCTCCGAGCAATTGTTCGTCGAGGTTTATAGTCTCGGCGCGGCGTTCCCCTTCGCGTTCGCGGCGGTCGCGGTCATGATGACGGTCGGCACGTTCGCCAATTCGCGCATGGTGATGCGCCACGGCATGCGCCGCATCGCCCACAGCGCGCTGCTGGCCTTCATCGCCTTCGCCGCGGCGCTGGCGACGATCATCGCGATGGGGCTGGCCTCGTTCTGGGTGTTCTTGCCCATGCTGGCGCTGACGCTCGGCTTGTTCGGCATGATCGCCGGCAATTTCAACGCGCTGGCGATGGAGCCGGTGGGGCGCACGGCGGGATCGGCCTCCGCGCTTTATGGCGCGGCCACGTCCGCCGGCAGCGCCCTGCTCGCGACTTTGATCGCGCATCGGTTCGACGGCACCGCCCTGCCGTTCGCGATCGGCATCACGATCGCAGCCATACTCTGCCTCGCTGCGGTTTGCCTGACGGAGCGCGGGCGCCTGTTCAGCGCGACCTGAAGGCCGCGTCATCGAGGCGCGCGCCACGATTGCGCTCATACACGCGGAAATACACCGTCGCGCGCTGATAATCGATCGCCATGGCCCGCGCCTGCGACAACACATCCATGCCGACCAAAACGGTAGGCTCGTCATTGAGCCCCCACAGAGAAAACACATGAAAATCGCCAACGAACAACAACAGGTTCGTCATGCTGAGCTCGCCGATGTTCAGCGCGGGCACTAGGATGGCGGTGTCTAGCACGACGGCGTCACCGGCGGTGTAAGCGCGGCCCAGACCCACAGAATCTCTGCTAAACCGCGTGCGCGCCGCCAGCGCACGGTGCAGCGCCGAATTGCCCAGAGATGCATTTGATCCGGTATCGATCAGCACGTTGACGCGCATGCCGTCGATCCGGCCTTGCACGACGACGAGATTGTTGAAGCGCAACTCACCGCGCACGCGCGTCCAGCCGCGCCCCAGCGGCGGCGCGCGATTGGCGGGAATGATCTCGATGCAGCGCGCGTCAAAATCGAGCCGCAGACGCCGGCCTTGCATGCCGTCCACGCCCAACACGCCGTGCTCGCCCCCCAACATCGCGCCCTGCAACATTGGCACCTGCGAGCCGGGCATTGGCAAATTGCGGTATTGCAGCGCGTCCACCGCCACGAGCGGGGCAAGCGTCGGCCCATGCACGCCGTGCACTGTGCCTTCCCCGATCGTGGGGAGGCCGAGCCGCGTCGCCAAGCTTTGCGAAACAACAGAACGATTGGCGCCGGTATCGACGATAAAGCGAAACGGACCTTGCCCATTGACCGTGACCGGCGCGATGACCCGCCCGAATCGATCGTTGCGAGTCGCGCCGCCAGCGGATGCCTCCTCAATAGGACCCTGCTCAAGCGCAGGCGGGGTCACACATTGAGCTTGCGCCTCCGCCGTCGCCAGCGCGGCCAATCCCAGCAACAGCACAAGGGCGTGCGCAAGGGTCATCAACGGCGAGCATGATCCCAACCACGCGGCGGCGCCAGCGGGCGCTCGCTCAACTTCCCGTTAGCGACGCGCCGATCTCGACCAAGACGCTCGTGTGTGCGACGAGTGACCGATGACCGCTTCGCTGACCTTGACCAGCCGCCATGACGGCTTCGCTCTGCCCGCTTTGCATCTGCCCGCGCGCGGCGCGCCCAAGGGCGGCGTTGTGGTCATTCAAGAAATTTTCGGCCTGACGCCGCACATCGCCGAAATGGCGGCTACGTTCGCCGACGCAGGTTACGAGACGATCGCGCCCGCGATGTACGCGCGCATCGATCCCAATTTCCTCGCCCCGGTTTCGCCGGAGGGAATCGCCAAAGGCCGCGACGCGGTCTCTGCAACGCCATGGGCGCAGGTGATTGGCGACGTGCAAGCGGCGATCGACGCGTTGGCCAAGCCTGCGTTCGTCACCGGCTTCTGCTGGGGCGGCGCGGCGGCATGGGCGGCGGCGGCGCATTGCACGAACGTGCGCGCCGCCTCGTGCTTCTACGGGCGAGCGATCCTCAATCTTCTCGACCAGCCCCCGCGCGCGCCGACCATGTTGCATTATGGCGCGCGCGACGCCTCCATCCCCCATGCCGATATCGAGCGCGTACGCGCCGCCGCGCCGGAAAGCACGCCGCTTTACATCTACGACGCAGGCCATGGCTTCTGCCGAAAGGAGAGCGCCGATTTCAACGCGGCCGCTTGTGAACTCGCGATGCAGCGCACACTTGATTGGTTCGCGCGCTGGCGCGCGAGCGGAGATGGCCCATGATCGATCACGTATCCATCGGCGTCGCCAACATGGCGCGCGCCAAGGCGTTTTATGACGCAGCCCTCGAACCGCTCGGCATGGCGCCAGTCTATCCGGTGGAAATCGGCGGGCGCCTCGTGGGCGTGGGTTATGGCGCGCCGAACAAGCCTTCGTTCTGGGTGCAATTGCCGGTGAACGGCCAGCCGGCCAGCCAGGGCAACGGCATGCACATCGCCTTCCGCGCCGAAACGCGCGCGGCGGTGGATGCGTTTTATCTGGCCGCTCTGGCGCAAGGGGGCGTGGAAGACGGCCCGCCCGGCATTCGCGAGGATTACCATCCCGATTATTACGCCGCCTTCGTGCGCGACGCGGAAGGCAACAAGATCGAGGCGGTCTGCCACATGGCGGAATAGCCCAAAGGGCTCTCCTGGGCAGCGCCCGCCCTTGCCGCCACCGCACCCCCCTGCTAGCACCCGGCCCGCAATGGCCCAGACCTCCGCCCTTATCAACGTCATGGTCGCCGCCGCGCGCAAAGCCGCACGGGCGCTTGCGCGCGATTTCGGCGAGGTCGAGCAGCTTCAGGTGTCCCGCAAGGGGCCGAGCGATTTCGTCTCCGCCGCCGATTTGAAGGCGGAAAAGACGATCTTTGAGGAACTCTCCAAGGCGCGCCCCGGCTACGGCTTCCTGATGGAAGAACGCGGCGAGGTCGAAGGCACCGATAAGACCAATCGCTGGCTGGTCGATCCGCTCGACGGCACGTCGAACTTTCTGCACGGCATCCCTCATTTCGCGATCTCGATTGGGCTTGAGCGCGAAGGCGTGCTGGTGGCCGGCGTGGTTTACAACGTCGTGCGCGACGAGCTGTTCTGGGCCGAGAAAGGCGCGGGCGCCTATCTCAACGACCGGCGCTTGCGCGTGGCCGCGCGCGGCGAGATGCGCGATGCGCTGATCGCCACCGGCACGCCATGGCACGGCAAGCCCGGCCACCAAAAGTTCCTTGAAGAATGCGAGCGCGTGATCGGCGCGACGGCCGGCATCCGCCGCTTCGGCGCGGCCGCGCTCGATCTCGCTTACGTCGCGGCCGGCCGCTTCGACGGCTATTGGGAACGCGGGCTTTCGCCCTGGGATGTGGCCGCCGGCGCCATCATCGTGCGCGAGGCTGGCGGCTTCGTGAAGGAGATCGACGGCGGCGACTTCCTGAAGACCGGCGCGCTGATCGCCGCCAACGAACGCCTGCTGCCTCTCCTTACGAAAACCGTGCGCGGCGCCTAACGCGCAACGCGCCCACCAGTCCATTATCAAAGCGCCGCTGACACCCCGCTGACGAGCGGCCCATCGCCGCCGCATCAAACGACAAGCGACAGTTGATCGCGCGCGCATGCTCGTGAACACTACGCCTCAAACAGCGCCGGCAAAGGCGGGAGGGAACGTGACTCAAGCAGACCCCGCGGCGCGCAAGGTTTCCAATTGGGAAATCGCCGCCTTCGCCGCCCCCGCTGGGCCATTGCTCGCGCTCTCGCTGCCGACCATCATTTTCCTGCCGCCCTATTTCGCCTCGCATCTGGGCGTGCCGCTTTGGGCGGTGTCGGCGATCTTCCTGGGCGCGCGCTTGCTGGACATCGTGATCGATCCCGGCATCGGCACGCTGCAGGACCGCACCAATTCGCCATTCGGACGTCGGCGCTTGTGGCTCTCTCTGGCGTGCCCGCCGCTGATGCTGCTGATGTGGGTGGTGTTCCTGGGCCTGCCGCAGGGCGTCAGCGTGCTGTGGGCGGGCGTTGCGGTGTTTGCGATGTACGTCGCCTACGCGACGATGATGGTCGCGCACTTGGGATGGGCGGGCGAGCTCATCCCCACCTATCAGGGGCGCACGCACGTGCTGGGTGCGGTGCAAACCGCGAGCATGGTGGGGCAAGCCTTGATGCTCGTCATCGCCGGCTATGTCGTGCAGGCGGGAGGCGGCGACAACGGCGATGCGGTGCACGCCATGGGCTGGACGCTGATTTTTCTTCTGCCGCTGACCACGTTGATGGCGGTGCTGATGGTGCGCGAAACCCCGCACCCCCCGCAGCCGCACGTGGGGTTGAAGGAAACTTTCCAAGCGTTGCTCAACAACAAAGCCTGCCAGCGCGTGCTTGTGCCAGACCTGCTTCTCGGCATCGCACAGGGCGTCTCAGGCGGGCTGTTTCTTTGGTATTTCCAGTTCGTGCTGGGCTTTGAGCGCGAGTCGCAGACTTTGCTTGCGATCTATTTTCTCGCTGGCCTTGCGGGCGTTCCGATCTGGTGGATCGCCGCGCGCAAATTGGGCAAGCATCGCGCGCTGCAAGCAGCGATGCTTTACACGGCGGTGACGACGGCGATGTTGCTGATTTTGCCGCCCGGCGATTTCTGGATCGGCGCGCCCTTCATGCTCGTGGCGGGGATCGCGCAAGGCGGTGGCGTGCTGCTGACGCGTGCTTTGATGGCCGACGTGGTGGACGAAGACGAACTCGCCACCGGCGCGCGCCGCTCGGGCCTCTTCTTCGGCCTGCTGCTGACCACCTCGAAGCTCGGCGTTGTCGCCGGACCGCTGACCTACGCGGTGCTTGGACTCGTTGGCTTTGAAGCGGGCACGGGGAGTGAAAATTCACCGCTCGCGCTCGGCACGCTCTCCGCGCTCTTTATCGGCGGGCCAATCCTGTTGTGCGTGCTGACCGCGCTTAGCTTACGGAATTATCCGCTGGATGAAGCGCGACAAGCCGAACTCGCGGCCGCTATCGCCGCGCGGCATCGGGCCGCCGAAAGCTAGCCGCGCTTCAATGCGCGATAGAGGAAGCGCGCGGGATGGATCGCCTCCAGCGCGGCGCGCGAAAGCGCTTGAGGCTCGCCGAACAACTCCGCCGCGATCCGCTCTCCCAGCAAAGGCGCCAGGGTAAAGCCGCGCGCGCCTAAGCCGCCCAGCACATACACGCCCGCATGCGCGGGCGGCTCGCCGTCAGGCATGGCGCGGCCGTGCGCAAGCCCCGCATAATGCGCGCGCCACGCCTCGGCGTCCGGCAGCAAACCCGCGATCGGCGCGCGGTCTGGCGTTGTCACCCGCATCGAAGCGCGCGCGTGCAGTTTGGCGGGGTCGATGCGCGCGGCGATGTCGGGCGCGAGCGCGGTAAGCGCGGCGAGATTGCGCGCGCGCGCCTCTTCGACCGGCGCTGGCGCATGGTCGAACGTGGCGCCGAACAGCACACCGTCTTCAAACGGCGCGACGTAAGAGCCTTGCGTGATCGCGTGCGGCGGCGGCGCGCCCGGCCCCCATTCAATCTGCCCGTATGACACTTGCAGCGGCAGGAAATCCGCCGGCGCGAAGCGCGCCAGCGCGGGCCCGCACGCCAACACCACCGCGTCCGCTTTCAACAGCGCGCGCCCATCCGAGGCGCGCAGCACCCAGCCCTCGCCCGCGCGCTCCAGCGCGTCCACGGGCGCTTCCAGCATGAGCTGCGCCTGCGCCAGCATCGCTTTGATCGCCGCCAGCGGGCGCACCAGGCCCGCGCGCGGATGCAGCGCCGCGCCGGGCGCCAGCGGGGCGAACCAATCCGCCGGCAAAGGCGGATCGGCCAGCAGATCCGCGAGCGCGGCTTCACGCTTGGCCTCGGCGCGTTGCTCTACACCGCACGGCTCCAGAACGCCGAGGCGTTCATACGTCGCGACCGCATCGAGATACGCCGCCAGGAAAAGTTCGCTGAGCGGCCCGCCACGATCGAGCCGCGGCATCACGAGCCCCGCAGGATTGCCGCTCGCCCCCGCGCCGAGCACCGGCGCCGCATCAAGCACCACGGTCTCCGCCCCGCGCCGCGCCAGCGCCGCCGCGCACGCCGCGCCCGCTATACCCGCGCCGAGGATCGCCACGCGCTTGGGCTGGCAGGCGCCGGAGGGAAAAGGCGACGGCGCGGATGCCGGCGGCGATGTGAGCCGCGCCTCCAGCCGCTCGCGTTTGGCGCCGAAGCCAGGGCGCTTCTCCACGGCAAAGCCCGCCGCCTCCAGCGCGCGGCGCACGTCGCCGGCGACCGTGAACGTTGCCGCGCGCGCGCCGGGCGCGCTCAAGGCGGCGATACGGGCCATCAGCGCCGGCGTCCACATCGCGGGGTTTCGCGCGGGCGTGAAGCCGTCAAGGAACCAGGCGTCAAAGGCGCCGACCATGCCGGCCAGCACCGCCCCCGCCTCCCCGATATGGATGGTCAGCGCCAGGCTGTCATCGGGAAACCAGAGCCGTTGCGGCCCCGCCGCGCGCACCGGCCAACGCGCCAGCAATTGCGCGGCAAGCGGCGCGATCTCCGGGAACGCCGCAAGCGCCCGGGCGGCGTCGGCCCTTGCGAGCGGGAATGCCTCGATGGTCGAGATATGCAATTGCGCATGGGGCTTTCGTGTCGTTTTCCACGCACTCCACGCCGCCAAAACGTTAATTCCGGTCCCAAATCCAAGCTCGCCAATAGCGAAACGATCCCTATTCCGCCACAATTCAGGCAAGCCCGTTCCCCGCAGGAACACGGCCTCCGCCTCCGCAAGCCCCCCAGCTTTGGAAAAATACACATCGTCGAACACGCCAGCGCGCGGCGCGCCGTCGGCGGTCCAGGCAAGATCGGGTTGGGGCGGCAGGCGCGGCATTGGCCCGACATAGCGCAAGCCCCAAACGCAAACGAGCCGCCCTTTCGGGCGGCTCGTCGCGAAACTACGTCCGTAGCTTAGATTACGGCGTGGTCGTGGCCGGGGCCGGCGCAGCGGCGTCGGCAGCCGGAGCTTCCGTCGTCGCAGCGGCGTCAGCCGGCGCTTCCGTGGTCGCAGCCGGATCAGCAGCCGGAGCCGCTTCTTCAGCAGCAGCCGGGG
>CAZWQS010000120.1:0-8714 GCA_964635925.1 uncultured Terricaulis sp. | reverse complement strand
CCGCGTCCAATCGGTGGCGCTGCGCATCATCGTCGACCGCGAAGTCGAGATCGAGCGCTTCAAGCCGCAAGAATATTGGTCGGTCGACGCCATCATGGCGAACCAGCGCCAAGAAAGCTTCCCCGCGCGCCTTTCGGCGTTTGACGGCAAGAAACTCAAGCGCCTCGACATTCCAGATCAAGCCATGGCGCACGCCGCGCGCGATGCGGTGAAGGCCGGAAAGTTCACGGTGAGCGCGGTCGAGGCCAAGCCCACCAAGCGCAATCCACCCCCGCCCTTCACGACCTCGACGCTGCAACAGGAAGCCGCCCGCAAGCTCGGCTTCAACGCCTCGCGCACGATGCAAACCGCCCAGCGCCTCTACGAAGCGGGCCACATCACCTATATGCGGACAGACGGCGTCTCCATGGACGAAGGCGCGATCCGCGATCTGCGGAGCGCCATCGGCAAGGATTTCGGCAAGGATTACGTCCCGGCAGAGCCGCGCAAATACGCGTCAAAGATCAAGAACGCGCAGGAAGCGCACGAAGCCATCCGTCCCACCGATCCCACCAACACCCCGCAAGGCATGAGCCTCGAAGGTGATCAGGCGCGGCTCTATGAATTGGTGTGGAAGCGCGCCGTCGCGTCGCAAATGGAAGCGGCTTCGATCGAACGCACCAGCGTCGATCTCACCGAGCCGACCGGCAAGGTGGAGCTGCGCGCCACCGGGCAAGTGATCCTGTTCGACGGCTTCCTGAAACTCTATCAGGAGGGCCGCGACGATGAGGAAGACGAAGAAAACCGCCGCCTGCCGCAATTGAAGCAAGGCGAAGCCGTCTCCGTGCAGGAGGTGAAAGCCGATCAGCATTTCACCGAGCCGCCGCCGCGTTTCTCCGAAGCGAGTCTCGTCAAGAAGCTGGAAGAACTCGGCATCGGCCGCCCTTCCACCTACGCGGCGATCCTCGATAAATTGCGCGAGCGCAATTACGTGCGCACCGAGAAAAACCGCTTCATCCCCGATGATCGCGGCCGCCTCGTCACCGCGTTCATGGAAAATTTCTTCTCCAAATATGTCGAGTACGATTTCACCGCGGACCTCGAAGAAAAGCTCGATCAGGTTTCCGCTGGCGATCTGCCCTGGAAAAAACTGATGCGCGAATTCTGGACCGATTTCCACGGCGCGGTGGATGACATCGGCGATCTGCGCATTGGCGATGTCATCGACAAGATGAACGAGGTGCTGGGCGATCACATCTTCCCGCCGCGCGAGGATGGAAGCGATCCGCGCACCTGCCAGGTCTGCGGCACGGGCAAGCTTTCGCTGCGTCTCGGCAAGTTCGGCGCGTTCGTCGGCTGCTCGAACTATCCGGAATGCAAATTCACGCGGCCGCTCGCGGGCGCGGAAAACGGCGATGCGCCGGCGATCCCAAGCGAAGGCATCGAATTGGGCGAAGGGCCCAACGGCCCGGTGCTGCTGAAAGCCGGGCGCTTTGGCCCTTATTTTGAAACGCCGAACCCCGCCGATGAAGCCAAGCCCAAACGCGCCGGCGTGCCGCGCGGCTGGAAGGCCGAAGAGGTCTCGCTCGATAAAGCCATCGCGCTGCTTTCGCTGCCGCGCGAAGTGGGTATGCACCCCAGCGAAAATGAGATGATCCTCGCCGGCATCGGCCGCTACGGCCCCTACGTGCAGATGGGCCAGATGTATGCGAGCCTCGGCTCGATCGAGGACGTGTTTGAAATCCAGATGAACCGCGCCGTCGCGGTGATCGACGAGAAAAAAGCCGGCGGCGGCAAAGGCCGCTTCGGGCGCGCCGCGCCCACCGCGCTCAAAGAACTCGGCGAAAGCCCCGTCACCGGCAAGCCGGTGAAAGTGCTGAACGGCCGCTACGGCCCCTACATCAATGACGGCGAAACCAACGCCAACGTCCCGAAAGATAAAAAGCCCGAAGACGTGACGATGGACGAAGCTTTGGCCCTGCTGGCCGAACGCGCCGGCAAAGGCGGCGGGAAAAAGAAGAAGGCGCCGGCGAAGAAAGCTGCGGTGAAGAAGGAGGCCGCGCCGAAGAAGACGCCTACGAAAAAGCCCACGGCGAAAAAAGCGACGGCCAAAAAGGCGGTGAAGAAAGCGTAAGCGCAAAAGCCCCCTCCCCTCGAGGGGAGGGGGTGATGGCCAAACGCCCGCCGCAATTTCCCGAACCCCTCACCCGCGAGCGCGTGCTCGAGGCCGTGCGCAAAGCCGGCGCCGGCGCGCATAAATCCGACATCGCCCGCGAGCTCGGCATTGGACCGGATCAGAAGAAAGAGCTGCGCCACCTGCTGCGCGAGTTGGAAGAATCCGGCGCGCTCGGCCGCAGCGGGCGGCGCTCCTACCCCGATGCGCAGGCGCTGCCGCAATCGGGCGTGATGGACGTGATCGATCACGATCCCGATGGCGAACTCCTCGCGCGCATGCGCGGCCCGGACGGCTATTTCGGCCCGCCAGTGCGCCTCGCGCCCGGCGAGGCGCGACGCATGAAAGGTGAAGCCGCCATCGGCATCGGCGACCGCGTGCTCGCGCGCCTGCATCGCACCGAGGACGGCCAGTACGAAGCGCGCGTCGTCAAGCGGCTCGGCCAGAGCGCGCACCGCATCCTCGGCGTCTATCGCGCCAACAAGGATCCGCGCGCCCGCTTCGGCGGCGGCCGCGTCGAGCCGGCAGATCGCAAGGCGCGTCACGACATCCTCATCGAGCAACACAACGCGGGCGAAGCCAAAGACGGCGACCTTGTGTTCGCGGAAATCGCCATCGGCCAGCGCGAGCGCGCGCATGGCCCCAAGAAGGGCGTGATCAAGGAAATCATCGGCAAGGAAAGCGATCCGCGCGCCGCGTCGATCCTGGCCATGCACACGCACGGCATCCGCGAAGGCTTCACGCCCGAGGAAGAAGCCCAAGCGCACGCGGCGAAGCCGCCCACGTTGAAAGGCCGAACAGACCTCCGCCAAATCCCGCTCATCACCATCGATCCCGAAGATGCGCGCGATCATGACGATGCGGTCTATGCGCAACCTGATGACGATCCAAACAATCAAGGCGGCTGGCGCGTATGGGTCGCCATCGCCGACGTGGCCGCTTACGTCACGCCCGGCTCGCCGCTCGATCGCGGCGCGTACCGGCGCGGCAACTCGACCTATTTCCCCGATCGCGTCGCGCCCATGCTGCCCGAGGCGCTGAGCGCCGATCTGTGCAGCTTGCGCGAAAAAGAAGAACGCGCGTGCCTCGCCGTCGAGATGATTTTCGACAAGAACGGCGTCAAACGCCGCCACAAATTCGTGCGCGGCCTCATGCGCTCCGCCGCCAAACTTTCCTACGAGCAAGCGCAAGCCGCGATCGACGGCAAGGCTGACGAAAAAACCGCGCCCTTGCTTGAGCCGATCCTCAAGCCGCTCTGGGCCGCCTATTCCACGCTCTGGGCCGCACGCGAAAAACGCGCCCCGCTGGAGATCGACGCGCCCGAGCACAAGATCATCTTCAATGACGGCAAGGTCGCCGGCGTGAAGCGGCGCGAGCGTTTCGACGCGCACAAGCTGATCGAAGAATTCATGATCATGGCCAACGTCGCCGCGGCCGAGACGCTGGAAAAGCACCAGCGCCCGCTGATCTACCGCGTGCACGATCAGCCGAGCGAGGAAAAGCTCGCCGCTTTCGGCGATTTCCTCACCACGGTGAGCCTCAAATGGACCAGGGGCGAGCGCGTCTCCCCCGCGCGCTTCAACCGCATTCTGCATCAGGCCGAGGCCACGCCGCACAAGGACATCATCAACGAGGTAGTGCTGCGCACCCAAGCGCAGGCGATCTATTCACCGGAGAACCTCGGCCATTTCGGCCTCAACCTCTCGCACTACGCGCATTTCACCTCGCCGATCCGCCGCTACGCCGATCTCACGGCGCACCGCGCGCTGATCCGCGCGCTCAAGCTGGGCGATGACGGCGCGACAGATGTCGAAGAACAGCGCTACGCCGAAACCGCTGAGCACATCAGCCAAACCGAACGCGCCAGCATGGCCGCCGAGCGCGACGCAACCGCCCGCTATATCAGCGCCTTCCTTTCCGACCGCATCGGGCTTGAGTTTGACGGCCGCGTTTCCGGCGTCACGCGCTTTGGACTGTTCATCCGCCTGGATGAAACGCAAGCCGATGGGCTCGCGCCCATCTCATCGCTCGGCCCTGAGCGTTGGCTGCATGACGAAGCCGCGCACGCGCTCGTGGGCGAGCACTCAGGCCAACGCTTCCCGCTCGGCATGAAGGTGGAGGTGCGCCTGGAAGAAGCCACGCCGATCAGCGGCGGGCTGCTTTTCTCCGTGCTCTCCGATCCAGAACCGCCCGCGCCCGGCTGGAAGAAAACACGCCAATCGAAACAAGGCCGCCATGTCGAGCGTGACCGCCGCCCGCAACGGGGCAAGAAGCGGCGCTAATCTTCCGCGCGTTCAAAGCACGCGTAATGATGGTGCGCGTTGTTGGCGTTGTTGAAGAATTCCACCCAATCCTCGTGATGGGTGATGGTGATGCGAAAACGCGGCTCCCCGCCGACCCAATGAGTGTAGGGATGTGTTCCAGCGGGCTCGTTTTGCAGCAGCGCCGCCATGCACGCCTCACGCGTTTCATAGCCCTGCTTGTAATGCTCGTGCCCTGGATCGCGCGATTGCGCGAAGTCGCGCCAGCGCCGCTCAATCGCCGCCTCCGCGCGCCAGCCTTCAGCGCGTTCGAGATCGATGTCGCACCCGAAAGCGCAGCCAAGCACCCACCACATCCTACGCGCCCCGTTTGAACGGCCCCAACTCGGCCAGCATTTCCGCTTCCTGCACCACGGCCGGTGTTTCCGATTTTAGATAACGCCCCACCGCATCGCGCAAGCCGGCATGGGCGATCCAGTGCGCGCTATAGGTCGGCGCCGGCTGATAGCCGCGCGCGAGCTTGTGTTCGCCCTGCGCGCCCGCCTCCACGCGCGGCAAGCCCAGCTCGATCGCCAGCTCGATCGCCTGATAATAGCAAAGCTCGAAATGCAGGAACGGCGCATCCGCCACGCGGCCCCAATAGCGCCCGTAGAGCGCATCGCCTCCCAGCAGATTGAGCGCCGAGGCAATCGGGCGCCCTTCGGCTTCGGCCACAAACAGCACGCAATATTCGCTCATGCGCGCGCCCAGCGCGGTGAAGAAATCGCGGTTCAGATAGGGCGAGCCCCATTTGCGCGCGCCGGTATCTATGTAGCAGCGGAAGAAGAAATCCCAATCCGCTGGTTTGATGTCTTCGCCCCGCAAGCGGCGGATGCGCACGCCTTCGCATGCACGCGCGCGCTCACGCCGGATCGTCTTGCGCTTTTGCGATGAGAGATCGGCGAGGAAATCGTCAAACCGCCGATAGCCGCGATTGAACCAATGATATTGAATACCCAGGCGCGTGAGAAAGCCGAGCGGCTCCAACATCGCCGGCGTTTCTTCCGGCGCGAACGTCACATGCACCGATGAACATTCGGCCCGTTGCGCCAACCCCACCGCCGCGCGCGCCAGCGCGACTTGCACGTGCGCCTCCCGCGCCAGCAGGCGCCGGCCCGGCACGGGCGTGAACGGGGCGGCGCATTGCAGCTTGGGATAGTACGACCCGCCGACCCGATGCAGCGCATCGGCCCAGGCATGGTCGAACACGTATTCGCCGTACGAATGATCCTTGGCGTAAAGCGGCATCGCCCCGATCGCGGCGCCCTTTTCGTCGCGCACCAGAATGTGCGCGGGGCGCCAGCCGCTGGCGATACCGGTGCACCCGCTCTCTTCCAGCGCGCTGAGGAAATCCCAGGAGATGAATGGATCGAACGGCTGATCGGGCGGATTGGCGAGCTTGTCCCACTCGTCCTTGGCCACCCGGCCAAGGTCGCTCAAAATGTGGATGTTTGCCGGAGCGCCGCCGCCGTCCATGCGCTCAATGTAGCGCGCCCTGCGCACGCGCCAAGCGGGCGCGTCAGGCGATTTCGAACAGCCCGTCGACTTCAACCGCGAAATCGAGCGGCAGATTGGCCATGCCCACCGCCGAGCGCGCATGCCGGCCCGGATCGCCGAACACTTGCACCATCAGGTCCGAGCAGCCGTTCATCACCTGCGGGATCGGGCTGAAATCCGGCGCCACGTTCACAAAGCCGTTGAGCTTCACCACGCGGCGCACGCGATCGAGGTCGCCCCCGCACGCGGCCTTCACTTGCGCGAGCAGGTTGAGCCCGCACAGGCGCGCTGCGGCCTGGCCTTCCTCCACCTCGATATCGCCGCCGAGCTTGCCCTTGATGCCGCCCGAGGAATCCACTGAAACTTGGCCGGAGACATGCACCACATGGCCCACGATCACGAACGGCACATAGGAAGCCACGGGCGCGGGCGGCGTCGGCAGCGTGATTCCCAGTTCCTGCAGGCGGGCTTCGATCTGACTCATGGCGGGGCTCCCCAAATTTTCATCCTTAGTAACCGCGCAGGCGCCGTTCGTCATCCCAAAGGCGGCGATAGCGGCGCCACGCGCGATCGTGTCGCGCCGGCGCCAGCCACGCTTAGTCATCCTCCCGCTCCGCCTTCAGCGCCCGCGCGGTCTGCACCGCGTCCTTGCCGAACTTGCCGCGCGCCTTCGCCACCGCCGCTTCGGCGGCGGCGCGCTTGGGCGTTTGTTCGTCCAAAAGATCGCCCTTATCGGCCCCGGCCGCGTCGCTGAAATCGGAAAGGCCGACCCCGATCAGCCGAAATGTCGTGCGCCCGTCCGCGTCGCCGGCCAAAAGCTGGCGCGCGATGTCGAACAAGCGCGACGCCAGGATGGTCGGTTCCGGCAATTGGCGCCGGCGCGTGATGATCTTGAAGCGCGTGTCTTTCAATTTCAGCGTCACCGTGCGCCCCGCCATCTCGCTGGCGCGGGCGCGGGCGGCCACTTTTTCGCAGAGCGGCCAAAGAATATCCTCCAGCGCGTCAATCTCCGCGACATCTTCAAAGAACGTCGTTTCCGCCGAGATGCTCTTGCGCTCGCCTTCGGGATCGACGCGGCGGCGATCCTGCGCCATGGAGAGCGCATAGAGATACCCGCCCCAATCGCCATAGAGGCCGCGCATGCGATGCTCGCCCGCTTCGCGTATGTCGCCAATGCGCTTCAAGCCGTTGCGCTCCAGCGCGACCGCGCCCGCCGGCCCGACGCTCGGCAGCGTGCCGACCGAACGCGGCGCCAGAAATTCAAGCGCCTCCGCGCGCCCGATCACCGAAAAGCCGCGCGGCTTATCGAGATCGCTCGCGGTCTTGGCCAGGAATTTGTTGAAGCTGAGCCCGATCGACACGGTGAGCTGGCGCTCCGCCCAGATGCGGTTTTGCAGCTTGATCAGTGTCTGCGCCGGCGCCCCGCCGTGCAGCGCTTCGGTGCCGCTCAAATCCATGAACGCTTCATCGATCGAGAGCGGCTCCACCAGCGGGGTCAAATCCTGCATCATCAGGCGGATGGCGCGCCCTTCGGCGGCGTATTTGCGCATATCCCCGCGCACCACTTTGGCCTGCGGGCAGAGCTTCAGCGCCTTGAACATCGGCATCGCCGAGCGCACGCCATAGGCGCGCGCCACATAGCAGCACGTGCTCACCACCCCGCGCTTGCCCCCGCCCACGATCACCGGATGGGGCTGCAAACTGGGATCGTCGCGCTTTTCGATCGACGCGTAAAATGCATCGCAATCCAGATGCGCGATGGAAAGCACGCCCGCTTCCTCGTGCGCGAATTCTTGATCGTCGCCGCACGTGCAGCGCGGCGCGGCGATTTCGCGGGCGCAGGCGCGGCAAAGCTTCATTGCAAATGCGCGGACTCTTTCCCGTCCGCCCCGAACAGCCACGCCGCACCGCGCACGCCGGAGCTGTCGCCGTGCTTGTTCTTCACCACGCGCGTCACGATCTGATCGGAGAACGCGTACGCGATCAGCTTGCCGCGCACAGCCGGATAGAGCCAATCCACGTTCGACACGCCTCCGCCAAACACGATCACGTCGGGATCGCAAAGATCGATCACAACCGAAAGCGCGCGCGCGATCCGATCCGAATGCATGTCGAGCGCCGCGAGCGCCGCCGCATCGCCGGCCGCCGCGGCGTCGGCCGCTTCCTTCGCGCTCATGCCCCATACGCGTTTGAACCCAGTGCCGGAGAGCCATTGTTCAAGGCACCCCCAGCGTCCGCACCAATCCTGCGTCGGCGGCTCATCCTTACGCGCCCACGGCAGCGGCGTGTGCCCCCATTCGCCGCCGACGCCGTTCGCGCCTTCGACGATGCGCCCATCCACCACCAGCCCGCCCCCGCAGCCGGTGCCGAAGATCGCGCCAAACACCACGCGCGCGCCAGCGGCCGCACCGTCAACCGCCTCCGACAGCGCAAAACAATTGGCGTCGTTCTCCACACGCACCGGGCGCTTCAGCGCCGTCTTCAAATCTTCAAGGAACGGCTTGCCATTCAGCCATGTCGAGTTTGAATTGCGCACTAGCCCGCTCACTGGCGAGAGCGAGCCGGGCATGGCCACGCCGATTGTTTCGGCGCCGGCGCCGCTTTCCTGCTCGATTCGCGCGATCAGCCCCGCCAGCGCCGCCACCGCGCCCGCATAATCCCCCGGATTCGGCGCCCGCAGCCGTGCGCGGATTTCGCCTTGGGAATCAAGCAGCGCCGCCTCGATCTTGGTGCCGCCGAAATCCACGCCTGCCCGCATGCCGCAA
>CAZWQS010000119.1:0-8783 GCA_964635925.1 uncultured Terricaulis sp. | reverse complement strand
TGTTCGATGAGGATTGGACAGAAGGCGAAGCGCTGAACAGCGTGCATTTCATCGCCCAAGGCGATCGCACGCTGGTGCGCACGATCGTCGCCTATTCCTCGGACAAAGCCCGCGAAGGCGCGCTGAAAACCGGCATGCTTGACGGCTGGGAGCAAGGCTACGTCCACCTCGAACAATTGATCGCGGATTTGAAGAAATAACAGACGCGCTGTCGGTGCGCGCGGGCGCCGTTCGTCCTTCGGGCGGCGATTCATTCCAAGGAGATGAGACCATGACGTTAGAAGCCACCACGCCAAGCGATACCGAAATCAAAGTCGTGCGCACATTCAACGCGCCGCGCCAAATGCTGTGGGACGCGCACACCAAGCCGGAATTGGTGAAGAAATGGCTGCTCGGCCCGCCGGGCTGGAGCATGCCCGAATGCGACATCGATCTGCGCGTCGGCGGCGCCTATCGCTACAAATGGGTGAGCGATGAGAACGGCTCGTTCTTCACCTCCAGCGGCGTGCACAAAGAGGTCGCGCCGATCGAACGCATCGTCACCACCGAGACCATGGATCTCACCGGTCTCGGCATGCAAATCCCGCCCGGTGAAAGCATCAACACGCTGACGCTGAGCGAAGCCAACGGCAAAACCACGCTCACGGTGCTGATGCGCTTTCCGAGTAAGGAACATCGCGACGGCGCGCTGCAAAGCGGCATGACCGGCGGCATGGAGCAAAGCTATCAACGCCTCGAAGAAAAAGTGCTGCACGCCGCCTAGCGCCTCCCCCTCGCCGACGCCTCGATTTCAGCCCTTTGCGCGGGATTGCGACGAATGACAGCCCGCGCGCGACGGATTTCACGGGATTCCAACCGGTCCTGACGTCTTCCTGACATGTGACGCATCCAAAACCGGCCGCGCCGGCATCCAAGGGCTGAACCGGGGAACAAGGCGCATCGGCTCACGGCAAGACCTTATCGAATTTCAATATTGTTTTATTGACTTTCGAGAGCACATCGTGGTAAGCGCCGGGCGCACGAGGGAGTTTCATGAAGCAGGGCGCGCGCATTCTGATCGGGCTTGGCCTGGCGGCCGCCGTCGGCGCTTGCGCGTCGAGCAAGCTGCCGGATGAGCCCGACACTTACGTCGCGGCAGATGCGATCGGCGCCGAGCGCGCGGCCGAACTCGCCGCCTCGCCGGCGGCGACGTGGCTCGACGATATGAATTCGATCGAGATGTCGGCGCTCGCGCGCGAGGCGCTGGCGGGCAGCCCGGATTTGCAAATCGTCGAGGCGCGCTATCGCGCCGCGCTGTGGCGCGGGCGCGGATCGATCGGCGGCAGCTTGCTGCCTTCGCTCAGCGTCGGCGTCGACGGGACGCGCAACGAAGAGCCGGTCGCCGGCTCGGACGAACGCCTGCGCACCGAATTCATGACCTCAAGCGTCACCGCGCGCTGGGAGATTGATTTGTGGGGGCGCCTGGCTGCGCGCGCCCGCTCCACCGCGCTGAATGTGGACGCCGCGCGCGAGGATTTGCGCGACGCGCGCCTTTCGGTGGCCGGGCAAGCCGCGCGCAATTGGGTGTCGCTGATCGAGGCGCAGCAATTGCTGGCGCTGGCGCAGGAAGATTTGGAAACGCGCGAGCGCGCGCTTGATCTCACGCAGCGCCGCTACGATGCAGGCGTCGCCACCTCGCTGGCGCTGCGCACCGCGCGCAGCCAGGTCGCCTCCGCGCGCGCCTTTCATGCGCAAGCGCAGGATTCGCTGCTGATCGCCGCGCGCCGCCTGCAGGAATTGATGGGCCGCTATCCGGATGGAAGCATCCGCGCACAAGGCGCCCTGCCCGAACTCGCCGCCCTCTCCGCCGCGGGCGCGCCGGAAGATTTGCTGGAGCGCCGCCCTGATGTTTTGAGCGCGGAGGATCGCATGATCGCCGCCGGCTATCGCATGCACGAAGCGCGCGCGGCCCTGCTGCCGCGCCTGACGCTCACCGGCAGCGCCGGCAATTCGGGCGCCGGCATCGACGATATCGACGACAGCGCCAACATGATCTCCAACCTGATCGCCGGCCTCACCATGCCGATCTTCCAGGGCGGGGCGCTGGTGTCGGAAACGCACGCTACAGCCGCCGATCGGCGCGCCGCCGCCGCCGATTACGTGCGCGTCACGCTCGCCGCCTGGCGCGAGGTGGAAGCCGCCATCAGCGCCGACCAGAGCCTTGAGGTGCGT
The DNA here is from genome assembly GCA_964635925.1 of uncultured Terricaulis sp. Classification (GTDB taxonomy): domain Bacteria; phylum Pseudomonadota; class Alphaproteobacteria; order Caulobacterales; family Aquidulcibacteraceae; genus Vitreimonas. The sequence goes on along the minus strand of CAZWQS010000119.1, from coordinate 6,572 downwards.
GAACGCGAATTCACGATCGCCGCCGAAGAGGCGCGCGAAGCCCAGGAACTGGCCGAGCGCGAATATTCGCGCGGCGTCGCCACCCTGTTCGAGCTGATCGACAGCTACACCCGCCGCATCGACGCCGAGCGCGGCCTCATTGCCGCGCGCGCCGCGCGCGTTTCCAACCGCATCGCTTATCATGTCGCCCTCGGCGGTGGAGCCAGGACAGGCGGCATTGACGCCCGCAGGGGAGCCGCCCAATGAACAAGATGGACATCAACATGCAGAGCCAGGTTGTCGAGGACGCTCAGCCCGCGGGCCTTTGGACCAAGGCCAAGCGCGTGCTGATCTTTGCAGCGCCCCTGGTGGTGATCATCGGGGCGGCGTTGCTGTTGTTCGCGATGGGCGCCGCCGCGCCCAAGCCCAAGGAAAAAGAAGGCGGCCCGAACGCGCCGGCGGTGCAATTCGCGGTGGCGCACGCGCGCCCGACCACGATCGCCATCGCCGTGCAAGGCGAAGCGCGCCCGCGCTTTGAAGCCGCGCTCGCCGCGCAAGTGGCGGGGCGCCTGGTTTGGGTGAGCCCGAAATTCGCCGAAGGCGGCGCGTTCGCCGAAGGCGAAGCGATCGCGCGCATCGACGCGGCCGATTATCAACTCGCCGTCACACGCGCGCGCAGCCAAGTGGCGCAAGCCGAAGAGGCGCTGGCGCGCGAAACCGCCGAGTCCGAACTGGCGCGCCAGGATTGGGCTGCGCTTGGCCGCGGCGATCCCCCCCCGCTCGCCGTGCGTGAGCCGCAATTGGCGCAGGCGCGCGCCGCCTTGGCCTCCGCGCAAGCTTCGCTGCGCTCGGCGCAACTTGATCTTGAGCGCACCAGCGTCCGCGCGCCCTTCACCGGGCGTCTGCGTGAACGGCGCGCCAATGTGGGCGATTATGTCGGGCCCGGCTCGCCGGTGGCGGTGATGTTCTCGACCGACACGATGGAAATCCGCGTGCCGCTGACGGATTCCGATCTGGCCGCTTTGCGCACGCCGGTGGGCTTCGCCGCCACCAGCGCGAACCCGGGCCCCGCTGCACACGTCAACCTCATGATGGGCGGGCGCATCCTCACCTGGGAAGGGCGCCTCGCGCGCACCGAAGCCGCCGTCGATAGCCGCACGCGCTTGATCTACGGCATCGTGGAAGTGCGCGATCCGTTCAACGCCCGCAACGCCGCCCCGCTCGCGCCCGGCATGTTCGTGACGGTGCGCCTGGAAGGCGCCGCGCGCGAGACGATGGTCGCGGCCCCGCGCAGCGCGCTGAAGCGCAACGAGTTCGTGTACGTGGTCACGGCCGACAACACGATCGACGTGCGCCAGGTGCGCCCGGCGCAAACCACCGCCGATGAAGTGCTGTTCCGCGAAGGCGTCGCAGATGGCGAACGGGTCGTCGTTTCGGTGTTGACCAGCCCGCGCCAAGGCATGGCTGTGACGGCGATCGACCGCGCCGGCGATGCGGAGGCGGCGCCCGCCGCCGCGCCCGCGCCCGCGGCGGGTGAAGAGAAACTGGAAATTCGCGACTAATTCAAAGCCGCGCGCATGCGCAGCTTGGAGACTGAGCCATGTTGAAAGGCCTCGTCGCCTGGTGGGGACGCAACCCCGTCGCCGGCAATTTGTTGATGCTGTTCTGCGTCATCGCGGGCGTCATGTCGTTCAACCGGATGGAGAAGGAATTCTTCCCCGCCGGCGCCGGCAACGCCGTGTTCGTGCAGGCGATCTGGCCCGGCGCCAGCCCGGAAGACATGGAAAGCCAGGTCGTCGTCCGCATCGAGGAGGTGACCGCCGATCTCGACAACGTCGATTGGGTGCGCTCGCGCTCGATGGAAAGCTCGGGCTGGGTGAACATCGCCATCGATCCGGGCGTCGATGTCGACACCATGGCCGACGAAGTGCGCGCGCGCGTGGCCGGCATCTCCGGCCTGCCCGCCGGCATGGAGCCAATCCAAGTGCGCCGCCAAGTGGGCCGCAATTGGTCGATCATCCTGGGCGTGCACGGCGACACCGACGAGCGCACGCTGCGCAACACCGCCGAACGCCTGCGCGATCGCCTCGCGGTTCTGCCGGGCGCGGCCAACTCGATCGTGGTGGGCGTGCGCGAGCCCGAAGTGTCGATCGAAGTGTCAGAAGCCTCGCTGCAAGCCTACGGCCTCACCTTCGATGAAGTGGCGCGCGCGGTGCGTGCGAACTCGCTGAACCAGGGCGCGGGCGCGGTGCGCACCGACGACGGCAATTTCCAACTCCAAGTGCGCAATCTGGCCGACACCGCGCTTTCGTTCGAAAGCATCATTGTCCGCCAAACACCGGACGGCGGCGTGGTGCGCCTGGCTGATGTCGCCACCGTGATCGACGGCTTCCAGGACGTGAACCTCTATTCGCGCATGAACGGCGAGCCCTCCGCCATCGTGACAATCCAGACGGCCGATCATTTCAATATCTGGCAAACCAACGGCGCCGTGCAGGAACTCCTGACGGAGATGCGCGCCGAATTGCCCACGGGCCTGCAGATCACCACGATCTATAACGAGGCCGAGGATTACAATTCGCTGCTGGAGATCCTCTTCTCCAACGCCGCGCAGGGCTTTTTCCTGATCTTCGTGCTGCTGCTGCTGACATTGCACCCGAAGGTGGCGTTCTGGTCGACGCTGGGTGTCATGACCGCGTTCGCCGGTTCGTTCTTCATCCTGCCCTACATAGGCGTGTCGCTAAACTTCATGAGCGTGTTCGGCTTCCTCCTGGTGCTCGGCATCATGGTGGACGATGCGATCATCGTGGGGGAATCGATCTACGAGCGCGCCGAGCGCGGCCACACCGGCGCCGACAGCGCCATCCTGGCCACGCAAATGGTGCTGAAGCCACTGGTTGCTTCGGTGTTCGTGACCATGATCGCGTTCAGCCCGATGATGCTGCTGGAAGGCGATGTTCGCCAATTCACCATGGCGATCTCGATCGTGGTGATGTCGACCTTGTTCTTCTCGCTGATTGAGAGCCTCATCATTCTGCCGGCCCACTTGGCGCACGTGGCCAAGCCGAACCCAACAGGTACGGGCCTGTTCGACAAGCTGATGCGCGTGCAGCAGCGCTGCGCGCATTCGGTGATCTGGGTGGCGAAAAACCTGCACGGCCCGCTGGTGCGCGGCGCGGTGAAGCTGCGCTACCTCACCTGGTCGATCTTCCTGGCGATCACATTGCTGGCGATCGGCCTGCTGGGCACCGGCTGGGTGAAACAAACCTTCATGCCTGAGGTCGAAGGCGATTTCATGCAGGCGACCATCACGTTGCCGCAGACGACGCCCTTCTCCCGCATGGAGCAGGTGGCCGATCAACTCGACGCCGCCCGCCGCGCGCTTGAGGCCGAAACCACCGACATCGCGGTGGAAGACCCCAACACCGGCCACCTCTCGCGCGGCGTTGTGCGTTCATGGAGCCAATCGATCGAAGACAATTCGATCCGCGCCTATGTCGGCCTCACGCCCCCGCAAACCCGACCGGAACTGCGCTCGCGCCAGGTGACGCAACGCTTGGAGGAATTGCTGGGCGAAGTGCCGGATGCCGACGAAATCTCCTTCTCGCTCTCCGGCGCCGGCTCGCCGCGCATCGAACTCGCGTTGATGGGCGAGAACAAGGAAGACTTGCGCACCGCGGTGGACGAACTGAAAGCGCGCCTGCTGCAATTCTCCGACGTCACCAGCGTGCGCGACAGCCAGGACGCGGCGATCGAAGAGCTGCAATTCTCGCTGCTGCCGGGCGCGGAGCAATTGGGCGTCACGCTGCAAGACCTCTCCCGCCAAGTGCGCCAAGCCTATTTCGGCGAGGAAGTGCAGCGCCTGCCGCGCGATGGCGACGACGTGCGCGTCTATGTCCGCTATCCGCGCGACGATCGGCGCACGCTGGAAAGCCTCGGCTCCTTCCGGGTGCGCACGAATGACGGCCGCGAGGTGCCGCTCGCCTCGCTCGCCACCTGGGAATTCGCGCCAGGCGTCACCGGCCTGGACCGCCGCCAGCGCATGAGCTCGATCCTCGTCACCGCCGATCTGGTGGCGGCGGAATCGCGCAACGAAATCATGCGCACGCTGAACCAGGATTTCTTCCCCGAGTTCGAGGCCCGCTATACCACAGTGTCGCGCCGCGCCATCGGCGAGGCGGAAGGCCAGGCCGAGTTCATGGCGCAATTGCAAACGCTGATGCTGATGGCGTTCGCGGCGATCTATTTCCTGCTCGCGGTGACGTTCCGCTCTTACGCCCAACCCATCATGATCCTTTCGGTGATCCCCTTCGCGATCGTGGGCGCGACGGTGGGCCACCTCATCTTCGGACTGAGCTTTGCGCTCTTCTCCTGGCTGGGCGTGATCGCCGCGATCGGCGTCGTTGTGAACGACAACGTGGTTCTGGTGGATCGCTGCAATCAGATTCGCGGCTATTTCGGCCTCAGGATGAAGCGCGCGGGCGCGCCTGTGCCCGTGAATGAAGATGGCGAACCGATCGAGTTGCACGAATTCGCCGGCGCCAACGGCCAAGTGTGGGAATATGTGGCGCTCTCCCCCGATCTCGAGCCGCATGAGGAAATGATCCTGCAATCGGCGGCGAGCGGGTTTGAAAAAGGCCCCGTGCAAGTGCGCGGCGCCGCCGCCATGCGCTGGGACGCCAGCGAGCATCGCGAACATGCCGAGCAATTGGAGGGTCTTGGCTTCCAGATCATGCGCGTGCGCGCCGAACAGGGCATCGTTGAAGCCTCGATCTCGCGCTTCCGCCAGATCTTCCTCACCTCGGTGACGGAGTTCGTAGGCATGGCGCCGATGCTGTTGGAAAACGCCGCGATCGTGCAGTTCCTGAAGCCGATGGCGCTGTCGCTGGCGTTCGGCGTGCTGTTCTGCATGCCGGCCACCTTGATCCTGACGCCCGCCTTCTACATGATTGGGGTAGACATAAAGCGCGTTTCGACCGGCCTATTCGGCTTCTACGCGCGCCTCTATGGCGGCCGCCGGCGTATGGCCGCGGCTGAATGAAACGAGCAAACGAGGGGAAGACACATGATGCTAATGACTCGCCGCGCCATGGGCGTGTCGACCGCGGCATTGCTGGCCGGCTGCGCCAGCGGCGCCAACACCGCCGAGCCCACCGCGCCCGCGCGCGCGCCGGCCGCGCTTGGCTCCTTCGGGGTGGATCTGACGGGGCGCGACACCTCCGTCGCGCCCGGTGAGGATTTCCAGCGCTACGCCAACGGCACGTGGCTGGCCAATACCGAAATCCCCGCTGACCGCACGCGCTGGGGTTCGTTCGACATCCTGCGCGACAAGTCAGACCGCGACGTGCGCACGATCATTGAAGAAGCCGCCCTGGCCGGCGGCGCGGCTGGCTCCAACCAGCAGAAGATCGGCGATTTCTACAATGCGTATCTCAACCAGGATGCGATCGACGCCGCGGGCCTCGCCCCCATCCAGCCTGAGATCGCCCAGATCAACGCGCTGCGCACGCATGAAGAAACCATCCGCCTGATCGCCTCCCCCGGCATCGCCGTGAACTCGCCGATCGCGATGTATGTCACGCTCGATCAGGGCAACCCCGATCGCTATTGCATCGGCATGACGCATGCGGGCCTGGGCCTGCCGGAGCGCGAATATTATCGCCGCACCGACGGCCAATTCCCCGGCATCCGCACCGCCTATCAAGCGCATGTCGAGCGCATGCTGGGCTTCGCGGGCGAAGCCAACGCCGCGCGCAAGGCCCAGCAGATCATGGCGCTGGAAACCCAGATCGCCGAACTGCATTGGCCGATCGCCGAACGGCGCGACCGCTCGCGCACTTATAACATCATGACGCGTGCGCAAATCCGCGCGCTGGCGCCGAATTTCCCGTGGGATGCGGGCTTTGACGCCGCCGGCTACGGCGCGGTGGAAGATGCGGACCTTCGCGAAGTCAGCGCCATCCAGAACCTCGCGCGCCTCTTCATGCGCACGCCGGTGTCGACGTGGCGGCCGTATCTGGTGTTCCACCTGATGCGCAACAATGCGCACCTGCTGCCGCGCGAAATCGACGACGCGAATTTCGATTTCTACGGCAAGACGCTGCAAGGCCAGCCGCAACAGCGCGAGCGCTGGAAGCGCGCGGTGGACGCAGTGAACGGCGCGCTCGGCGAAGCCATCGGCCAAATCTACGTGCAGCGCCACTTCCCGCCCGCAGCGAAGGCGCAAATGCAGCACCTGGTCGAAAACCTACGCACCGCTTACGGCCAGCGCATCGATCAGCTCGCCTGGATGTCGCCGGATACGAAGGTGGTCGCGCGCGAAAAGCTCGCCGCGTTCCGCCCGAAGATCGGCTACCCCGATAAGTGGCGCGATTATTCGACGCTCGAGGTCCGCGCCGGCGAGGCGTACGGCAACGCAAAACGCTCGCAAATGTGGGAGCACGCGGAAGAGGTCTCGCGCCTTGGCCGCCAAACCGATCGCGACGAATGGTTCATGACGCCGCAAACGGTGAACGCCTATTACAACCCGGTGTTCAACGAGATCGTCTTCCCGGCCGCTATCCTGCAGCCGCCGTTCTTCGATGCGAACGCGG
>CAZWQS010000118.1:0-8869 GCA_964635925.1 uncultured Terricaulis sp. | reverse complement strand
CTTGATCACGATCGCCTTCACGCGCTCAAAAACTTCCGACATGCACGCCTCGCCAGTGCTAAAATAATTGATCTGTGCTCGCCCGCCCCCTTGGTTCCGGGGCGGCGGTATGAGCGGGGTTTTGGACAGCCGGACGGCCCGGCGCAAGCTTTTTTCTCTCTTTGGGGTGTCACAATAGACAGCCCAGGCGCCCGGAAACGCCGGCTAGATCATGACCATGCCGCCATTGATATGGAGCGTCTGGCCAGTCATGTAGCCGGCCTCTTCGCTGGCTAGGTAGACCGCCGCGGCCGCGATATCGCCCGCCTCGCCCAGCCGCCCGGAGGGGATCCGCGCCAGGGTGGCCGCCTTCTGCGCCTCGTTCAGCACGTCCGTCATCGGCGAGGCGATGAAGCCCGGCGCGATGCAGTTCGCCGTCACCCCGCGCGTGGCCACTTCCTGCGCCAACGCCTTGGTGAAGCCGATCATGCCCGCCTTCGACGCCGCATAATTCGCCTGCCCCGGATTGCCCATCACGCCCGAGATCGAGGTGATGCCGATGATCCGCCCCCAGCGGTTTTTCATCATGTTGCGCAGCGCCGCGCGCGAAAGCCGGAAATAGCTCTCCAGGTTGATCTTGATGACGTTCTGAAAATCCTCGTCCTTCATGCGCAGGAGCAGACCGTCCTTGGTGATGCCGGCGTTGGCGACCAGGATGTCGAGGCGCCCGCCCAGTGCGGCTTCGGCCTGGCCCACCAGCGCATCGACCGCGGCGCTGTCGGAAAGATTGCACGGCAGGATCGGATGATCGCCGCCGATCTCGGCTTTCACCTTCTCCAGCGCTTCCACGCGCGTGCCCGAAAGCGCCACGCGCGCGCCCTGCGCGGCCAGCGCCTTGGCGATGCCGCCGCCGATGCCGCCTGACGCCCCCGTCACCAATGCGGTCTTGCCCGTGAGATCGAACATGCCTCGTCCCTTCATTCGCGTCCGCGCTTAAACCGTTTTGGCGAACACTTCCAAATCCGCCGGTTCGTTCAGCGCGAACGTCTCTTTGCCGACGCCGCGTTTGACCATGCCCGAAAGCTGCTTGCCCGCGCCCACTTCGATGAAGCGCTCGACGCCGCCCTCACCCGCCATCCATTCAACGCTTTCGCGCCAACGCACCCGCCCGGTGACTTGCTCAACCAGCAATTTGCGGATGCTCGCCGGCTCTTGCACGGGACGTGCGGTGACATTGGCCACCAAGGCCGGCGCGAACGGCGCAATCGCCGCGCCCGCAAGCGCTTCGGCCATCGCATCCGCGGCAGGCTGCATCAAGGGCGAGTGAAACGGCGCGGATACGTTCAGCAAAATCGCGCGCGCGCCTTTTTCCTTGGCGTATTCAAGCGCCGCATCAATCCCCGCCTTGGAGCCGGAGATCACGACATTGCCTACATTGTTGTCATTGGCGACCACCACAACGCCCGCACCTTGCCCCGCCTTCGCGATCTCTTCGGCTAACGCGACATCCACTTTGCCGATCAGCGCCGCCATCGCGCCTTCGCCCACCGGCACGGCCGCCTGCATGGCGTCGCCGCGCGTGCGCAGCAGCTTCGCCGCATCGGCGATGGTGAGCGCGCCCGCCGCCGCCAGCGCCGAATACTCGCCCAGCGAATGCCCGGCCACGAACGCCGCTTTGGCGGGCGCCACGCCGAATTCGCGCTCCAACGCGCGCATGGCCGCGAGGCTCACCGCCATCAGCGCGGGCTGGGCGTTGGCGGTCAGCGTGAGCTGATCTTCGGGGCCTTCAAAAATCAGGCGCGAGAGCTTTTCGCCCAACGCGTCGTCGATCTCCTGAAACACCTCGCGCGCGGCCGCGAACGCGTCATGGAGACCCCTGCCCATGCCGGGCGCCTGGCTTCCCTGGCCGGGAAAAATGAAAGCGATGCTCATCGGCGCGGGTTAACGCGGCGATGCGCCCCTCGCAAGCCCAGGCGCGGCTCGCGCGGCGGGCGAAAATTCACCGCGACATACGCGTCGCCGCTGGGGAATAGCCTCGCCGGCGTCAGCATCCTGTGATTGCATCATGCAACTCGGGGTTCGGCGGGGAATCCCCTCATAGCGAAAGGGGAAACGACATGAATATGATCGTGAAATCCGTCGCCGGGGCGTTCGCCGCCACCATGGCGATGACGACGCATGCCGCGGCGCAGGTCTGCATCCTGGGCATCTGCCTGGGCGGTGGCGGCGGCGGTGGCGGCGGCGTGCCCGAAGCGCCTGAAATCAACGTCGCCCAAGGGTTCGCGGCGCTCGCGATCCTGGCCTGCGCGGCGCTGATGCTGCGCGAGCGCTTCCTGCGTCAGCGTTAAGCGCAAGCCAACGCCGGAGGCGGCCCAATGACGATCCTTCCCCATGCGGCGCCCGTCTCCGGCGCCTGGCGCGCCCCTGCGCGCGCGGGCGCGATCCTTCTTTTCGTTTTGCTTCAGCTCGTCGTGCTGGATCGAAACTATCATTTTCCGCTAGCCGTGACGAACGCGGCCCCGCTCTGGGCCGAGGTCAACACAGCGCTCAAATGGCTGGCCTACGCCGCCGTGTTTGGCGGCGTGGCGTTCAGCGTGATCGCGCTCGCGAACGGGCGCGTTGACCTTTCGCTTTGGCGCGGCAGCGTACGCGGCCATCGCTGGGGCTGCTGGCTCGCCGGGGAGTCTGGCTGCTTCATCCTGCTGCTGGCGGCGCTGCCGATCTTCCGCGCCGGCGCGGCGCAAGCGCCCTGGATCGAATTCGCGATCTGGCTCGCCGGCGGGATTGTCATGCTGACATGCGCCGCGCTGGCTTTGGCGCCTGCACGCTTCTGGCGCGCCTTCGCCGCACAAGGCGCGAGCGCCTATTGGCTGGCCTTCGGCGTCGGCGCGCTGACCTTTGCGGCGCTGCCGCTCTCGCAAAATTCTTGGGATGTGCTCTCCGGCGCCACGCTGCACCTCGCCTATTGGATTTTGCAGCTTTACGAGCCCGGCGCGCGCATGGAGGCTGGGCAATTCCTGCTCGGCGCTGGCGATTTCGCGGTGCTCGTGCGTGCGGCGTGCTCCGGCTATGAAGGCGTCGCGCTCGTGCTTTCGATGCTGGGCTTTTACATTTTCGCGTTTCGCAAGCATTTGCGGTTTCCGCATGTGTTGTTGCTGCTGCCGATCGGGGTGGCGGCGATCTGGCTGGCGAACGGGCTGCGTTTGGCGCTGCTGGTCAGCCTTGGCGCGCATGTCTCGCCGCAGCTCGCGCTGGATGGCTTCCACGCCCAGGCCGGCTGGGTGATGTTTCTGGCGGTGACGATCTCGCTGATGGCGCTGGCCCACCGCATGCGCTTCTTCCGCGCGCAATCTGATGCGCCCGCCACCAGCGCCGATCCCGCGCTCAAACTGGCCGCCGCGCTTTTGCTGCCGTTCGCGGCGCTGATGGCCGCGCGCATTGGCGGGGCGATCACGCAGGATTTATGGATAGGCGCTGCGCTGATCGCGCTGCCGGCCGGCGCGATCTGGCTCTATCGGCGCGAGATCTCGCGCGAGTTGGGAAAGATCGGCGCCGAGCCCTGGCTGGTCGGCGCGCTGGTGAGCGCGGTTTGGCTCGCCACCGAGCCAGCGGGCGAGAGCGCGCTGGGCGCCTGGCTCGCCGCGCAACCGCCGGGCGGCGACATCGCCTGGCTGGGCTTACGCATTTTCGGTTTCGCCCTGATCGTGCCGATCGCGGAGGAATTGGTGTTTCGCGGCTATCTGCACCGGGCGCTGGTCAGCCGCCGGTTTGAGGCGGCCGCGCCCGGCGCGTTTACGTGGACGGCGTTTCTCATCACCAGCCTTATCTTCGGCGCCATGCACGGCCGCTGGCTCGCCGGCGCGCTGGCCGGGACGGCGTTTGCGCTGACGCTCTACCGGAGCAAAAGCCTCTCCGGCCCTATCGCCGCGCACATCGCCGCCAACGCCGTGATCGCAGGATACGCCCTCGCTGCTGGGCGCTGGGGGCTTCTCTAAGGGCAGCCCCTACCGCAAGCTCGACCTCAAAACCCTTGCTTCCGCCCCGGAAATGGGGTTTATGCGCGCCTTCGCGATCGGCGGCCCTGGGGCAATTCTTGCGCCTGGGGTCCATCGTTTTGCGGGTTCTTCCCCCGCCGAGCGCCGCCGATCCTCCAGGAAGAGGACAAGATGGCATTCTACGAACACGTGCTGATTGCGCGGCCTGAAATCTCGCCGCAGCAAGTCGAAACCCTGATCGAAGACATCAAGAAAACGATCACGGACCAAGGCGGCCATGTCGGCAAGACCGAATATTGGGGCCTGCGCAACCTCACCTACCGCATCCGCAAGAACCGCAAGGGCCATTACGCGCTGATCAATATCGACGCGCCGGCCGCCGCCGTTCACGAGCTTGAGCGCCTGCTCAAGATCAACGAGGACGTGATGCGCTACAAAACCATCCGCGTCGAAGAGCTCGACGAGGAGCCCTCCCCGATCCTGGCCCGCCGGGACCGTGAAGAGCGCCGCCGCGCGCGCCGTGAGGGCGGCCGCGACGGTGAGGATGGCGGTGATTTTGAAGGCGGGGAGGACTAAGTCATGGCTGCTAAAGGCCCGGGCAAAGGCGCCCCCAAATTCAATATCTCGAACATTCCCGCGCGCCGGCCATTCGGCCGTCGCCGCAAGGTGTGCCCGTTCTCCGGCTCCGCTGCGCCGAAGATCGACTACAAGGACGTGAAGCTGCTCCAGCGCTATATCAGCGAAAAGGGCAAGATCGTTCCCGCGCGCATCACCGCCGTTTCCGCCAAGAAGCAACGCGAACTCGCGCGCGCCATTAAGCTGGCGCGTGAACTCGCGCTGCTGCCGTTCGCTGTTCAGTAAGGGAGACTGGTCACATGCAAGTCATCCTGCTTGAACGCGTCGAAAATCTCGGCGTCATCGGCGATGAAGTGAAAGTGCGCGACGGGTTCGCGCGCAACTTCCTGCTACCGCAGAAGAAGGCGCTGCGCGCCACCGACGCGAACCGCAAGGCTTTCGAAGGCCGCCGCGCCGAGATCGAAGCCAAGAACGCCGAAGCGCGTGCCGCCGCCGAAAAGGCCGGCGGCAAGATCGACGGCCAGTCCTACGTGCTCATCCGCCAGGCGGGCGAAGCGGGCCAGCTTTACGGCTCGGTCTCTTCGCGCGACATCGCCGATGAAATCGTCAAGGGCGGCGCCAAGATCGAGCGCGGCGCGATCGTGCTCGACAAGCCGATCAAGACCATTGGCGTCTATGACGTGCGCGTGCGCCTGCACGCGGAAGTCTCGGCCAATGTGAAGGTCAACGTCGCCCGCTCGGCCGACGAGGCCGAGCGCCAGGCGCGCGGCGAGAACGTGATCACCTCGGCCGCCGAAGCCGAACGCGCGGAGGCGGAAGCCCAGGCCAAGGAATTGGCCGCGGCCTCCATCACCAACGACCCGGCCGCGCGCGCCGAATAAGCGTTCGCTTTTTACCATCGTCAGGCAGGCCGTCGCCCTCGCGGGCGGCGGCCTTGTCGTTTGGCTGGCCGCGCGGATTTGTTTCCAATCCCGCGGACGAGGCGATAAGCTCCGCACCAAGGGAGCTATCAGCATGAAATTACGGGACCTCGCGTTCGCGGCCGCCGTCGCGCTCAGCGCCTGCGCGTCGACGTCGGCGCCGCACGCGCACCAGAGCTATTCCGCCGAGGCGTTTTTCCAGACCACCGCCTTCGGCATGAGCGCGCCGGCGGGGTTCGGCTTTTCGCCCGATGGGCAAAGCATCCTGATCGCCAACGATTCAAACGGCGTGTTCAACGCCTACGCCCTGCCCGTCGCCGGCGGGGCGCCGGCGCAGCTCACTGCTTCGCCGGATAATGCGACCTTCGCGGTATCGTATTTTCCAAACGACGCCCGCGTGCTCGTCAGCGCCGATCGGGGCGGCGACGAACTCGACCATATCTATGTGCGCGAGGCCGACGGGGCGCTGCGCGACCTCACGCCCGGTGAAAATCTCAAGGCCGATTTCCTGGCCTGGCGCGGCGATGGCGGCGCGTTCTGGATCACCTCCAACGAGCGCGATCCGCAGGTGTTCGATCTCTATGAATACGACACCGCCACGTATGAGCGCCGCCTCGTCTATCAAAATCCCGGCATGGAGATCGCCGCGATCTCGTCCGACGGCCGTTGGCTGGCGTTGGTTCAGCCGCGCACCAGCGCCGACAGCAACCTGTATCTGGTGAACCTGCATGCGCGCGACATGCGCGAGCCGCGCCTGATCACGGAGCACACGGGCAACATCGCCTACGGCGTCTACGCCTTCACGCCCGACAACGCGGCGCTGATTTACGGCACGGATGAACACGGCGAGTTCAACCAAGCTTGGCGTCACGACCTCGCCAGCGGCGAGAAGACCGCGCTGATCGAGGCGGATTGGGACGTGATGTTCGTTTCCTATTCGCCATCCGGGCGCTACCGCGTGCACGCAGTGAACGCCGACGGCTCCACCGCGCTCACGATCCGCGACACGCAAAGCAATCGCGACGTGCGCCTTTCCGGCATTCCGGCGGGCGATCTGGGCGGGGTGCGCTTCGATCGCGACGAGACGCGCATTGCGTTCACCGTGGCGTCGGACACCTCGCCCGCGGACGTGTTCACCGCCCCGATCGCGACAGGCGCGGCCACGCGGCTGACGCACGCGCTGAACCCGGCGATCGACGAAGCCATGCTCGTGGAAGCGCGCGTGGTGCGTTATCCGAGCTTCGACGGGCTCGAAATCCCCGGCATCCTCTATCGCCCGCACGGATCGAGCGCGTCGAACCGCGCGCCGGCGATCGTGCTGGTGCATGGCGGCCCCGGCGGGCAAAGCCGGCGCGGCTATTCGGCGATGATCCAGCACTTGGTGAACCACGGCTACGCCGTGTTCGCGGCCAACAATCGCGGCTCTTCCGGCTACGGCAAGACGTTCTTCCACATGGACGATCGCCGCCACGGCGAGGTCGATCTGCAAGATATCGTCTATGCGCGCCGCTATCTCGAGACGCTGGATTGGGTCGATGGCGAGCGCGTCGGCATCATGGGCGGCTCGTATGGCGGCTACATGGTGGCGGCGGCCTTGGCGTTCGAACCGGAAGCGTTCGACGTGGGCGTCAACATTTTCGGCGTCACCAATTGGGTGCGCACACTGACCTCGATCCCGCCCTGGTGGGCGAGCTTCCGCGAAGCGCTCTATGACGAAATGGGCAATCCGGCCACGGATGAAGAACGTCACCGCCGCATCTCGCCGCTTTTCCATGCCGCCAACATCCGCAAGCCGCTGCTCGTGGTGCAGGGCGCGAACGATCCGCGCGTGCTGCAAGTGGAGAGCGACGAACTTGTGGCGGCCGTGCGCGCCAACAACGTGCCGGTGGAGTACGTGCTCTTCCCCGACGAAGGCCACGGCTTCCTGCGCAAGGAAAACCGCGTGCGCGCGCAGGAAGCGTATCTGAGCTTCCTGAACACGCATCTGCGCGGGGAGTGACGCTTCCAGCGAGTCGGCCGCGCAGCGCGGCCGACTCGTCGTTCCACGTCAACAACAATAAATCGCGCGCGACTCGGGAAAAGCAGCGTCAAGGTTTCGGGCCGTCAACAATTCGCCCGCCGAATCGCATCACCTTGCGCGGCAATGACGAGCCAACCTGCCCTGCCTTTGGGTGCGCCCCCGCCTACGCCGACGCCGCGCGCGGCGCCGCACAACCTCGAAGCCGAACAAGCGCTGCTGGGCGCCATCCTGTTCGACAACGAGACCTTCAACCGCATCACGCCCGATCTGCAGGAAAAGCATTTCTACGATCCCGTGCACGGGCGGATTTTCGCGGCCTGCGGCGAGATGATCAATGCCGGCCAATTGGCCGACGGCCTGACGCTCAAGGATCGCTTCGCGCGCGACGGCGGCATCAAGGAAATCGGCGGCGCTGTGTATCTGATGCGCCTGATGGAGCTGGCCGCCCCGCTTTCGGCGCAGGCGCAGGCGTACGCCGAGCTGATTTATGATTTGGCGCTGCGCCGCCAGCTCATCCATGTCGGCAACACGATCACCGATCTTGCGATCAACCCGCCCGACGGCGCCAATTCGAAGAACATCATCGAAGAGGCTGAGCGGACATTGTTCGGCCTGGCGGAAACCGGCACGACCAATCGCGGCTTCCAGGATTTCAAGACGGCGCTGACGGCTTCGATCAACGTGGCCACCGCCGCGAAAAACCGCGGCTCGGATGTTTCCGGCATTTCCACCGGCTTCCGCGATCTCGATCATCTGCTGGGCGGCCTGCACGGCTCCGATCTGCTGATCCTGGCCGGGCGCCCCTCGATGGGCAAAACCGCGCTGGCGCTGAACCTCGCCATGAACGTGGCGCGGATCAAACAAAAGGCCACCGAGGCCGATCCCGGCGCCGAGCACACCGGCGGCACGGTGGGCTTTTTCTCGCTGGAAATGTCGGGCGAGCAATTGGCGACGCGTATTCTCTCCGATTTCGCCGAGATCGAGAGCCACAAGATCCGCCAAGGCAAAATCACCACGGAAGAGTACGGCCGCCTCGCCGACAGCGCGGCGATGCTGCACACTTTGCCGCTGCACGTGGACGAAACCGGCGGCATCTCCATCGGGCAATTGCAAAACCGCGCGCGCCGCTTGAAGCGCACACACGGGCTGGATCTCATCGTCGTCGATTATCTTCAGCTTGTGACCACCAGCTCCAAGAAAAGCGACGGGCGCGTGCAGGAGGTCTCCGAGGTGACGATGGGCCTCAAAGCCATGGCCAAGGATTTGAACGTGCCTGTGCTGGCGCTCTCCCAGCTCTCGCGCCAGGTCGAAGCGCGGGAAGACAAGCGCCCGCAACTCTCGGACCTGCGCGAATCCGGCTCGATCGAGCAGGATGCGGA
>CAZWQS010000117.1:0-8964 GCA_964635925.1 uncultured Terricaulis sp. | reverse complement strand
GCGTCGAACTCGCGCTCAACATCCAAACCTTCATCAATCTCTACGGCTACGGCTATCGCAACGTGTACGAATTGGCCGATACGGTCGATTTCAACGATCCCGCCGTGCGCTGGGCGCGCGGCTAAAGCGTCGGACCTTAAATGCGACCCCAAGCCTGGATCACCCGCCACGTCGCATTTAAGGTCTATAAGACGCTTTAGATTCAAAGGTCTCTAAAGCAACTTATGGACTTTAAATTCGCGCGGCGCTCGCCACCAACTGAGGCGAATTTAAAGTCCGTTGCTTTAGATAAAGCTGGCGCATCCAGGCGCGGCGGGCCATTTTCGACGCCGCGATTCAAGGGGGCAGGGCATGCGGGGGATTTGGCTGGGTTTGGCGTGTGTCGCGGCGCTCGGCGCATGCGGGCCGCGCGAAGCGGCGCAGGCGCCTGCGTCGGAGGCCGCGCGCGCCATTACCGACCCGGCGCCGGTCGTGCGCCAGCTCTACGATCCCTATCTTGAAACCGACGGCCGCACGCCGCCCCTGCTGGAGGCCGCGCCTTGGTCCGCGCGCATGCGCGCGGAATTGGAGGCGATGCAGGCGCTGTCCATGCAGGTGGGCGAGCCGATCCTCAATTTCGATCCGCTGATCAACGCGCAGGATTGGCAATTGAGCGATGTGAGCGCCACGACTGACGCCGTCGTCGAAGCTAGCCACGCCACGGTGCGCGCCGCCTTCCTCAACGCCGGCCAGCGCGAAGAGGTGGTCTACGATCTCGTCTGGGAAGATGATCGCTGGAAGGTCGATAATGTGCGCGGCGCCGAATGGGATTTGCGCGCCATCGTCACCGCGCCGGCCGAGGCCGCGCCCGTCGCGCCGTAATTATTGCTCGTCCACCGGTGCGCCGGTGCGGATGCTTTCGCGCACGTGGCCCAGCACCAGGAAATTATCGACATTATCCGGCTCAAGCCGGGTCGCGGCCAGCGCATCCGCTTCCGCGAGTTGGAAGGCGCTTTGATGCATGCGCGCCGCCGCGCGTAGGCGCAGCGCCAGCGGGTCTTCCGCGCGCAGATCAAGCGCGCGCGAAAGATCTTCCTCGGCGCGGCGCCAATCTTCCTCCATCGCGTAAGCGCGCGCGCGGTCGATCATCAGATCGGGCAATTGCGTCGGTTCGCTCTGCATCGCGGCGATCGCCTGCGTGAAGGCGCTGCGCGCATTGCCGGGTTCACGCGCCAGCAGCCAAGCGTTGCCCGCTTGCGAGAAGAGGTCGGCCTGCAAGCCGACATTGGCGGAGCTGATCGAGTGCGCCAGCGACTCCAAACGCCGCGCGCCTTCATGGTAACGCTCCATGCGGATGAGGGCGAGCGCGGCGCAGCGATACGCGTTGAGCGATTGGCCCTCGGCCGCCCAGGCCATGCCGTCTTCATACGCGCGCTCGGCGTCGCTTTCGATCTGCGCCAGGCATTGCTCGAAGCGATTAGCCTCGACCGTGGCTGCGCTTTGCAGCAGCGCAAAGGGCAGCAGGAGGGCGGCGATGGTGCTCATGCTTTTGGTCTCTCCCCGTAATCCTTGATGCCTGCCCGAAGCGCGCCCTGGCGCCAAGCTCTTCGCTCAGCGCGCGAATGTTTCCGCGAGAGCCTCGGCTGTCTCCCGCAGCGTCTCGATGTCTTGTGGGCGCGACAGGCGGTGATCGCCGCCTGAAATGATGTTCATTTTGAGATCGCCCGCGCGCAGCAACGCGGCCAGCGCCTCGACATGCGCGAGCGGCACGTCAGGGTCGTCCGCGCCTTGCAGGATGCGCACGGGGCCGTCGAACGCGATCGGGCCGGTCATCAGCAGGTGTTTGCGCCCGTCTTCGATCAGCGCGCGGGTCAGCACGTTGGGGTCGGCGGAATATTGCGAGGCTTGCTCGATGCGGCCCTCCGCCATGATGGCCGACCGCTCGGCGGGCGAGAGGGCGGGCCACATCAGCCGCTCAGTGAAATCCGCCGCTGGGGCGATTAGCAGCAGCCCCTTCACCCGCGCCGGCAGCGCCCGCGCCGCCAGCAGGGCGATCCATCCGCCCATGGACGACCCCACCAGCACAAGCGGCCCCTCGATGCTTTCCAGCACCGCCAGCGTGTCGGAAAGCCAGCGCGACAGCGTGCCCTCCTCGAACCGCCCGCCAGAGCGGCCATGGCCGGAATAGTCAAACCGCACAAAGGCTTGGCCACGCGCAGCAGCCCAGCCCGCCAGCGCCTCGGCCTTCGTGCCGGTCATGTCCGAGCGGAATCCGCCCAGCCACACGAAGGTTGGCGCCGCGCCGGCCTGGCGCAGCACAGCCAAGCTCACACCCTGATGCGTCAGCGCCTCGATTTGGCCTTCGCTCATGCGCTAGGTCCCCTCTGCGCCCGGCCCAAATTTTGCGCGTCACGCGAACATGAGCGCTTTTTTAAGCAAAGGGCTTATTAAACATCACGTTAGCCGGATTTAAGCGCACCCGGACGGCGGCAAAGCATTGCAAGAAGGTCACAATCTCACAATTCTGCAAGTCACCCCTGAGCTTAATGCTGGCGGGGTGGAGCGGACCACGCTTGAAATGGCGTCAGCGATCAATCGCGCCGGGGGGCTCGCTTTGGTCGCCAGCGCCGGCGGTCGCCTCGAGCCGGACCTCGAGGCGGCCGGCGGCGAGTTGATCAAGCTCCCGCTCGCCACAAAAAATCCGTTCGTCGCGCTGATCAACGCGTTGCGTCTTGCGCGCGTCATTCAAAAGCGCCGCGTCGATGTCGTGCATGCGCGTTCGCGCGCGCCGGCGTGGAGCGCATGGATCGCCGCCAAGCTCACGCGCACGCCCTTCCTCACGACGTTTCACGGCATCTACAACGCCCGCTCAGCGCCCAAGCGCTTTTACAATTCCATCATGGCCAAGGGCGATCTCGTCATCGCCAACTCGGAATATACGCGCGAGCACATCCTCTATCATTTCCGCACCCCGCCCGAACGCGTGATCGCCATTCCGCGCGGCGCCGATCTTTCCGTGTTTGATCTTCAAGCTGTGCAGGCGGAGGACATCGCCGCCCAGCGCGCGGCTTGGCATGTCGCCGTCGGCGATGCGCGCTGCGTGGTGATCGCGCCCGCGCGGCTGACGCGCTGGAAAGGTCAACTCGTTTTAATCGAAGCGGCGGCGGAGCTTTTGAAGCGCCGTCCCGGCGCGATGCGCTTGATTTTCGCGGGCGATGCGCAGGGGCGCACCAATTACGCGGACGCGATGCAAGGCGCCATCGACGCGGCGGGGCTGCAAGAAGCGGTTTCCATCGTCGGCCATCTGCGCAACATGCCGTTGGCGTTCGCCGCGTCCGACATCGCGGTGTTTCCCGTCATTGAGCCGGAAGCCTTTGGGCGCGGCGCGGTGGAGGCGCAGGCGATGGGCGTGCCGGTGATCGCATCCAATCTCGGCGGTTTCACCGAAACCGTGGTGGAAGGGGAAACCGGTTATCTGGTTCCCCCCGGTTCCGCTTCCGCGCTCGCGGCGGCGTTGGAGCGCATGATCGATGCGGGCGCATCCGCGCGCGCGGCGATGGGCGCGCAAGGGCGCAAACGCGTTCGCGCGCTTTATTCCACCGAAGCCCTCCAAGCCGCCACAATGGCTGTTTATCAGCACTTGCTTGGCCGCAATCGTAATGAAGCGGCCCAACACCAAGAGCCGGTGTTGTGATATGAAATGGGTAGGAGAGCAGAGATGATTCCTTGGCGCAAAGCCGAGTCCGCCCAGAAGGGCGGGACGAGCGGGGCCAAGCGCGTGCTCGTGATCCAGCTTGGGGGGCTGGCGGATTTCGTGCAGGCGCTCGCCGCCGCGAAAGCCATCCGCGACGCCCATGTCGGCGCCCACATCACTTTGCTCACCACCGAAACGACCAGCGCGCTGGCGGAGAAGGCGCCGTATTTCGACAAGGTCGAAGCCGACGGCAAACCCAAGGAGCCGCAGGCGATCACCAAGCTGATCGCGCGCATCCGCACCGCCAAGTACGACATGATCTACGATCTCGAAGGTTCGAGCCGTACGAACAATTACTTCCAGGGCATGCGCCCGTGGCCGCCGAAATGGTCGGGGCCTATCGCAGGCGCCAGCCATGCCTACACCGATCCGAACCGCGCGCAGCTTCATCCGCTGGATCGCTACGCCGCCCAGCTTGCCGCCGCGGGGCTCGCCGCCAACGATGGGCTGACGCCCGATCTCTCTTGGGTGCGCCCGGTGCTGCGCGATGCGCCGCGCCTGTCGCCGGATTATTTCGGCATTCGCGGTCGGTACGTGCTGCTGCTGCCGCGCGGCTCCGACGCCGATCCGAACCGCCGCTGGCCTGAGGCCAAATATATCGAACTCGCCAAGCGCCTGGCCCGCCACGGCGTGACGCCGGTCGTGCTCGGCGGCCCCGAGGAGCGCCCGATCGGCGCGGCGATCGCCAAGGAAGAGCCGCGCGCCAAGAACCTCGTCACCCGGGCGGACCTGTTCCAGTGCGCCGCCCTGGCCGAACGCGCCGCGTTCGCGGTGGGCGATGATGTGGAGCTGATGCATGTGGCCGCCGCCGCCGGCGCGCCGTGCCTGGCCTTCCTCTCCTCATTGGCGAACCCTGAGCGCGCGGCCCCGCGCGGGCGCGGCGGGGTGATCACGCTGACCGCCGCGGTGATCGCCGATCTGCCTGTGGAGCAGGTAGAGCGCCAGGTGCGCAATTGCGGAATCATTCAGCACGCCGCCACGGCTTGAACCGCGGCCCCACACACGCAATATTCCGGCCTCGCGAATCCGCGCCCCGCAAGGGCGCGGGCGCGCGTGTTTGATCCACAGACCCTTTTGCAACAACGACAGGAGATGCCCCGATAGCCAGACGTCCGTATGCCGCCCCGCCCCCCACCAAGGATGGGCCGCGCGTGAATGACGAGATCCGCGGCGTCGCCCGCGTTCTCCTCATCGATGCCGATGGTGAAAAACAAGGCGAGATGCCGATTGGCGCGGCGCTTGACGCCGCCCGCGAGGCTGGCCTCGATCTGGTCGAGGTCGCCCCCAATTCGGATCCGCCCGTCTGCAAAATTCTCGATTACGGCAAGTTCCGCTTCGAGGAACAGAAGAAAAAGGCCGAAACGCGCAAGAAGGCCAAGCGCGTCGAACTCAAAGAGATCAAGGTCCGCCCCAACATCGACGACCACGATTACGAAGTGAAGATGAAGGCCATTCATCGCTTCTTTGAAGAGGGCGACAAGGTGAAGGTCACGCTGCGGTTCCGCGGCCGTGAAATGCAGCACACCAATCTCGGCATGGAATTGCTTGAGCGCATGCGCACAGAACTCGACGGCATCGCCAAGGTCGAGCATGAGCCGCGCTTTGAAGGCCGCCAAGTCGTGATGGTGATGGCGCCGCGCAGCTAGGCGCGGTTCAGGCCGGGAGTGTAGGAGGCGGGTTATGCGCGCTTTGCTGTTCGCCGTCTTCGCACTCGCCGCCTGCGCCTCCGCGCCGCCCGTTTCGGGCGGCTCTGAACTCGCCGAGCAAATCCGCGCCGATTTGGCCCGGCTTGATGGCGAGCTTTCCGCGTCAGGCATTGTCGCCGCCGGCATCGGCGAAGGCGCTGATCTTGGCGGTGGGCTTATCGTGCGCCCGCTCGAGATCATCGAAGACAGCCGCTGCGCGGCCAACGTGCAATGCGTTTGGGCCGGGCGCCTGCGTTTGCGCGCCGATGTTTCAGGAACCCAACGCGAGCTCACGCTTGGTGAAGCTTTCGAGACGTCCCAAGGCGTGGTTACGCTCGCGGTCGCTTCGCCCGGCGCCTGGGCCGATTGGCCCGAAAGCGAAATCGCGCGCCCCGCCTATCGCTTCGGCTTTCGCCGCGGCTAGACTAGGCGCCATAGCTCGCCGCGGCCATCGCGCTGACGCGGCGTTATCAGCTCATTCCCGCGCCCGCGTCGAACGGAAGCTGTGCGTCATCCAGCACGACCGGATTCAATTATGTCTCTGGCGAAGAGATGGGGGGTGGGTATGGTGAGCGCGCCGGCGCGGCATGAAAGTGGCGCGCTGGGCGGGGTGCGAACACGCCGTCTCAACGCCCGTCTTTCCGCGCGAGCTCATGCAATGGCCCACGATTTCCGCAGCATTGAAACCAATGGCGTGACGATCCGCGCCGCGATCGAGGGGCAGGGCCCGCTGATCGTCATGGCGCACGGCTTTCCCGAGAGCTGGTATTCGTGGCGTCATCAGATGGCGCCGCTGGCCGCCGCCGGCTTCACGGCCTGCGCGATCGATGTGCGCGGCTATGGCGGCTCATCCAAGCCGCACGCGGTGGAAGCCTATGCGATGCATGAGATCGCCGCCGATGTCGCCGGCGTGATCGAGGCGCTCTCGCCGGATAAGCCGGCCATTCTGATCGGGCACGATTGGGGCGCGCCGATCGTGTACGCGACAAGCGTGCTGCATCCTGTGCGCGTGCGTGCGGTGGCGGGGCTTTCGGTGCCGTATGCCGGCCAATCGCCCGTGCCGCTGAACCACGCGTTCAAGGCGATGTTCGCCGACCAGGGCAAGTTCTTCTACATGAACTATTTTCAGGAAGAGGGCGTGGCCGAGGCCGCGCTTGAGGCCGACATTCCGAGCACCATCCGCAAAATGTATGTCGGCGCCAGCGGCGAAGGTTATGGCTGGAGCACGGAAGATAAAAAGCATGGCGACGCGCTGCTTGACGGCATGCCTGATCCCGACGTCTTGCCCACATGGCTGCGCCAGGAGGATATTGAATATTATTCCGGCGAGTTCGCCGCCTCGGGGTTTCGCGGCCCGCTCAACCGCTATCGCAATTTCGAGCGCGATTGGGCGCATATGAACGGCGTCGCCGACCGCGTCATTCATCAGCCCTCGCTCTTTATCGTCGGGTCTCGCGACCTGGTGCTCAAGATGTTTGGCGGCGAAGAGGCCGCGATCGCGCGCATGCGAGACAATTGCAGCGATTTCCGCGGCGCCCGCGTCATCCCCAATGTCGGCCACTGGACCCAGCAGGAGGCCCCCGCCGAGGCCACAGGCCATCTGATCGATTGGCTGGCCACGCTTTGAGCATAGGCAATGTCGATGCTGGCCTTGGCTTATATCTATGGGTGAAGCGTTGCCGCGGCCGCCCCGGCAAACCACATAAGGCGCTGAGCATTTTTGAGGGACCGAGCCATGGGAAAGACCCGCAACGACCTGCCCGACAACACGCGCAAGGCGATGATCGCGCTTTTGAACGCGCGCGCCATCGACGCCATCGATCTGCGCCTCGCCGTCAAGCAGGCGCATTGGAACGTGAAGGGGCCGAACTTCATCGCGCTGCATGAATTGTTCGATCAGATTCAAGCGCGCGTGGACGCCTTCGTGGACGATATCGCCGAGCGCAGCGTGACTCTGTCTGGCGTGGTGGCGGGCACTGCCCAATCGGTAGCCGGCGCTTCGAAACTGACGCCGTACCCCACCGAGATCACCGACGAAAAAGAGCATCTGAAAGCGCTTTCAGACCGCATCGCGCAATTCGGCAAGTTGGCGCGCGAGGCCATCGATGCGGCCGATGAAGCGGGCGATAAGGATACGGCCGATCTGTTTACGGGCGTCTCGCGCCAGATGGACAAGGACCTCTGGTTCTTGGAAGCACACCTGCAATAGGCGCGCTCATCCTTTGTCGTTGATCTCCACCTCGGGCCGATCGTCGCCTGGCGAGATTTCGTCGTGCCAGCGGCCTTTCTCATCCTCCCACGAAATGCCGTGCGTTTCGCCGGGCCGGCGCTGCTCGATGGCGACGCGCTTGGCGGCGGCGTAGGCGGCGTCATGGCTGGCGAACGTCTCGGAAATCGTGTCGCCCAGCTTGAACGCCCAGCCGCCGTCATGCTGGATGATCTCGTAGATGATCTTCGTCATAGGCCGCGCTCCGTGTCTGAAGAGAGTGGCGCGGCTGGAGCCGCCGCGCAAGCATTGAGGAACCGCGCCATGCCCCGCTCGCATGCGGAACGCCATGTCATCACGCGCACGGGTTGGCTGCGCGCCGCCGTGCTGGGCGCCAATGACGGCGTGATCTCGACCGCGAGCCTGGTGACGGGCGTGGCCGCCGCGTCCGGCGATCGCGGCGCCATTCTCGTCGCGGGCGTGGCCGCGCTGGTGGCGGGCGCGATGTCGATGGCGGCGGGGGAATACGTGTCGGTCAGTTCGCAGGCCGATTCCGAAAAAGCCGATCTCGCGCGCGAAAAGCGCGAATTGCGCGATCAGCCCGAGTTCGAGCTTGAGGAGCTGACGAACATCTACGCCGCACGCGGGCTTGAGCCCGCCTTGGCGCGCCGCGTGGCCGAGCAATTGATGGCGAAGGATGCGCTCGGCGCGCATGCGCGCGACGAATTGGGCATTTCGGAACTCACCTCGGCAAGGCCGATTCAAGCAGCGCTCGCCTCGGCGGCGTCTTTTGCGTCGGGCGCGGTGCTGCCGCTGATCGCGGCGATGCTCGCGCCTCAAGCGCTGGTGATGCCGGTGGTGGCGGGGGCGAGCTTGCTTTGCCTTGCGGGGCTCGGCGCGGCGGCGGCGCGCGCGGGTCGTGCGCCAATCGCGCGCGCGGTGCTGCGCGTCGCCTTCTGGGGTGCGCTGGCCATGGCCGTCACCGCCGGCGTGGGCGCGCTGTTTGACGTGGCGGTTTAGGCGCGCTGTTCGAGTTGGGCCTTCAGGTCTTTCTTCACGATCTTGCCGTTGGCGTTGCGCGGCAGCGTCGTGGGCCAGAAAATCACCTCGACCGGCACTTTGAACGCCGCGAGCTTTTGCGCCACGTGATGGCGCAAATCTTCGGCGGTCACGTTCATGCCCGGCTTCAGGTGCACCACCGCGATCGGTTCTTCGCCCAGCACTTTATGCGGCTTGCCGATCACCGCCGCATCCATGATCGCGGGATGATCATAAATCGCGTTCTCGACCTCGACGCAGTAGATGTTTTCGCCGCCGCGGATCAGCATGTCCTTGGCGCG
>CAZWQS010000116.1:0-8972 GCA_964635925.1 uncultured Terricaulis sp. | reverse complement strand
TGGCGCGAATGGGAATTTGTTGGCCGCCCCGCGCTGCTGGATTATGCGCGCAAGCACATCATCCCCATCGCCGCCGGCAAAGAGAAGGAAGCCCCGTTTTCGATAGACGCGAACCTGTTGCACACATCCAGCGAAGGGCTGGTTCTAGAAGACCCGGACGTTGAAGTCCCGGATGTCGTCACCAAGCGCGGCGACCGGCGCACCAGCACGCCGGAAGAGGCGCCTGATCAGGCCGAGGTGGTCACGCTGGCGTTCGAGCGCGGCGATCTTGTCGCCGTCAACGGCGCCGCCATGAAGGCGCATGAGCTGCTGGCCAAGCTCAATGAGCTCGGCAAGAAGCACGGCATTGGCGGGCTCGATCTGGTCGAGAACCGCTATGTCGGCATGAAATCGCGCGGCTTCTACGAAACGCCGGGCGGCACAATCCTCTGGCACGGCCACCGCGCGATCGAAAGCATCACGCTCGATCGCTGCGCGATGCATCTCAAAGACGAGCTGATGCCGAAATACGCTGGACTCGTTTATAACGGCTTCTGGTGGACGCCCGAGCGGCGCATGCTGCAAGCCGCGATCGACGTGAGCCAAGAGAGCGTCACCGGCGAGGTGAAGCTGAAGCTTTACAAAGGCGGCGTGCGCACGGTGGGGCGCTCAAGCCCCTATTCGCTTTACTCCAAAAAGCTCGTCGGCTTCGACGAAGCGGGCGGCTACAATCAGGCCGACGCCGAAGGCTTCATCAAGCTCAACGCCCTGCGCCTGCGTATCCTGGCGGAGCGGGATAAGAAGCAGGGGAAGAATGAGTAGGCCCTTGGAGCGCCGGCGTCCTCGTCGGCGGTCCAAGGCTAATCCAGCTCTCGAAACGGATACTGATCCCGGATCCGCCAGTTGAAATACCGCCCCTGCGAGGAGGCGGTCTGAAATTCGAGCGCCACCTCAGGCGGGATGTTCTCGTAAATGTATTTGCGCCCGCTGGTGAAGGTTACCACCAGCTCCTGCTTGGAGGCGTCGTAAAGCGCGCGGGCGATCACCGAGGACATCGGGATGTGGCGTCCATTCACGTCGAAGAAGCGCAAACGCGGAAGCGCCCGCCGTGGCTGGCGGGCGCCCGTGAATCTACGCTAAAGCGCGTTTAGGTCCAATATTGATCGACTTTGTAGAACGAAAAGCTCTGATCGCGATACGCAAGGCCGTCATTCTTGGTGAGTTCGCTGATCGTGTCGGCCGGGGCGGCCTTCAGCTCATCCTTCGTGTAGGGCACGACGTAAGCGTCTTCTTCCTCGTCATAATTCAGCACGGCCCAGGGCAGGGGGTGGAACTTCTCGCCTATCTTCAGCACGCCGCCGAAGCCGACGACGGCGAACAGGATCGCGTTCGATTGTTTGTCGAGCACAAGGTCTTCGACGCTGCCGATCTTTTCGCCGCTCGTGTCCTTCACGGACGTGCCGATGACTTTCTTTGCGCGGATGGCGGTGGTGTGGCCTGTGGCGGTTGGCATGGGGCTCGCTCCTCTCAAGGGGTGGAGCTTGATCAACCGTGCGAGCGCGCAATCGTTCCTAAAGCACGAGCCCCACAAACACCGCGCCGTAATGGCCCGCCGCGCCGATCAGCACGCACGCGTGCCAGATGGCCCGACGGAACGGCAGCGCGTGGTTGAGATAGATCAGCACGCCGCCCGAATAGACGATGGCGGCGACGCCCAAGAGCCAGATGGCAAGCGGCGGCAGCGTCGGCACGGCAGGGCCGAGCACCACAACCGCAAGCCAGCCGAACGTGAGATAGATCACGCTCCACGCGCGATCGGAAAGCTGCGGCCACAACACCTTGCCCGCCGCGCCGGCGAGTGCGGCGATCCAGATCGCGGCGGTCACGCCGATCGCGAAGCTCGGCGGCAACAATTGTATTGTGAACGGCGTGTAAGAGCCGGCGATCATCAGGAAGATGGCCGCTTCGTCGATGCGGCGCAGAATGCGGCGGTGGCGGTTCGGCTTGGTGAGATTGTAAACGGCCGAGGCCGCCAGCATGGCCATCAGGCACATCGCGTAGATCGCGCTGGCGGTCGCCAGCGGCACGCCGCGATGGAGCAGCGCCGCCGCCACCAATAAACCGCCGCCCACAAGGGCCGCCAAAATCCCAATCGCATGCACCAGGCCGTCGGCGGCGTGTTCCGCCCGGTTTGGATAATGCTCGGCGAGCTCTTCCTCGTCGGCGGCCAAAAGGTGTGGGAGCGTCATCGATCTCTGTCTTGCGTAATTCCTTCAACGTGGTGAGAGACGCCTCACCATCAACCATAGTTCCCCGCTCTAACCGTGCTGTGATCGAAACCGAGGATTTCGCGCAACACAAGCGCGTGAGCGTGCGGCGCGCGCGTCACGGTTAAGCTACGCGCGGCGCGTGCTCGCGCGTGGCGCGACTTTCGCAAGCGCAGGGCGCAATGGCACACGCGCAAACCAAACCTCGCCCGCCGCGCTCCAACGTCAAACGGAGCCCCGCGCCGCGTTCACCATCCAAGCGCCCGCCCTCCAAGCGCGCGCAGGCGCAATCGCTGCGCGCCGAAGCGCGCCTGTTAACTACGGCCGGCCTGATTTTGCTGGCGTTTGGCTTCCCGCTGACGCTGCTTCTGGTGGCGCAAGCGCTGACGCCGGATGCGCACACGCCGGCCATCCTGCCGTTCGCCGCCGGCGCGCCGCCGATCGTGCTGGGCTACCTCGCGTGCCACTTTGCATCGCAGCGCATGGTTAAAGCGAAGGCGCTGGAGCGGCGCAAAGCGATGGCAGCCGCGCGCAGCGCTGGCTAGCAATCAGCCAATATTGACAAGGTAATCGAAGCGGCCGCAGCCTTCTAAATCTGGCGCGCGTGAAGAACAAGCGCGCGCGGCGTGGAGCATCGAGCGCGCATGATTGAAGATGAGCAGAGCTTGCGTTTACGCGGCTGGCGCCTGGCCACCGCCGAAGTGCTGTATTACATGCCCGACCATCCCTCGCTCGTTCAAAGCTTCGTCTGGCAGACGATGGATTTGGCGCCGGCCTATCCCCGCATTCACCGTTTCCTGGATTTCTGGCGCCGCGAGATCGACGCCGTGATCCATTCGGTGCGCCTGGCGAGCGGGGAGATTCTGGCGCCGGCGCGGGTCAATCGGGCCGATGTTTGGCTGCATCACTAGATTGGCATTTGGCCTGCCGGTTCCGCGCGCTACATATTGGTGAACGCGAGGACGGAGAGACAAACCATGCGTACCCTGATGCTCGCCGCGGCCGCCGGCCTGACGCTGGCCGCTTGCGCGACGGCGACGCCCTATCAGCCGGCCGACGCCGGCGCCCGTTATGGCTTCCAAGAACAGATGATCGAGCAGAACCGCGTGCGCATCACGTTCCGCGGCAACACGCTGACGGATCGCGACACGGTTGAAACCTATCTGCTCTACCGCGCAGCCGAGGTGACGCTGGCGAATGGCAAGGATTATTTCATCGTCGCCAACCGCGACACCGAAAGCCATTCGCGCCTGCAGAGCACCGGGCCCAGCAGCGCGCGCTTCCCGTTCGATTATTGGTATTTCTCGCCGCGGCGCGGCTGGAGCCCGTGGTACGATCCGTTCTGGAGCGAGCCCGCCAGCTATCGCGAGGTGACGCGCTACGAAGCCGCCGCCGAGATCGCGATGTTTGACGGGGAAAAGCCCGCGGGCGACGCCAACGCCTTCAACGCGCGCGAGGTGCAAGCCAATTTGCAAGGCCGCATCGTGCGCCCGGAAGCGGCGAACTAAGGCCCTTCGACCTCGATCCCGCGTTCGCGCAGCAGATCGACGACATTGCCTTGCCCCACCAGATGCGCCGCGCCCACGGCGATGAACACACGCCCGTCGCCCTCAAGGCGGCGGGCGATGTCGTCGGCCCAGGCGCGGTTGCGCTTGAGGATCAATGCTTCGTGCACGGCCGGCGATCCGGCATGCCATTGCGCGTCGAACAAGGCGGCGAGCGCGGCTGTATCGCCGCGCGCCCATAACGCGTCCATGGCGGCCAGCGCATCGCCGTCCGCCTCGATCTCGCTGAGCGTGTCGATCAGAAAGCGCGTTTCTTCCGCCGGCGGCAGATCGGCCAGAATACGCACCTGCTGTTCAGGCGTTTCAAAAAAACTGAGCCGCATGCCGCGCTGGCGCGCCTCATCGTAAAGCACGTTCTCCACGCCAGCCTCCGGGCGCATGCCGCGCGAGAGTGCGTAAGCGTAGGACAAGCGCAGCGCCGCCAGCCAGGGCCGCATCGGCTCAAGCGCGGCGGGATCAAGCCTCAAATCATCGGCCGCCCGCGCCAGGCGCGCTTGTTCGTCCGGGCTAAGGCGCGAGGACAGCGTCTCGCCGGCGCCCATCAGGCCGAGGCGTTCCGATAGCGATTGCGCCTGGGCCGCGCCCTCCGGCCCTGCATCGGTTTCGGTGACCAATTCCTCCGCCGCCGCGAACGCGGCGTTCACGCGCGGCCCGCGCCAGCGCAGCGCCGGGCGCAGCATGTGCGCGGTTCCAAACAGCCAGATTTCGCTATCCGAATCGGCGATGCGCCAAAGCGCGGGCTCGCCCTGGAGCGGGCGCGCGCAACTATTCAGGGCCGGCGCCGCCAGCAGCAGCACAAAGGCGAACAGGGCGCGCATCAGGGCCTCCGCGGAAAAAGCGCTCCAAGGCTCGCCTTCGCGGCCAAGCTCGGCTAGAGCTTTCCGCCGCCCAGCGCCGGGTCAAGCCGGGGCCGGGCCAAACGCACCCATAGCTCAGCTGGATAGAGCGTTGCCCTCCGAAGGCAAAGGTCAGGGGTTCGAATCCCTTTGGGTGCGCCAGCTTCATTCGCGCGGGGGGGCCGCACAATGACATTCAGGGTCGCGACACTCGCCGCGGCGTTCGCCGTCACCGCGCTCGCTGCGCCCGCGTTCGCGCAACGGCACACGCCCGAGCAAGTGGTGCTCGGCGCGTTCAACATCTGCTGGGAGGCGGAGGAAGGCGGCGATCTTCACCGCTTGGCTTGGGAGGCGGGCTTCGATCCCGCGCCCCAGGCGACGCGGCCGCTCTATTATCGCGATGTCGGCGGCGCGGTGATTTTCCTCGCGGCCGATTTCGGCCCTGGCGCCGATGGCCAGCCGGAGCCGGCGTGCCGCATCACCGCGCTCAAACCGCAATTGGATACGCCCTGGACGCCCGGCGGATCGCCCTTGCAAGGCGGCCGCGCCCTGGTCGACCGCATGATCGCCAACGCGCCGTCGCTTGGCGGCGGCTATCGCGTCGTGGCGGAGCGCCAGCCTCATCCCGCGCACCGCGATCGCGTGCGCACGGTCTTGATCTCCGAGCAAGGCGCGCGCAGCCGCATGATCTATATCGAGGAGGGCGCGCGCGATTATGAGTTCCTGTACGTGCACGGCGCGCGTGCGGTGGTTCACGATCCGGCGACGCCGAACATCGGCGTCGATCCTTCCGGACGTGCGCCGATGCAGGCGTTCGTCAACGATCGCTGGACCATCGCCTTCTGCGATCTGAACCCGCACGCCTGCGTCACCCGCGAACAGCAAGCCCAAATCGATGCGCGCGCCGCCCGCGCGCGCGCGGAAGCGCCCTGGACGCTCCCGTTTTCCGGCATTGGCGCCAGCGGGGGCGATAACCGCAGCAACGCACAGCGCCAGCGCGACAGCGCCTGGTGGGATAATTATCATCGCTGCGGCGCAGGGCGGTGCTAGAAACCAGCGTGTGCTCTAGATCGCTTGCGTCCGGCCCGATAAACAGGCCTTTCCGGCGCGGGGCGGGCGGAGCGTGTTTGGCGTGATCTATCGCAGGCGGCACAATGCGCTCTCGCGCGGCGAGCGCGAATGGCGCGTGGAGGAGGGGGGGCTGGCCTCGATCGGCGCCTCTGGCCATGTGCGCCGCTGGGCCTGGAAGGATTTTGTCAGCGTGCGCCTGTGCCACGCGCCGACGCGCTTCAAGCCTTGGCGCTACACGTTTGAGGCGCAATTCAAGAACGGCGACAAGGTCTCGATCGACAACGGGCACTATATCGGCCCCGGTCGGTTCGAGGATCGCAGCGCGGGCTACACGCCCTTTGTGCAAGCTCTGTTGGAGCGGCTCGGCGAAGCCAACCCCAAATTGCGCGCGCTGATCGGGGAGACGCAGAAGCGCTATTTCTTCCTGCTGTTGGGGGCGCTGCTGGGCCTTTGCGCACTGGCCTATGTGTTGGTCGCGGTGCAGACCCCGCTGGATGCGCTGCCCTTCGCCGGCGCTGTAAAGCTCGTGCTGATCCTGGCCATGTTGCCGGTGTTTTGGCGCTGGGTGGCGCGCGCCATGCCGCGCGGGGTGGCGCTGGATGCGATCCCTGAACGCGCGCTGCCCCCGCCGGCCGAGGTCGTATCTTAAAATTCAAGCGGTGGTTAAAGAAACCTTCACTCCCTGCGCGCCATGGTTGCGCTGGAGGGACCAACGACCGTGCGCAACGCCGACGGCCGCCGTGACTTGTCTTTGATCCGCGAAAGCGGCTCGACAGCCCGCGTGCTCAATCTTGCTCTGGCCTATGAACGCTTCGGCGAGACCGAGGAATTCTCGGCCAAGCCGATGTTTCGCAACAAGCGGCTGAACCGCTCGCTGATTCTCAAGCACGCGGTGCGTCCTAATGAGCGCGAATTGTTCACCCGCCCCGTGACCTCGGCCACCAAAGTGATCCTGCCCTATTCGGTGAAGGAGCTTGAGTTGGGGGGCGTCAGCTTCCTGATCGGCGAACGGCGGTTTGAACGCATCGTGCGCGATACGGTCGAAGGCTATGAGAGCGAAACCGATCTGCAGGCCGATGTCGAGCTGCTGAAGGTTCTGGGCGCGCTGCCTTCGTTCGACCCGTTCCTAATGCGCGAACGCCTGCGTACGATCGGCATCGATCCCGCGCGCTGCTATTTCGATCTCGCTGAGGCCGACGTGGCGCGCATGCGCCAGTTCGTGGGCCGCGAGATCAGCCAATTGATCAGCCTTGCCTTCTCCACCGGCGGGCGCCACGCGGGCGATCTATCAAATCGCCTCGCGGAAAAGCTGATGACGGACGAAACCGCCAAATCGCTCGATCCGCTGCGTCAGACGCTGCGGCTTTCGGGCGACGAATACATTGAAGGCGTGTTCGCCTGGAAAGGCTTTCTCTATTACAAATGGCTGATTGGCGAGTTCAAGCCCGAGCTTGAAAGCTTCCGCCCGCGCTTTGCCGGCCTGCGCGTGTCTGGCTCCACCTCCGAGGAGCGGCGCGATCTCGCTGAATCGCGCAAGGACATTTTGCGCCAGATGATGACGGCGCTCGCGCGCGTGGATGAATTGCTGCTGGAATACGGCGCCGCGTTCGCCGCTTTGGCCGACGGCAAGCCTTCGGCGTTTCGCGATTTCCTGCTCAAGGCGCCGTCGCTGTTCATCCCGATCGGCGAGGCGGTGGGCGTGATCAAGCACATCGATTCGTTCTGGCGCTTCCGCTTCCCAGACACCGCCGCCCCCATGATGGAGGCCGACGAAGCCATTGAGGTGCTGCACGATTTTGAAACGACGCTGAGCGGCATCGAATTCATCAAGAGCGATGCGCCGGCCAGAGGCGCCGCCGCTTAAGCGCGAAACAGAACGTCCGGCCCTATGGCGCCAATTTTGGCGCGGCCCGTCAGCGCCATGGCGCGGCGCAGCTCTTCTTCCAGGATCGTCAGCGCGCGCATGACGCCAACTTGCCCGCCTGCAGCGAGGCCCCACAGATAAGCACGCCCGAGCGCGATCGCATTCGCGCCCAAGGCAAGCGCCTTGATAATATCGGTCCCGCGCCGCACGCCGCCGTCGAAGATGATTTCAGTTTACCCCGCCAGCGCATCCGCGATCGCGGGCAGGGCGTCGATCGTGGCCGGCGCGGTGTCGAGCTGACGTCCGCCATGATTGGACACCCACACCGCATCGGCGCCGACCGCCGCGGCGCGGCGCGCGTCGTCCGCATTGATGATTCCTTTGATGGCGAGCTTGCCGTCCCAATTCTCGCGCAGCCAGCGCGCATCCTCCCAGGTCACGCTGCGATCGAATTGCGCATTGATGAAGGCGATCAGGCCGCCGTCGATATCGACGTTGGCGAAATTGGCGGGCGTGATGCGCGGCGTTGTGGCCAGATCCCAGAGATAGCCGGGACGCGCCAGCGCTTGGCTCGCCGTGCGCCAGGTGACTTTCGGCGGAATGGTGAAATCGTTGGCGTGATCGCGCTCGCGATTGCCGGCCACCGGCACGTCCACGGTGAGGATGATCGCCGAGAACCCGGCCGCCTTCGCGCGCGCCAGCGTCTCGCGCACCAGGGCGCGGTCCTTCCAGACGTAAAGCTGAAACCAGCGCGGGCCTTGGTGCGCGGCGGCGATGTCTTCCATTGAGGTGGAGGCCAATGTCGAGCACGCATAGACGATCCCCGCCGATTGCGCCGCGCGCGCCACCGCCAGTTCGCCCCCGCGCGGGTGGAACAGCCGCGAGGTCGCCGTGGGGCTGATGAAGAAGGGCAGGCGCATGGCCGCGCCCATGATCGCGGCGCTCGTATCGATCGCGCAGACATCGACCAGTGCGTCCCAGTTCAGCGTCAGCGCTTTGAACCGCGATTCGTTGGCCGCCAAAGTGCGCTCATCATCGGCGCCCCCGTCGATATAATCGAACACCATGCGCGGCAGGCGCGCCCGGGCCAGGGCGCGCAGATCGGCGATGTTTCGGGCGCGGGCAAGGCTCAAGGCTGGGTTTCCACGCCCGATTTGCACCCGCGACGCCCCGCCCGGCAAGCAAGGCTTGGCTTGGGCGCTAAATCCGGGTATCTGCGCGCCTCCAACCCGCCAATTTCGGGGTGTTCGCCGCGTTGAATGGAAAACCGAATGGAAAACCGGACATCCGGCCATCGGCTCCAAACTGGGAAAGCACTTTGAAATCTGTAGGTTAGCCGCCTTAGCTCAGCCGGTAGAGCGGCGCATTCGTAATGCGTAGGTCAGGTGTT
>CAZWQS010000115.1:0-8980 GCA_964635925.1 uncultured Terricaulis sp. | reverse complement strand
AGGGCCAAGGCATCTACGCGTATGTGACGCTGAATGTCGGCGAGGCGCCGAGCGATGAGCTGCGCAGCGAATTGGTCAAATGGGTGCGCACCGAGATCGGCCCGATCGCGACGCCCGATGTGATCCAATTCGCGCCCGGCCTGCCGAAAACCCGCAGCGGCAAAATCATGCGCCGCATCCTGCGCAAGATCGCGGAAAACGAACTGGGCAATCTGGGCGACACCAGCACGCTGGCCGATCCAAGCGTGGTGGATGATCTGGTAAAGAACCGCGCAGGGGCGTGAGGAAGCCTCACGCCGCCCGCGTCCGCGCACGCGCGGCCAAAGGCAACACGATGCCGAGCGCGATCAGCGCCATGCCTGTCATGTGATAGTTTTCCAGCGGCTCTCGCAGGAACAGCCAAGCCAGCACCGCGCCCAGCAAGGGCTGCAAGCTGATCATCTGCCCGGCGTCGGCCGCGCCGATCTCCTGCACCGCTGTGTTGTACAGGAAATACGCCGCCAGCGACGGAAACACGGCCACATAGGCCATCGCGCCCAACGACAGCGGCGTGAGGTTTACGGCGCGCACCTGCCATTCGGCGATCGCCGGCGCGATCATGGCCAGCGCCCCGATCGCGAACGTGAGCGCCAACAGCGAGAGCGGATGAATCGCGGGGCGCAGGCGCAGCAGCGTCGTGTAAAGCGCCCAGATCACCACCGCGCAGACGATCAGCATATCGCCATAGCCGAAACGCAACGAGCTGAGCACGCTCACATCGCCGCGCAGCACGATAACCGCAACGCCGAACGCGGCGATGCTGACGCCAAGCACCTGCGCCGGCTCAGGCCGCTCGCGGAACACCATCAGGCCCAGCAACAGCACCAGCGCCGGCGTGCCCGCTTGAATCAGCAGGCTATTGGTCGCCGTCGTGTGCGCCAGGCCCGAATAAAGCAGCGCATTGAACGAGGCCACGCCCAGCACGCCGAGCAAAACAATGGCGCGCCAATGCCGGCGCGCCATCGGCCAATCGCGTCGCAAATGCCGCCATGCAAACGGCGCCAGCAAAATCAGCGCGCCCGTCCAGCGCACCAGCGCCAACGTGAAGGGCGGAATGTCCTGATGCACCGCGCGCCCGGCGATCGAATTGCCGGCCCAGAACAGCACGACAAGCACGAGCATCGCGTAGACGCGCAGCCGCGAGAGCCCCATCACGCCTTCGCCGTCGCGCCGTGCTGTCACCGCGGCGCGTACGTCACGATTTTAACGCGATCGCCGGCGCGCACGCTTTCGCCGGCGGCAAGGCCGTTGATGGCGCGGAAACGGTCTTCCTGATAGGTCTCGAACGCCATGCGGCGCGAGAGGGACTGCACGCT
Source organism: uncultured Terricaulis sp. (assembly GCA_964635925.1). GTDB lineage: Bacteria > Pseudomonadota > Alphaproteobacteria > Caulobacterales > Aquidulcibacteraceae > Vitreimonas. The sequence goes on along the minus strand of CAZWQS010000115.1, from coordinate 7,625 downwards.
ATCGCCGCTGCGCACGGTTACGATCTCCAGACGCCGCGCGCGCAATGCGCCGGCTTCGGAGGCGGAGAGTTGGCGCATCGAGCGCCACATCGGCTGCAACGCCACCCCGCCATTCTGCGGCGCCATGGTGATGAAATGGAACGCCCGGTCGCCGACGCGATAAGCGATCACCGCCACGTCGAGGATCTGCCCGTTCTGGGTTTGCGCGCGCGCTGGCGCGATCACGGTCTCCAGTCCGTTCACCGTCGTGCGTTGTGTTTGGCCCACCTGGTTCGGCGCGTTGCCGAGCACTTGGCGCAAGCCGCTGGTCGCGTAGCTTTCTAGCGAATTCTGCCCCAGCGCCCCGCCGCCGCCGAACTGCGCCTGCCCGCTCTGGCCTTGCACCAGCACCGCGCTCGTCGTGTTCGTCAACGTGAAGCCTTCCGGCGCCTCGAAGGCGATGCGCATCACTGGGTGCGCGAAAGTGCGGCCGTTGACGAAGCCTTGCTCGGGATCGTCGCCATAGATGAGGCCGTTGATCGCATTCATGTAGGGCTGCACGGTTTCCGGCGGCTGGCCGCGCACGGCGCCGGCGGCTTGCGCATTGGCATTCGCGCGCGCCACGCGATCGGCGGAAAGCGGGTGCGTGCGCGCCCAGGCCGGGATGGCGCTGGCCGCGTCGCGATTGGAGATGCGCGCCTGCAGCGCATCCTGCACGCCAAGCGCGTTCAGCATATCGCCGGCGGCGTAGCGATTGTAGCCGTTGACGCCGAGATAGCGTACGCCCAGATCGTCGGACTGGAATTCCTGATCGCGCGAATAATTGAGCGTGTAGAGCTGCGCCGCCTGCCCCGCGAGCTGCGCCAGTTCGCCCGAGCCGGTCGCCACGCCGACGATCAACGCGCCAATCGTTGAGAGCGTGGACGCATTCTGCCGCTGCGCGGAGTGATCGGCGACGACGTGCCCTACTTCGTGCCCCAGCACGGAAGCGAGCTCATCTTCCGAATTCATGATCGCGAGGATGCCGCGCGTGATGTAGATGTAGCAGCCCGGCACGGCGAACGCGTTGACCACATCCGAATTGATCACCGTGAAGGTGCATTGCCCCGGCACGCCGGCGGCCGTGGCCACGCGCTCGCCAATGCCGCTGACATAAGCGGCGACCGGGCCCTCCACCGCGCCGCCGAATTGCGCCACGATTTGGGGATGCTGCTGCGCCGCGTTCGCGCGCGCATTGGGCGCCACCGAGGGCGCATCTGGCGTAGAAGTGATCGTCGCGCACGCCGCGGAAAACAAAAGCGAGCCGACCGCGATCAGCCCTCGGCGCATCAGCCCAATTTTCCGCTTGTCCGCCATGGACGCCTCCCATCTGGTCGGCGCGATCTTAGCCGCTTGCGCGCGAATGAAAAGCTCAAGCGCTCGCCGCGTCGAGGGCGGCGATATCCTCCGGCGCGAGCGTCACGTCGAGCGCGCCCATCAATTCGTTGAGCTGCGCGACATTGGTGGCGCTGGCGATCGGCGCGGCCACGCCGGGCTTGGCCATCAGCCACGCCAGCGCGATCTGCGCCAGGCTCGCGCCCGTCTTCGCGCTGACGCCATCCATGGCGGCGAGAACCTTGGGGCCTTTGCCGCTCATATAGCCGTCCATGCGCCCGCCGCGCACGCTTTTGGATTTATCCGCCGCCGTGCGATATTTTCCCGAGAGGTAACCGCTCGCCAGCGCGAAATAAGTGATCAGCGAGATGTTCTCGCGTACGCAAAGCGGCGCCATCTCCGCTTCGATCTCGCGGCTCATCAGGCTGTATTCGGGCTGCATTGTCTCCACGCGCGGCCCGCCGGCCTTGATCGCGGCCAAGGTCCGCTCCGGCGTGAAATTGGAGAGCCCCACCGCGCGCACCTTGCCAGCTTCCACCAAACCCGCCAGCGCGCCCATATAATCCTCGGGCGCGACCGACATATCATCTTCATGCAATTGATAGAGATCGATCACATCGGTCTTCATGCGCATGAGCGAGTCATCGCAAGCCGCGACGATATTGGCCGGTTTCAGCCCTGGGCGCTTCTCCCATTTCGCCACCTTGGTGGCGATCAGCACGCGTTCGCGCCGGCCCCCGCCTTGCGCGAACCATTTGCCGAGCACGGTTTCGCTCTCCCCGCCCGCATGGCCTGGAACCCAGGAAGAATACGTATCGGCAGTGTCGATGAAATTGCCGCCTTGCGCCACGAACGCATCCAGCACCGCGAACGACGCCTCCTCATCGGCCGTGAAGCCGAACACATTGCCGCCCAGCATCAACGGCGTGACCATCAGCCCGCTTTTTCCCAATTCGCGTTGCTGCATGCCGCTCTCCTGCCGCCTCGCGCGGGTTCTGCTCGTGGATTGATCTGAGATGACAGCCAATGTAGGAGCACGCATGCGCTTTCTCAACAGTTTCGCCGCACTTTCCGGCGCTTGCGCGCTGATCATGCTGGTGCTTGCCGCGCATGCGCTCAAGCTTGAGCCGCATGACGCCGAGCGCGTGCGGCAGGCGGCCTATCTGCAACTCTTCGCGGCCGCAGCCGGCCTTGCGCTCGCCAACCGCGCGGGGCGCCTCAATCTGATCGGCGGCGCGATGATCCTTGCTGGCGCGGCTCTGTTCGCCGCCGCGCTTTACGTGCTCGCCATCGCGCACACGCCTGTCCTTATCATGCTCGCGCCCGTGGGCGGCGTTTCCATGATCGCCGGCTGGTTCCTGCTGGCGTTCGCCAAGCCTGGGGCGTGACGGCGGCTCGATTCTTTGGCGCGCGCGCTCTATATCGCGCGCCATGCTGACTCTCACCACCGCACCGCCCGCCGAAGCGCCCCCGCCGAGCATCGACGTCAACGGGCTCATCGCCAACATTCAAAGCTTTGTCGCCGGCGTGCTTTCGCTCGATCCGGAACAAGCCGCCCTGCGCGGCGGGCTGACGCTGCTCGTCCTGATCGGGGCGATGCTGCTGATCTGGGGCCTGCGCGTGCTCTACAAGGCGTTGACCGAGCGCGTGGCGCCGGACAGCGAGGCCAACCCCAGCCACCGCTCGCGCCCGCTTGGCCGCTGGGCGCTGCGCATTGCGCGCGTGGCGATTGTTGTTCTTGCATTGATCACGGTGCTTCGCCTTTGGGGGTTTGATTTTCAAGACCTCCGCCAGGGCCCGCTGGGCGCTGCGTTCGGGGCGGCGGCGCGCATCGCGTTTATTCTCTTCATCGCCTTCGTCGCGCTTGAGCTTGCACAGCTTTCCATCAAGCGCATGTTCGCGCGCATCGCCGATCGCGCGCGCAGCCCGCGCCGCGCCGCGCAGGTGCGCACGCTGGCGCCGTTGCTGATCGGGGTTGTCACCACAACCTTGATCGTCATCGCCGCCATGATGGCGCTCTCGGAAGTTGGTGTCGAAATCGGCCCGCTGATCGCCGGCGCCGGCATTATCGGCCTGGCTGTCGGTTTCGGCGCGCAGACTTTAGTGAAAGACTTTCTCACCGGCATCTTCCTCATCCTGGAAGACATCGTCTCCGTCGGCGACGTGGCGATGATTCAGGATTTCGGCGGCGTGGTGGAGGAAATGTCGCTACGCACCATCAAGCTGCGCGATTTTGACGGCACGCTGCACGTCTTCCCCTACAGCGAAGCGCAAGTGATCCACAACCGCACCAAGGGATTCTCTTTCGCGGTGTTCAACCTATCGATCGATTATACCTCGGACATCCCAGCGGCCATCGCCACTATGCAGCGCATAGGCGAAGACTTGCGCAAGGATCCGGGCTTCTCCGGCTTCATCATGGAAGATATCGACATCGCCGGCGTCGATGCGCTGGCCGATTCCGCGATCATGCTGAAAGCGCGCATCAAAACCGCGCCCGGCAAACAATGGACGGTTCAGCGCGAATACCTAAAGCGCATTAAAATCGCGTTCGACGACGCCGGGATCGAAATCCCCTACCCGCACATGAAACTCGTGCCGCCAGACTCCAAGTTGGGCTGAGCGGATCACTCGCGCGGCGACTCGCCAAGACCCAGCTTTTGCTTGATCGCCTCCACGTCACGCTGAAGCGCGGCGAGGCGATCAAGCATGCTCCATAGCGCCACGCCGATGACGACGAGCAGCACAATGATCGTGTAATCGGCCGGCGAACCCATGGACGCTCCTTGCACCCCATGATGCGCCAAAGCGGCCTGCGCGCGCAACGCTTGACGTGCACACGGCCAAGGCGCGACATCGCCTTCATGCAGATTGAAACCTTCACCATCGCCGCGCGCTTCAACGGCCCGCCGGGTTCCGGCAATGGCGGCTATGTGTGCGGGCGCATCGCGCGCCACATTCGGGGCGCCAGCGTCGTAACGCTGCGCGCGCCCCCGCCCTTGGAAACCCAGCTTCGCGTAACGCGCGAGGGCGATCGTGTCGCGCTGTTCGATGGCGAGACGCTGCTGGCCGAAGGCGCGCCGGCCGCGCTTGCGCTCGAAGCGCCGCCCGCCCCCAGCCGCGCCCAAGCGGAAGCCGCCGCGGCGCGCTATCCGGGCCTGGCCGATCATCGCTACGCGACCTGCTTCGTGTGCGGCCCTGGCCGGCCCGCCGATGACGGCTTGCATCTTTACACCGGCAAGGTCGAAGGCCGCGATCTGGTCGCGTGCACATGGACGCCAGGCGCCGATCTGGCCGACGATGCGGGCTTGCTGCACGAGGATTTCATTCACGCCGCGCTCGATTGCCCCAGCTATTGGGCGCTGGCGCACGCGGGCAAGCCTGCCCTGCTCGCGCGCATGAGCGCCAGCATCGACGCGCCGGCGCCGCGCGTCGGCGAAACTTTGATTGTCGCCGCGTGGGCGCTTGGTTCCGATGGCCGCAAGCATCGCGGCGCCAGCGCGCTCTACACTGCAGGCGGCGCCCTCATCGCCCGCGCCGAAGCGCTGTGGATTGAACCGCGGCAAGCGTGACCTCCAAGGTCATGGATAACCCCGGCATTGTCGGCAATCGCACGCCCGGCTACGTCTTCCGCACAAGGGAAACACGATGAGCTTTCGGAAAATCGCGCTCGCCGCGGCCATCCTCGCGCTCTGCGCCTGCACGCAAGCGCCGGCGCCGGCGCCGGCAAGCCGCGCGGAGGCGCAAGAGATTGTCGCCAATATGCGCCGCGTCGTGACCGAGCAGGGCGTGGAGCGCCTGGAAGCGGTGCGCATCGGCGGCGTCGATCAATGGGTGTCCATCCGCGGCGTCGATCGGCGCAACCCGATCCTGCTCTACATTCACGGCGGGCCTGGCTACGTCTCAATGCCCACGGCTTGGTCGCAAACACGCGCGTGGGAAGATTATTTTACTGTGGTGCATTGGGACCAGCGCGGCGCCGGTAAAACCTACGCCGCCGCATCCGATCGCGACGCCATGATCGAAAGCCTCACCTATGAGCGCATGGTGGAAGATGCGGTCGAGATGGTCGCGTGGCTGCGTCAGGAATTCGGCAAAGAACGCATCTTCGTGCTTGGCCAATCCTGGGGTTCGGTGCTTGGCGTCGAGATCGCGCAGCGCCATCCCGAGTGGCTGCATGCCTATATCGGCGTCGGCCAAGCGGCCGACATGCTCGAAGGCGAGCGGCGCGGCTATGCCTGGGCGATGGCGCAGGCGCGCGCGGAAAATAATGCCGAAGCCATCGCCGCGCTTGAAAGCCTCGCGCCCTACGCCGAAACCGGCCCGCCTTCGACGGACGATCTGCTGATCCAGCGCCGCTGGCTTGGCCATTATGGCGGCGTCGTCCATGGGCGCGCCGATTCCTCCGATTTTACCCGCACGGCGCGGCTTTCGCCCGATTACACGGATGCGGACCTGGCCGTGGTGTGGGAAGCCAACGAACGCTCCGTGCAGCGCCTCTTCCCTGCGCTTTGGGCCAACGCGGATTTCAGCGATGTCGCCTCGCTCAATGCGCCCGTGATCCTCTTGAGCGGGCGCCACGATTACAACGTGAACTCAGAGGTCGGCGCCGAATGGCTGGCGCGGCTCAACGCGCCCAGCAAAACCCTGGTCTGGTTCGAACATTCCGCGCACGAGCCCACCAGCGAGGAGCCCGGCCGCGCTTTGGTCGCGCTCGTCACGCACGCCCTGCCTTTCGCGCAAACCGCGGGCGATGTCGCGCCCTGAGTTTGCGCGCTTGACGCGCCATGGGCGCCGCTTCAGGCTCGCTTCCCATGAAGCCTGACACCACTTTCGTCCTCGCGCGCGTTCTCGGCCCTGTGCTGATCGCGGCGGGCGTGATGCTGATTACGCAGACCCACCGCGTTATCTCGGTGATGATGGGCTTTCTCGCCAACGATCCGCTGCTCGTGTTCGCGGGGTTCCTCAGCCTGATGATCGGGCTTGGCCTTATTGTGTTGCACCAGCGCTGGTCGAGCTTTTCGGCTATCGTGATCAGCGTGCTGGCCTGGGCGTTTGTGCTGCGCGGCGTGGGCGCGCTGTTCGCCCCGCAATTCCTGCATCGTGGCGCGGAATTCATCTTGGCCACGCCGATGGCGCTGCCGATCGCCGGCTGCGTCACCGCTTTGATCGGCGTGTGGCTCGCTTACGCCGGCTACATCGCCGGCACGCTGCGCGTGGAAACCGCCGGCGAGCTGGGCGATCCGCGCCGTTGAAAGCGTGCGCGCTCTGGCGTACAGAGCCTTATCCATAACCCGGGGGGCCGCGTCTGAGCGGCTGAGAGGCAGGTAATCCTGCGACCCGTCGAACCTGAACCGGTTAGCACCGGCGGAGGGAGGCCCGCTTATGAATAAGCCAGAACCGCAATCCGTTTTTACGCCGTCCGTCACGACCGGCCCGATCCCCGGCTCGCGCAAAGTGTACGCATCCGGCTGCGCGCATCCGGATTTGCGCGTGCCGTTCCGCGAAGTGGCGGTGCATCCCACCGCGAACGAGCCGCCGGTGACGATCTATGATCCAAGCGGGCCTTATACTGATCCGAATGCGAAGATCGACATCCATCTCGGCCTCGCACGCCCGCGCGTGGATTGGATCAAAGCGCGCGGCGATGTGGAGGAGATCGCAGGCCGCGCCGTGAAGCCGGAAGATAACGGCAATGTCTCCGCCGAAAAGCTCACGCCGCCCTTCCCCAAACAGCCGCGCGTGCTGCGCGCGAAAGGCGGCGCCTCCGTCACCCAGCTTGAATACGCACGCCGCGGAATCATCACGCCGGAGATGGAATATGTCGCCATCCGCGAAAACCTGCGCCGCGAGGCAAACAGCGCCTTCATCCGCGACGGCGAGGATTTCGGCGCGAGCATCCCCGATTTCGTGACGCCGGAATTCGTGCGCGATGAAATCGCGCGCGGCCGCGCCATCATCCCCGCGAACATCAATCACAGCGAATTGGAGCCGATGATCATCGGCCGCAATTTTCTGGTGAAGATCAACGCCAATATCGGCAACAGCGCCGTCACCTCCTCCATGGCCGAGGAAGTGGATAAACTCGTCTGGGCCATCCGCCACGGCGCGGACACGGTGATGGACCTTTCAACAGGCCGCAACATCCACAACATCCGCGACTGGATCATCCGCAACAGCCCCGTGCCGATCGGCACGGTGCCGATCTATCAGGCGCTGGAAAAAGTGGATGGCGTCGCCGAAGACCTCACCTGGGAAATCTATCGCGACAC
>CAZWQS010000114.1:0-9098 GCA_964635925.1 uncultured Terricaulis sp. | reverse complement strand
ATCGTCTCCAACGTGGAGGGCGAAATGCGCGATGGGCTTGAGGCGCTCGATGCGCTGATGGCGGGCTTTCCGCACGGCACCGTCACCGGCGCGCCGAAGGTGCGGGCGATGGAAATCATCAATGAGGTCGAGCCGCATCGGCGCGGCATCTATGCAGGCGGCGTCGGCTATTTCGGCGCGGGCGGCGATATGGACACCTGCATCGCCCTGCGCACCGCGATCGTGAAAGACGGCATGCTGCACGTGCAGGCGGGCGGGGGCGTCGTGCTCGACAGCGACGCGGAAGCCGAATTGCAGGAGACGCGCCACAAATCGCGCGCGCTGTTCAAGGCGGCGGCGGAAGCGTGGCGCTATCCGTAGCGCGCGGCGTTAAGCGGTCGGCGGGCGCTCTTCGGGCGCATCTGGCGCGGGCGCTTCCGGCGTCGCGCTCCCTGCGCGGCTTTCTTCCGTAGCTTCAACGGAAGCCTGCGTGTCCGGCGCAGGCGGCGCCTCCGGCGTCGGCTCCAGAGCCAGGTCGGTCGTCGGCGTTGAAGCGGCTTCAGGCGCTGGCTCGGGTTGCGCTTCCGTGGGCGCAGGCTCGAGCGGAACCTCCGCCGCCGACGGCGTTTCGATCACGGGCGCTGGCGGCGATTCAACCACAGGCGCTGGCGGCGGTTCTGAAGCGGGCGGCGCGACAGGCGGGCTCGGCGCTGGCGCGACCGCATCGGCAGGCGATTCCCCTGGCGTCGGCGCAGGCGCGCCTTCGAGTTCGGCTTGCAGCGCGCTCATCGTCGCGGAATCGACCGCACCCGTAGTTGGCAGCGCGTGCTCATCCTGAAACGCCAGAACCGCGCGGCGCGTCGCTGGCCCGTATACGCCGTCGGCGGCGCCGACGGCGTACCCAAGCGCGGCGAGCCAGCGCTGCACCTTCTTCACCTCTTCGCCCGTGCTGCCGACGCCGAGCGTGCTTTGCGCGCCGCTGACCGCGCCGCTTGCCAACAGCGCCTGCGGATCGCGCACCAGCGCGATGGCGTTGGTGGTCCATTGGATGCGTAGCGCCTCGCCGTGCGCGGGCGCGCGCGAGCGAGGATCGCCACGGTTCACCCCGCGCGACACGGCGGCGATATCGTTGCGATCAGCGAATTCGGCGAGGCCAGTGCGCTGAAAGTACGCCGCCGCAACTTTCACGGAGCGCTTTAAATCGCGCTCCATCATTTCGGGATCGCCCACGAGATCGACGCCGGCGATCTCGCCATAGCGAATGTAATTCTGCTTGCCAGTGATCTGGAAAAACCCGCGCCCGCGATAGCGCCAGCCATCGCCCGACGCCTCCGACCCATTCTGCATGCGATTGGCGTAAACCCGGTTGGCGATCTTTTCCGGCTTGTTGGCGTAAGCGCGGATTTCGTCGTCGCCGGCGAATTTGTGGCCGAAAATCTCTTTCAGCTTCTCGGCGCTATAATTGAGGTTCTCGGCGCGGGCGCGCAGGAAATTCGTCTCAACCAATCCCTGCCCGATGAAATGCGCCAAACGCAGAGGCGTGTTGATCTCGTGCTCCAGCAGCGTCGGATAGGATTGCAGGATCGCCGAGATGTATTGGCCCTGAGTGCTGAACGGATTCCACCCGCTCGGCCGGTTCGGCAATTGCCGCACCAGGCGCCCGAAATCGATTTCTTCGATGTTCTTGATGCCGAAAAAGCTGATCATGGCCCACCCCCAAGATCGCCCAAGGCCCGACGCCTTGCGCCCGCGGGCTCAGCATACCCCAAGGCGAACCCTGTTTGCAGCCCGTGCTTTTTGGCTATGATGGCGCCCGATGACCCGCTGGCCCCTCCCCGTGTCCCGATGGCGTGCGAACGAGCGCGACTAAGAGCTTTCGTTCGTCCAGCCAAAGGCCAGGGGCCCCATGATCCTCGTCATCGATAATTACGACAGTTTCGTCTACAATCTCGTTCATTACGTTGAAGATTTCGGCGTGCGCACGGAGGTTGTGCGCAATGATGCGCTGAGCGTCGATCAGGCGCTGGCGCGCAAAGCCAAGGCGATCATCCTCTCGCCGGGCCCCTGCACGCCCAACGAAGCGGGCATTTGCCTTCCCCTGCTCGCCGCCGCGCCCGCGAACGTGCCGATCCTCGGCGTCTGCCTCGGCCACCAAGCCATGGGCCAGGCGTTCGGCGGCGAGGTGGTCAGCGCCCGAGAGATCATGCACGGCAAGGTGTCCGAGGTGACCCATGGCGGAGGCGGCCTGTTCCGCGGCCTGCCCTCGCCCTTCCGCGCCACGCGCTATCACTCGCTCGCCGTGAAACGCGCCAGCTTTCCCGATTGCCTCAGCATCGACGCGCAAACCGCCGACGGCGAAATCATGGGCATGTCGCACAAAACGCGCCCGGTGTTCGGCGTGCAATTCCACCCTGAATCGATCGCCAGCGAGCACGGTCACGCCATCGTCGGCAATTTCCTGCAGGCGGCGGGCCTCAAATGAGTCTCGCGGATCTGAACCAAAAGCTCGCCAACGCCGGCGCATTCAGCGCCGACGAGATCGACGCCGCCTTCGCGCTGATCATGGATGGCGCCGCCGCGCATGAGGATATCAAGCACTTCCTCACGCTCACCATGCCGCTGATGAACGAGCCCCGCTGGATCGCCGGCGGCGCGCGGGCGCTGCGCGCGCGCATGTTGCGCGTGAACGCCCCCGCCAACGCAATCGATGTTTGCGGCACCGGCGGAGACGGCGCGCATTCGCTCAACATCTCCACCGCCGTTGCGTTCGTGGTCGCAGGCGCGGGCGTGCCCGTGGCCAAGCACGGCAACCGCGCCATGAGTTCAAAGAGCGGCGCCGCCGACGTGCTGGAGGCGCTTGGCGTGAAGCTGACGGGCGAGGTCGCCCTTATCGAGCGAGCGTTGCGCGAGGCTGGCGTCGCGTTCCTGTTTGCGCAAAATCACCACCCCGCCATGCGCCACGTCGCGCTGGCGCGCCGCGAATTGGGCAAGCGCACGATTTTCAATTTGCTCGGCCCGCTCTCGAACCCGGCGGGCGTGACGCGGCAATTGGTCGGCGTGTTCAGCGCCGATTTTGTCGAGCCTGTCGCCGGCGCGCTGCGTGAACTGGGCTGCGTGAAGGCGCTTGTCGTACACGGCGCCGGCGGCCTCGATGAAGTGTCCGCGGCGGGCCAAGAGGCCAACCACGTGGCGACGCTGGCCAATGGCGTAATCACACGCCAAATCGCCACGATGGAGGCCGAAGTGCATCCTGATCTACGCGGCGGCGCGGCGGAAGAGAACGCCGCAGAAATGCGTGCGCTGCTTGAGGGCGCGGGCCGCGCCGGCCATCGCGCGGCCGTGCTGATCAACGCCGCAGCCGCCCTCTTCGCCGCCGACGCCGCCAAAGATGTGATCGAAGCGCATGCATTGGCGACTCAGTCGCTCGAAAGCGGCGCAGCGTATGCGGCGCTTGAAAAACTCATCACAGTGACGAACCCATCATGAGCGTGCTTGAGCGCATCATCGCTTATAAGCGCCAAGAGGTCGCCGCCCGCAAAGCCGCGCGTCCGTGGGCCGAGATCGACGCCGCCGCGCGCGCGCAGCCGAATCCGCGCGGCTTTGAAGAGGCGCTGCGCGCCAAACCGCCGGCTCTGATCGCGGAAATCAAGAAGGCCAGCCCTTCGAAGGGATTGATCCGTGCGGATTTCGATCCCGCCGCGCTTGCGCGCGCGTATGAGGCGGGCGGGGCGTCTTGCCTCTCAGTGCTGACGGATGCGCCCAGCTTCCAGGGGTGCGAGGACTACCTCGTCGCCGCGCGCGCGGCTTGCGCGCTGCCTGTGCTGCGCAAGGATTTCATGGTCGATACGTGGCAAGTGGCCGAAAGCCGCGCGATCGGCGCGGACGCCATCCTCATCATCATGGCCGCAATCGATGACGCCCTCGCGCGCGACCTCGCCGACACCGCGCAGGCTTTCGGCATGGATGCGCTGGTCGAGGTGCACGATGCGCGCGAACTGGAGCGCGCGTTGACATTGAACGGGCGCCTGATCGGCGTGAACAACCGCTCGCTGGCGACGTTTGAAACCGACCTCGCGATCACCGAAGAACTCGCGGCGCAAACCCCGCGCGATGTTCTGCTCGTCTCGGAATCCGGCATCTTCACGCACGCCGACATCACGCGCCTCTCCGCCGCCGGCGCGCGCGCGTTTCTCGTCGGCGAAAGTTTGATGCGCCAAGACGATGTGAAAGCAGCGACCAAGCGCTTACTGGCGCTTTAACCAAACTAGACTTGACCAGCCCCTCGGAACGGATATAGAACAGCACATCGTTCACTATTTGGTCCAAGGTCATGCTGACAGCGAAACAAAAAGAATTGCTGCTCTACATTCACGAGCGGATCAAAGAGACGGGTGTTTCGCCCTCGTTCGATGAAATGAAGGAGGCGCTCGATCTCGCCTCCAAATCCGGCATCCACCGGCTGATCACCGCGCTGGAAGAGCGCGGCTTCCTGCGCCGCCTGCCGCACCGCGCGCGCGCGCTTGAGGTGCTCAAGCTGCCTGATTCCGCCGCCCCCGCCGCCCCGCCAAAGGGGCGCGGCGCGTTCAAACCCGCCGTTGTCAGCGAAGGGCGCGAGTTCATGGGCGGGGACGCCGTGGGCTTGCCGATCCTTGGGCGCATCGCCGCTGGCGTGCCGATCGAAGCGCTGCAGAATGAAATCGGGCGCGTGGCCGCCCCGCCTGAATTGATCGGCAATGGCGATCATTACGCGCTCGAGGTCAAAGGCGATTCCATGATCGGCGCGGGCATTCTGGAGGGCGACGTCGTCATCCTGAAGCGCACCGAATCCGCCGATAGCGGCGATATCGTCGTGGCGCTGATCGATAGCGAGGAAGCCACGCTGAAGCGCCTGCGCAAGCGCGGCAATTCGATCGCGCTCGAAGCAGCCAATCCGGCTTATGAAACCCGTATCTTCGGGCCTGACCGGGTGGCGATCCAAGGCAAGCTGGTGGCGATGATCCGCCGCTACGCGTAAGCGCGCTACTCGCCCTCCCCGCTGGCGCTGCGTGACCAAGGGCGAACAAGACTGGCCGAATGGGCGCGCGTGATCGTCAGCGCGCCGTCGATCTCACGAATAAAGCCCCCACCGCCGTGGGCCAATGCTGGCGCATCGACCAGATCGGCAAGCTCGCAGCGCACAGCGAAACCATCCTCAGCCGCCACCCGCGCGAGCACGATAGCACCTGCGACGCAGGCCTGCGCGAAGCCCTCGGCGTTGCGCACCAGGATGAGCGGCCGCGCGTCAGGTGTTTGCAAAACACAGGCGCTCTCCGTGCACGCCTCCGGCGCCGAGAGCCGCGCCACGCGCGGCGACGCGAGGCCAAGCATCGCGCCGATCCGATCGCGCGCATAGGTCGAGCGCCCGCGGCCAGCGATGAGCCGCCATGGCTCGCCGGCCTCGTTCGTGCCCACGAATACCGCGCGCAACTCCGCATCGAACGCCGCGAATGGACGCGGCGCGCTGACATAGAGCGCAATGCTCGCCATGAACGGGGCGATCGCCAGCCAGCGCAACACGCCGCGCCACAGCGCCGCCCACAGCATCGCGAACACGCACAGAAGGAACGCTCCGTCCGGCGCCATCGGCAGCGCGCGCAACGCCTCCGGGCGCCCGCCGAACGTCGCCCCGACCGCCGCGACCAGATCCAGCGCGCTCGCCATCAATTCAATCGCGGGATCGGCCAGCCCAAACGGCGCCAGCAACGCCGCCGCGGCCGCCGCTGGCGCGACCAGAAACGACATGATCGGCGCAGTGATCAGATTGGCGGGCAGCGCGTACACGGAGAAACGCTGGAAATGATAGATCGCAAACGGGTCGGTCGCGATCCCGGCCACCAGCGATATCAAAATCACGCCGCCAATGCCGCGTACGCTGGCCTGCAACGCGCCGATGAGCGGCCCCGGCGTCGGCAGCGCCGGCTCATGCGGCGCGCGCTTCATGATCTCGAACAGCGCCACCAGCGCCATCGTCGCGGCGAACGACATCTGAAAGCCCGGCTCTATCACCGCTTCGGGGAAGATCAGCGTCACGATCAAGGCCGCGAGCGCAAGACCGCGCATGGAGATGGCTGGGCGGTCCAGCAGAATGGCGCCGAAGGCCACGCACGCCATCACGAACGCGCGCAGCGCCGGCACGCTGGAGCCGGAGACAATGAGATACGCCAGCAGCGCCGCCAGCGCGCCGATCGCGGCGAGCTTCTTCACCGGCCAGCGCAAAGCGACCGGCCCGATCAGCGAGAGCGTCCAAAGCAGCATCGCGAACACCAGTCCGCCAACCACGCCCATATGAATGCCCGATACCGAGAGCAGATGCCCCAGCCCGGAATCGCGCAGCGCCTCGTTGGTCTCCTTGTCGATCGGCGAGCGATCGCCCGTCACCAAGGCCGCCGCGATGGCGCCGCCCCGGCCGGGCGCGGCGCGCTGGATTGCGCCCGAGAGGTCGTAGCGCGCCGCCGCCAGCCATAGGCGCTGGCGATCCAGCCAATCCGCCGGCGGCGCGAACCCCGCGGGGCGGCAGCGGCCGAAACTGAACCCTGTGGCCCCCAGACGCTCGAACCAAGCCCTGCGCGCGAAATCATACGCGCCGGGCGCAAGCGGCCCAGAGGGCGGGCCAAGCACCGCCCGGCAGCGCGCCGCCCGCCCCGGCGAGAGCAGCCCCGCTTCCGGCACGGCGACGCGCACATAGCGCGGCGGGCCCTCCACGCCCTCGATATGGCGCACCAGCAGGCGCAGACGCTGCCCCGCATCGCTGGAATCGATGCTGGCGACCCAGCCTTCAACACTGACAGGCGCTTCGAGCGCCGGAAACGCCGGCGTGGCGACCAGGGCGGCCCGCGCCTGCGCCGCCGCGAGGCCGAGGCCAAAGCTGGCGGCCAGCGCCGCCAGGCCTGCCAGCGCGCGCCTCAAGCTAACCGCCCAGCCGTCCGGCTTCTCACTGGGCCAACCCGCGAAGCCGATGCTGGCGGCGACGCCCGCCAGCAACAGCGCCCCGCCCAGCCAGAACGGCGGATCACGCGCCGCGGTCAGCCAAACGGCCGCGCCCGTGATCACCCCCACAGGGACCCACAGGATCCAGCGGTCCCGCTGCAGCGCCCAAACATCACGGAGCGCGCGGCTAGGAGAGAACGCGCCCGCCGTGCTACCACGCGCGCGCTTTTGAAAGGTCGTATCTCCCGAGATGAGCGTCGTCACACGCTTTGCCCCCTCCCCCACAGGCTACCTCCATATCGGAGGTGCGCGCACGGCGCTTTTCAATTGGCTGTTCGCCCGCAAGATGGGCGGCAAATACCTCCTTCGGATCGAGGACACCGACCGCGCCCGCTCCACCGAGGCGGCGATCGCCGCGATCATCGACGGGCTCGATTGGCTGGGCCTCCAGCACGACGGCGAGATCACCTACCAGTACGCGCGCGCGCCGCGCCATCGCGAAGCCGCCGAAGCGATGATCGCGCGGGGAAGCGCGTTCCGCTGCTACGCCACGCCCGAAGAGGTCGAGAAATTACGTGAAGCGGCGCATGCCGAGGGCCGCGCCATCCGCTCGCCCTATCGCGACGGCGCGCCTGCGCCTTCGCCGGATGCGCCGTTTGTGGTGCGCCTGCGCGCGCCGGATGCGGGCGAGGTCGTCAATGACGATCTGATTCAGGGCCAAGTGCGCATCAAGGCGCAGGACATCGACGATCTCGTCTTGCTGCGCGCGGATGGCAATCCCACCTACATGCTATCGGTCGTTGTTGACGATCATGACATGGGCGTGACGCATGTGATCCGCGGCGATGATCACCTTACCAACGCCGCGCGCCAGATTCCCATTTTCCAAGCGATGGGCTGGACGCCGCCTAAGTTTGCGCACGTGCCGCTGATCCATGGCGAGGACGGCAAGAAGCTCTCCAAGCGCCATGGCGCCCAGGCCGTGCACGAATGGCGCGAGATGGGCTATTTGCCCGAGGCGATGAACGCCTACCTGATGCGTCTGGGCTGGAGCCCTGGGCACGATAACGTGCTGAGCAAGGAAGAAGCGGTCGCTCAATTCGATCTGGCGCAGATCGGCAAGGCGCCGGCGCGGCTCGATTTCAAGAAGCTCGACTCGGTCAACGCACATTTCTTGGCGCAGGCGGAGGATGCGCGCATCGCGGCTCTGCTGATCGCCGAGATTGAAAAAACCACGCCTCTGGACACTGCAGCGCGCGTGCTCCTGACCCGCGCCGCGCCAGTGCTTAAAAAGCGTGCAAAAACCGTGGTTGAGCTCGCCGCACAGGCCCGGTTCCTGCTCGCAAAACGCCCGCTTTCGCTTGACGAAACAGCGAAATCTCTGATGAAAGACGACTTCAAGCAGCGCTTGAAGCGCCTGCACGATCATCTCGCCGCAGAACCCGATTGGGCGCACGCGGCCCTTGCCAGCGCGCTTAAGGCTTTCGCTACACAAGAAAGCGTTGGATTGGGTCAAATCGGCCCGGGCTTGCGTGCGGCGCTCTCCGGCGGCGCGCCCGCGCCCGATCTGGGACAGGCATTGGAATTGTTAGGCCGCGAAGAAGCGCTGGCGCGCATCGCGGATCAAGTTTGAGGACGGCCCATGCAAAGCAAACTGACGAAGAAGGCCCCCGCCACCCTGAACCTGAACGGCAAACAGCTTGAATTGCCGGTGTATGGCGGCAGCGTCGGCCCCGATGTCGTCGACATCCGCAAGCTCTACGCCGAGGGTCAGGTTTTCACCTTCGATCCCGGCTTCACCTCCACGGGCTCGTGCGAAAGCCAGATCACTTACATCGACGGCGATGAGGGCGTCCTGCTCTATCGCGGCTACCCGATCGACCAATTGGCCGAACATTCGAACTTCCTCGAAGTTTGCTACCTGCTCGCCAACGGCGAATTGCCAAGCGAAGCGGAATACAAAACCTTCGAAAAGAACATCACCTATCACACGATGCTGCACTCGCAGTTCGATCGCTTCTTCGAAGGCTTCCGCCGCGATGCGCACCCGATGGCGATCATGGTCGGCACCGTCGGCGCTCTGGCGGCGTTCTATCACGACAGCACCGACATCAACGATCCACAGCAACGCACCATCGCCAGCCACCGCCTGA
>CAZWQS010000113.1:7017-9191 GCA_964635925.1 uncultured Terricaulis sp. | reverse complement strand
GCCGGGCGCGGCGTTCGTCAATCCCAACACGCCGTTGCGCGATGCGCTGACAGTCGCGGCCGCCAAGCGCGCGGCGGCGATCACAGGTCTTGGCGGCGATTACCGTCCGATCGGGCGCGTGGTGGATGAGAAGGCGATCGTCAACGCCATGGTGGGCCTGATGGCCACCGGCGGGTCGACCAATCATTTCATCCATCTGCCCGCGATCGCGCTGGCGGCGGGCATTGAGATCAATTGGGACGATTTCGCCGCGCTGTCGCACGTGACGCCGTTATTGGCGCGGATTTATCCCAACGGCGCGGCGGATGTGAACCATTTTCATGCCGCCGGCGGCATGGGCTTTCTGACACGCGAATTGCTAGACGCGGGCTTGCTGCACGCCGATATCGCCACTGTCGGCGCCGATGGGCTGGGCGCGTATGCGCAAGAGCCTTTCCTGGCGGGCGAGACCTTGGCGTGGCGCGATGCGCCGGGCGTCAGCGGCGATGACAGCGTGTTGCGTGGGACGCGTGCGCCGTTCTCCGCTGATGGCGGCTTGCGCCTGCTGGCGGGCGGGCTGGGGCGCGCGTGCGTGAAAGTGTCCGCGGTGGCGGAGGATAAGCGCATCGTAGAGGCGGCGTGCCTGGTGTTCGACTCGCAAGCGGATGTGCAGGCGGCGTTCAAGGACGGCGCGCTGGATCGCGATTGCGTCATCGTGGTGCGCGGGCAGGGGCCGCGCGCGAACGGTATGCCGGAGCTGCACAAATTGATGCCGCTGATCGGCGCGTTGCAGGATCGCGGCTTCAAGGTGGCGCTGGTGACGGATGGGCGCCTTTCGGGCGCGAGCGGCAAGGTGCTGGCCGCGATCCATGTGACGCCGGAAGCGGCCGAAGGCGGGCCGCTGGCGAACGTGCGCTCGGGCGATGTGCTGCGCGTGGATGGCGAAGCGGGCGTGCTGGATGTGGTCGCGCCGGCTGAGTGGCGCGAGCGCGCGCCGGCGCAGCTTGATCTTGCCGGCAATGCGCGCGGCATGGCGCGGGAATTGTTTTCGCTGTTTCGCCACAATGCTTGCTCGGCCGAACATGGCGGCAGCGCGTTTCCGGATTACGATCCGGTTTAGCGCCGCCCTTGCATTTCAAGCAGTCTTTGCCGGAACGCGGCGTCGCGCGGGGCGGGCTGGAAGCCTTCGGCCACGCTGATTTCCAGCTCGCGATTGTAATTGCCGCCGAGCGGCACGGTGAGCCGTTCCACCGTGCGGAAGGTCGTGAAATCGGCGGCGACAAACGGCAGATAATCGCGCGAGGAATGCACGATCAGCACGCGCCCGCTCTCTTCCGCGCGCATCGGGTCGGTGGCTTCGGCTGAATTGCGCGCCTGCCCGTGCAGCAGCCACATGCGCACCGGCGGCAGCGGCGCGCCGGCGCGGCGCGCGTGGCGCCAATAATAGGTGAGTTCGAAATAGGTGGCGCGATCATCCACCAGCACGGCGGTGAACGGCGCTTCGCCCGGCTGGGCGGCGGCGCGCAGCGCGATCTCACGCGCGGTTTCCTCCCAGCGCATCGAGGCGCGCACGTTCTTGAACATGGTGGCCAATTCGGGCCGGAACGGCGCATAGGCCACCACCGCCCCAATCGCGACATTGAGCGTAATCGCCGCCATCAGAAAGCGCGCGCCCGCTTTGGAGGCGACGAACCGTCCCGCGATCAGCACGATGGCGCCGACGAAGGAGACAACCGCCCAATTCGCATTGGCGCGCGTCACGAAGGCGATGGTGGTGACGACAAGCAGCGTCGGCAGAATGAAGGCAAGCAGCGTTTTATCCGCATCGCTCAAGCTCGACGCGCGTCGGCCCGCGCGCCAGAACACCGCGATCAACGCCCCGAACATCAGCGGGCCCACCAGCAGCGCTTGGCCGGTCAAGAACTCGGCCAGTTCGTCGAGATTGAACAGGTGCGTGGGATTGACGTCGAGATTCTCAGCCGTGTGCGTGGCTGTGACGAAGCCGTTTTGCACGTTCCAAACAATATTGGGCGTGAAGATCGCCAGCGCGATCAACGCGATCTGGACCCAGCGCCAATTGGTCAATGCCTCGCGCGCCGGCTTCACCCACCAAGCGGCGAGGATCATGCAGGCGGGGAAATACAGCATCGCGTATTTTGCTTGCAGCCCGATGCCGATGGCGACACCCACCGCGA
>CAZWQS010000113.1:0-6917 GCA_964635925.1 uncultured Terricaulis sp. | reverse complement strand
TGGTGGCGGCGATCATCCAGGCCACCATGGGCGGCTTGGTGAAATAGCCCCACTCGAACGTGCGCGACCACGACCAATATTGCGCCTCGTCGAAATTGAGATCGACGGGGGAGACGGTCAGCAGATAGACGCGCGCGGCCGTCAACGCCGCCAGCAGCAGCGCGAAAGCGATGGTCGGTCGGTCGAAGGCGGCGCTTCGGGCGTTCGGCATGGCGTCGCTGATCTCGGATTTCCCCCGGCGGGGTCTTAGCGGAAGGGGGCCGCCCGCGCCAGCGCGCGGGTGCGCTTGTCCCCCGGCGCCGATGCGCTATGGCTTGGCCCATGAGTACGCGCATTCCGCCCGAATGGGCGCCGCACAAAGCTATTTGGACCGCCTGGCCGCGCGAGCCGGCCTATTGGGGCGCGGCTTATGACACCGCGCGGCTCGAAGTCGCAGCCATGATCCGGGCGCTGCACGAGGGCGGCGAGCGCGTGCGCGTGCTGGTGGACGGGCGCGAGGGCGAAGCATCGGCCAAGCTGGCGCTGGGCGGCGCGGGCGAGCTGATCCAAGCGCGCTACGGCGATATCTGGCTGCGCGACATCGGCCCGATCTTCGATAACCAAGGCCGCGCGCATGGCTTTGGCTATAATGGCTGGGGCGGCAAGTTCGTGATGGCGGGCGATGAGGCAGTTGCCGCGCAAGTGGCCGAGCACGCGGGCGCGCCTTTGGTGCGCCATGGCTTCATTCTCGAAGGCGGCGCGATCGAGATGGACGGCGGAGGCGCGCTGCTGACGACGCGCCAGTGCGTGCTCAACCCCAATCGCAATCCGCACTGGACCGAGTCCGCGGCAGAGGCGGAGCTGAAGCGCGCGTTGGGCGTGGAGAAAGTGCTTTGGCTCGATGAAGGCATGCTGAACGACCACACCGATGGCCACATCGATAATCTCGCGCGCTTCGTCGGCCCCGGCCGCGTGGTGTGCCAGGCGCCGTGGGGCGATGACGATCCGAACGCGGATGTGTTCGAGGAAATCGTGCTTTCGTTGCGCGCCATGAAAGATGCGCAGGGGCGCACGCTTGAAGTGGTCGAGATTCCTTCGCCTGGCTTGGTGGTCGATGAGGAGGGCGAGGCCGTGCCGGCTAGCCACATGAATTTCATCATCGGCAATGGCGTGGTGCTCGTGCCGGTCTATTCGGACGCAGGCGACGATGCGCTGAAGGCGCTGGCGCCGCTGTTTCCAGGGCGCAAGCTGCTTGGCCTTTCCTCGCACGCCATCCTCGCCGGCGGCGGCTCGTTCCACTGCATCACGCAGCAGGAGCCCGCGTGATGGCGCCGGCGCTTGATTTCTGGTTCGAGTTCGCCTCGACCTATTCTTATCCCGCCGCGATGCGGATCGAGGCGGCGGCGAAGGCGCGTGGGGTGTCGATCGAGTGGCGCCCGTTCCTGCTGGGGCCGATCTTCGCCACGCACGGCTGGAAGGATTCCCCGTTCAACCTCTATCCGGCGAAGGGCGCGTACATGGCGCGCGATCTGGCGCGCACCTGCGCGGCGCTGGATTTGCCGTTCGTGATGCCAAAGCCGTTTCCGCAGAATTCGCTTTTGTGTGCGCGCATCGCCTGCGCGTTGGAAGGCACGCCGCGCGCACGCTTTGCGCAGGCGGTCTATGCGCTTGAATTTGGCGAAGGGCGCACCATTTCCGATCCCTTGAACGCCGCGGAGGCGTTGCGTCGCGCGGGGCTCGATGTCGCGCTGGTGGAGCGTGCTGAGGACGAAGACGTGAAGACCGCGCTGCGCACCGCGACGGAAGAAGCGCAGAGCCTCGGCATTTTCGGCGCGCCGAGTTTCGTGACAAGCGACCGCGAAGTGTTCTGGGGCAACGATCGGCTGGAAGAAGCGCTCGAATGGGCGGTGAAAGGGCATCTCTAGATGGCGCGAACGATTACAGTTGCGGCGATCCAGGCGTCCTTCGGCGCTGATATGAGCGCCAACATCGCCAAGGTGGAAAAGCTCACGCGCGACGCGGCCGGCAAGGGCGCGCAAGTCGTGCTGCCGCCGGAGCTGTTTCAGGGGCCGTATTTTTGCGTCAGCCAGGAAGAGCATTGGTTCACGCACGCGTTTCCCGCCGCGACGCATCCGTGCGTGACCGTGCTTCAACCAGTGGCGAAAGAATTGGGCGTGGCGATCCCGGTCTCGATTTTCGAGAAAGACGGGCCGCACTATTACAATTCCATCGTCATGCTCGATGCAGATGGCGCGCAGCTCGGCGTTTATCGCAAGAGCCACATTCCTGACGGCCCCGGCTATCAGGAGAAATATTATTTCCGCCCTGGCGACACCGGCTTCAAAGTGTGGAGCACGAAGCACGGGCGCGTGGGCGTCGGCATTTGCTGGGACCAATGGTTTCCTGAAAGCGCGCGCGCCATGGCCGTGCAAGGCGCGGACGTTCTGTTCTATCCCACAGCGATCGGCAGCGAGCCGCAGGATGAAGATCTCGATACGCGCGAGCCGTGGCGGCGCGCGATGCAAGGCCACGCGGTGTCGAACGCGATCCCGGTGATCGCCGCCAACCGCATCGGCAGCGAGACGCTGGGCGCCCACACGCAGAATTATTACGGGCATTCCTTTATCGCCAACCAGCGCGGCGATCTGGTCGAAGCATTCGGCGAACGCGAAGAGGGCGTGCTGGTGCATACGTTCGATCTCGATTTCCAGGATCGCTATCGCGCCGCGTGGGGCTTTTTCCGCGACCGGCGCACGGAGCTTTATCGCTGATGGCCGAAAAACTGCGCATCGATTTTATCTCGGACGTTGTCTGCCCTTGGTGCGTGATCGGCTTGCGCGCGCTGGCTATCGCGCTCGACCGCGTGGGCGCGGACGTGGAGTTTCATCTACAGCCGTTCGAGCTGAATCCAGACATGGCGCCGGAAGGCGAGAACGTCACCGAGCACGTCGCGCGCAAATATGGCTCATCGGCCGAGCGTTCGCAGGGCGTGCGCCAGGCGATCAAGGATCATGGCGCGGCCTTGGGTTTCACATTCAACTACAGCCCCGAAAGCCGCATCTGGAATACGTTTGACGCGCACCGCCTGCTGCACTGGGCTGATCTGGAAGGCAAAGGCCTCCCACTTAAGGAAGCCTTGTTCGCCGCGAATTTCACCGAAGGGCGCAATGTCAGCGATCGTTCCGTGCTGGCCGAGGTTGCGCAAAGCGTGGGTCTCGACAGCGCGCGGGCGCAGGAGATTTTAGACTCGGATGCGTTCGCGGAAGAGGTGCGCGCGCAAGAAGCGATGTGGCGTCAGAACGGCATCCAGGCTGTGCCTTCGGTGCTGGTCAACCAACGCTGGCTGATCCAAGGCGGCCAGCCGCCCGAAGTGTTCGAAGACGCAATCCGCCGTATCCTCAATGGCACGGCGACGGCGGCTTAACGCACCGGCCAAGCCCATGGGGGCGGTTCGGCATCGGCGAGTGTTTCGCCAAGCTCCTTGCGCAGCACAATGCGCTGACAATCTGGCTGCGCGCCGAGCGCATCGACCAAACCCGCCGCGTGCGAAACGACGATGATCTGAGAGCGGCGCGCCGCACGCGCGATCAGGCGTGCGAGGGCGG
The DNA here is from genome assembly GCA_964635925.1 of uncultured Terricaulis sp. GTDB lineage: Bacteria > Pseudomonadota > Alphaproteobacteria > Caulobacterales > Aquidulcibacteraceae > Vitreimonas. The sequence goes on along the minus strand of CAZWQS010000113.1, from coordinate 3,333 downwards.
GCAGAAGATCGGCGTGCAAGCTGGTTTCGGGCTCATTGAGAATCATCAGCCGCGGCGGGCGCGGCGAGAGCAACGCGGCGCCCAGCAGCAGGAAGCGCAGCGTACCGTCCGAGAGCTCGCTCGTCGCGAGCGGGCGCAACAGGCCGTGTTGGCGCACCATGAGCTCGAAATATCCGCCGGCCCGTTCTACTTCGATCTTCGCGCCGGGGAAGGCGTCATCAATGGTTTCGTCCAGCTCGCGCGCCGCGCCGATTTCGCGGATCGTTTGGATTGCCGCCGCGAGGTCGGCGCCGTCGCCGCTCAGCACCGGCGTGTAGACGCCGACCTGCCGTTTGCGCGCCGGCGCCTCCCGGTCGGTGCGAAGATGATCATAGAAGCGCCAATCGCGCATGCTCTCGCGCACGAGAAAGAGCTCAAGCGCGCCTTTTGGATCAGCGCATTGCGTCATCATGCTGTCGAACGGCGAAAGCTGAGTCATGATCTGCCGCCACGCGCCGCTTTCATCGCGAATGCGCACCGAGGGGCCGCTGCGTTCGGCAAACACGTTCGCGCGCGAAAGCTTGGCGCCGGACCAGAGGCTCTCGGTTTTGATGTTGGGGTCGCGGTCGAATGCTGATTGGTTTGGGATCGGCAGGCCGAGATCGATGGCGTAGCCGAAATCCGCGCCGCTGAAGCCGAGCCGCAGGCTGACGGGATTTTTGCGTTCGCCTTGTATCGGCAGCTCGCCGCTTTTCATGGCGCGCGAGAATTTCTCAGGCCCGGCCCAAAGCGTCGAGGAAAGCCCGCCTTCGCCGGCCAGTGATTGTAGCGCGCGATTGTGGGCGATGTCCGCCAGCAGGCTGAGCGCGCGATAAAGGCTCGATTTTCCGCTGCCATTGGCGCCGGTGACGATGTTGAGCTGTGCGAGCGGCAAGCGCAGATCGCGCAGCGACCGATAGCCCGCGATCGCCAGCGCGCCGATCATGCGCCGCTAAGCGCCTTCATCGCTTCATCCCGCACGCGCGTATCGCCGTAGGCCAGCACGCGCCCGCCTTGGGCTGCATCCCCGCCGTCCCACGAACACACGCCCCCGCCGGCGGCGGTGAGGATCGGGATGAGGGCGGCGATGTCGAAGGCGTTAAGGCCGCTTTCAATCACGCAATCCACGCCGCCCGCGGCGATCATCGCGTAAGCGTAGCAATCATAGCCGTAGCGCGTGAGCTTGGCGCCGGCGCGCGCGCGGGCGAAGGCTTCGGCGTCTTCGCCGTGAAACAGAAAGGGGTCGGTGGTGCAGAGGATGGCGTCGCTCAGCGCGGCGCAGGCGCGGGTTTTGAGCGGGTGGGTTTGCCCGCGCGCGGTGACGCTGGCCTGGCGCACGCTGGGTGCATCGACGCCGCGATAGCGCTCGTCGAGATACGGCTGATCCATGATGCCGAAGACCGGCTTGCCCTCATGCGCGAGTGCGATCAGTACGCCCCAGGTCGGCAAACCGGCAATGAAAGCGCGCGTGCCGTCGATCGGGTCGAGAATCCATTGATAGGCGCCAGCGCCTTTGGTTTCGCCGTCCTCCTCGCCCAGCACGCCGTGATCTGGAAAACGCGTATTGATCAGCGCGCGCATCGCGCGCTCGCTGGCGCGATCAGCCTCTGTGACAGGGTCGAAGCGATCGCCGCCTTTGTTCGTGACGGAAGGATCGGCGCGGAAATAGGGAAGGATGGCCGCGCGAGCGGCGTCCGCCAATTCTTCGGCGAACGCCGCAAGGCGCGGGATGTCATGCTGACTCATTGGCGCCACGCCTAGCACGAGCGGCGCGGCGGGCGCCAATCCCGCGTGGCGTCAGGCCGGGCTCAAGCCGTCCTCGCGGAGGGATTTTGCGAGGTCGAGCAATTTGCGCCGCGGCCGTTCGCCGAGCTGATAATAGGCGCGGATCAGTTCGATGGTTTCGCTCTGCGCCATCACATCGCTTGGGATGTGCGAGGTTTCCGTTTCGCTCACATGCGCGGCGGCGACGGATTCGGGCAGTCCTTCAAAAAAGTAGGTGGCCGGCACGTTCAGCGCGCGGGCGAGCTGATAGAGCCTGGACGCGGTGACGCGATTGGCGCCGCACTCGTATTTCTGGATTTGCTGAAAGCGAAGCCCGACGGCTTCGGCGAGGCTTTGCTGGGTCAGCCCGAGCAGACGGCGGCGGCGACGAAGCCGCTTGCCGACGTGATAGTCGATATCGCGCACCATAATTTTAAGTCCCCTGGCGCCCGATCCCCAATCGCACGCCGTGTGACCGTCGCATCGCGCGAGCTTGCGCCCGCAAAACTCGCGTGGCGCGCGAAAAATTGCCCTGCTTGCCTGACAATTCGCGCACCACGCTTGTCCGATGCGCCCCCAAAGAGAAATCTGGAACACAATCACGCTTGTTGCTAGCCTGTAATGTGAGTTGCATTTGAATCCCGCTGGAGCGTGGCGCCAACGACGCGCTCTTTGATTCGGGCTAACCGCGAAGGGAGGCTTCGCCATGCGCGCTTTGATATTCGTGATCGCCGTCTCCGCCGCGTTGATCGCGTGCGGACAGCCGGCAACCAATGCGGGCGAAGCCGCCGCGCAAGCCGCGAACACGCAAGCCGATTTCATCACGCAATGCACCGAGGCTTTGGTGCGTCAGGATCCGCGAGCGCGCCAATGGGCGCCTGATCAATGCGCGCAAGAGTGGCAGATGGTTGTCGATGCTGGCCCGATGGCGGAGGCGATCCTCGCAGCCGCGCCGGACTCTGGCGCGGCCAATCCGGCGTCGCTGCCCAACCAGCTCACGATGGTGCGTTGGGATCGCCGCGCGCAAGGCGCGCTGCTCGCCAGCGGGCGCTTGGGCAATGATCTCGGCGTCGAAGTGGATCGCGCCGGGCCTTCGCTTGTGTTTCGCTGGGGCGAAACAGGCGCGATGATTCCATACGATGTTGTCGGCGCGTTGCGCGTGCGCGGCGCGGATGTGGCGATGATCGGCTGTTCGCAATTGGGAACGGGCGAGTTCAACAAAGCCTATCGCGTCGCCGCGCCAGGCAAGGCGGCGTTTCAACTCTCGATCTATGACCGCACCGCGCCGACCGCGAATGCGGAATCGTTTTACAATGTCGGCATGAATCTGGCGGGCCAAGTGCAGACGCTTGCGCAGTTGCGCGGCGACGGCATGGAATGGACGGACGCCTGCGCGTATTGAGCGCGCAGCAAAACGAGCCCGCCGGGGGAGGCGGGCCCGTTCTCGGTTCCAATAACGCGTACGATTGAGGGGTTACGCCGCGTCGGTGGATTCGTCTTGCAGCGCTTTCGCGAGGTCGAGCAAACGACGACGCGGGCGCTCGCCGAGCT
>CAZWQS010000112.1:0-9529 GCA_964635925.1 uncultured Terricaulis sp. | reverse complement strand
GAATACTTCAACTCCACCCACGGCGCCCGTAAGGGCCTCGCGGATACGGCGTTGAAGACCGCGAACTCGGGCTATCTGACGCGTCGCCTCGTGGACGTCGCGCAGGATTGCATCATCACCGAAGACGATTGCGGCACGCAGGACGGCATTCAGATGAACGCCGTGATCGACGGCGCCGACATCGTTGTCAGCCTCGGCACCCGCATCCTTGGCCGCACCGCGGCGGTGGACGTGGAAGAGCCGGGCACGGGCAAGATCGTCGCCCCCGCGGGCGCGTTCCTCGACGAAGACCTCGTGGTCGCCATCGAGAAGGCGGGCGTGCAGGCGGTGAAAGTGCGTTCGGTGTTGACGTGTGAAACCCGCACCGGCGTCTGCGGCGCCTGCTACGGGCGCGATCTGGCGCGCGGCACGCAGGTGAACATTGGCGAAGCCGTCGGCGTCATCGCGGCGCAATCGATTGGCGAGCCGGGCACGCAGCTCACCATGCGCACGTTCCACATCGGCGGCGCAGCCCAGGTGGCTGAGCAATCGGTGATGGAATCGGCGCACGACGGCTCGATCCGCTTCGTGAACCGCAACACGGTGAAGAACGCCCAAGGCGAGCTCATCGTCATGAGCCGCAACATGCAGGCCATCGTCGTCGATGAAGAGGGCAAGGAGCGTCAAAGCTTCAAGCTGTCGTTCGGCGCGCGTTTGAAGGTGGATGAAAAATCCAAGATCAAGCGCGGCGATCGCATCTCCGAATGGGATCCCTACGCCACGCCCATCCTCACGGAAGTGGCCGGCAAGGTGAAGTTCGAGGACGTGGTCGAAGGCGTGTCGGTGCGCGACGAATTCGACGAAGCCACCGGCATCTCCTCGAAGGTCGTGATCGATTGGCGCGCGACGGCGAAGGGTTCGGACCTGCGTCCGGCCATCGTCGTGCTCGACAAGAACGGTAAGCCGGGCAAGCTCTCCAGCGGCGGTGAAGCGCGCTATGCGTTGCCTGTCGGCGCCATTCTCTCCGTCGTTGACGGCGATGACGCAACGCCCGGCCAGGATCTTGCGCGTATGCCCACCGGCGGCGCCAAGACGCGCGACATCACCGGCGGTCTGCCGCGGGTGGCGGAATTGTTCGAAGCGCGCCGGCCGAAGGATCACGCGATCATCGCCGAAGCCGATGGCCGCGTGGAGTTCGGCAAGGACTACAAGAACAAGCGCCGCCTGCGCGTCGTGCCGGAAGCGGAGGACGAAGAGGCGATCGAGTATATGATCCCGAAGGGCAAGCACATTCCGGTTCAGGAAGGCGACTTCGTGAAGAAGGGCGATTACCTGCTCGACGGCAACCCCGCCCCGCAGGACATCCTCTCGATCCTCGGCGTGGAAGCGCTGGCGAACTATCTCGTCGAGGAAATCCAGAAAGTCTATCGCCTGCAAGGCGTGCCGATCAACGACAAGCACATCGAGGTGATCGTTCGCCAGATGCTGCAAAAGGTCGAGATCATGGATGGCGGCGACACCGAATTCCTCAAAGGGGAAGCGGTGGAAGCGCTCGATCTGGAAGACGAGAACAAGCGCGTGGCCGAGCTTGGCCTCAAAACGGCGACCGCGCAGCCCATGCTGCTCGGCATCACCAAGGCGTCGCTGCAAACGCGCAGCTTCATCTCGGCGGCGTCGTTCCAGGAAACCACGCGCGTGCTCACGGAAGCCGCTTCGTACGGCAAGTCCGACACGCTCGAAGGGCTGAAGGAAAACGTGATCGTCGGGCGCTTGATCCCGGCGGGCACGGGCGGCCAATTGCGCCGCTACCAGAAGCTCGCGGTTGAGCGCGACGCACAATTGGCGATCGAGCGCGCGGAAGACGCCCGCTTGAACCAGCCCGAGCCGGCCGAATAAGCTCTAGGGAAGAAACGTCCAGAAACGGAAACGGCCCGGGAGCGATCCCGGGCCGTTTTTTCTGTTTCAGACGCTTCAGTCGAAGAAATCGAACATGTCGAAACCGCCGCGCCGCCGGCGCCGGCCATTTTTGTCTGTGTAATAGCCGCCCTCACCACGTTCGCCGTATTCCCCGCGCTCGCCATACTCGCCGCGTTCGCCATAGCCGCGTTGCGGGGGCTGCTGGTATTGCGGCGTCGGCTGTTGCGGCTGGCCGGCGAACGGCGCTGGAGCAGGGGCGGCGGCTTGCTCGCCCTGCACGGCGGCGATGATCTTTTCAAGCTCGCCCCGATCCAACCACACGCCCCGGCAGGTGGGGCACATATCGAACGCGACATCGTTGCGCTTCACCTCGGTCATGGACGCGTCGCAGTTCGGGCACATCAGCAGCGGCATCGAATTCTCCCTTTACGCGCCAAGCGATATAAGAGCGGCGATCCGGCGCGGCTAGCGGGCGCTGCATCCCGCGCCAAATTACCGTAGAGTGAAGCTTCCGCTCGAATCCATGGACAGCCCGATGACATCTCTTTCCCAAGCCCTCAAGCGCGTGAAGCCCTCCGCCACGATGGCGATGAGCGCCAAAGCGCGCGCGCTGAAAGCGGCGGGGCGCGATTGCATTGCGCTTTCCCAAGGCGAGCCGGATTTCGACACGCCGGACAACATCAAGGAAGCCGCCTATCGCGCCATTCGCGAAGGCAAGACGAAATACACCGACGTGGACGGCATCCCCGAGCTGAAGGATGCGATCTGCGCGAAGTTCAAGCGCGAGAACGGGCTCGATTACAAGCGCACGCAGATCAACGTCTCGCCCGGCGGCAAGCCGGTGATCTTTAATGCGTTCATGGCCACGCTCAATCCCGGCGACGAAGTGGTGATCCCCGCACCCTATTGGGTGAGCTATCCGGATATGGCGCTGCTCTGCGGCGGCACGCCGGTGTTCGTGGATGCTCGCATCGAGGACGGCTTCAAGATCACGCCGCAGGCGCTCGCCAAAGCGATCACGCCGCACACCAAATGGGTGCTGCTGAACTCGCCCTCCAACCCTTCGGGCGCGGCCTACACGGCCGATGAGTTGAAGGCGCTCGCGGCGGTGCTGCTGGATTTCCCGCAGGTATTGATCCTGACGGACGACATGTACGAGCACCTCGTCTATGGCGGATTCAAATTCGCCACGATCGCGCAAGCTGAGCCGCGTTTGTACGAGCGTACGCTGACGATGAACGGCGTCTCCAAGGCGTACTCGATGACGGGCTGGCGCATCGGCTACGCCGGCGGCCCCGAATGGCTGATCAAGGCGATGGGCGCGGTGATGACGCAAACAACGTCAAACCCCAGCTCCGTGTCGCAATGGGCGGCGGTGGAAGCCTTGAACGGCACGCAGGATTTCATCCCGAAGAACCAGAAGCTGTTTCAAGAGCGGCGCGATCTCGTGGTCTCCATGCTGAACCAGGCGCAGGGCATCAAGTGCCCCACGCCCGAAGGCGCGTTCTATGTGTATCCTTCGATCGAGAAGCTGATCGGCAAGAAGGCGCCGAGCGGGACGGTGATCGATACGGACGAAGCCTTTGCGCTGGCTTTGCTGGAAGCGGAAACGGTCGCGGTGGTGCATGGCGGCGCGTTCGGGCTCAGCCCGTGCTTCCGCATTTCATACGCGACATCCAATGCCGAGCTTGAAGACGCCTGCGCGCGCATTCAGCGCTTCTGCGCGAGTCTCTCTTAAGTGCCGCTGGCGGCGATTGGCGCGGCGCTTCTTTCCGCGTTGATCCACGCCAGTTGGAATGCGGCGCTGAAGGGCGGGCGCGGCGATCGCATCGCGGATTCGTTTCTGATCGCGGTGGCGGGGCTCGCCATGGGCGTTGTGCTCGTGGCGCTGTTCGGTTTGCCGCCGCCGGATGCGTGGCCGCTAATCGCGCTCTCGGTCGTGATCCACCTTTTGTATTGGATCACGCTGTTTAAGAGCTACGACGCGGGCGATCTTTCGCACATCTACACGCTGGCGCGCGGGGCGGCGCCGCTGCTGGTTGCTATTGGCGCGGCGATCACGGCACAGGAGATTCCAACGACGATCAAGGCGCTGGGCATCGCGCTGGTGTCCGGAGGCGTTCTCCTGGTGGGTGCGAGCGCCAACGCGCCGCTGCGCGCCACGCTCTGGGCGCTGGCGACCGGGCTTTGCATCGCCGGCTATTCGCTGACCGACGCGCTCGGCGCGCGCGCCACGGGCAATGCGCTGCATTTCCTCGGCTGGGCCACTGGGCTGATGGCGATCCCGATGATCGCCTTCGCCGTGTGGCGGCGCGGCGCCAAGCGCCTGATGGCCGATGCGGGGGCTGCGCCGCTGCGCGGCCTGGCGATCGGGCTCATCAGCTACGCCGGCTACGGCCTTGTGCTGTGGGCGCAGACGTTCGCCCCGATCGCGCAGGTCACGGCGTTGCGCGAAACCTCCGTCGTGTTCGCGGCGCTGATTGCGTTTGTGTTTCTGGGCGAAAAGCTTGGCGCGCGGCGTTGGTTGGGCGCGGCGATCGTCGCGCTCGGAGCCGGGCTGATCGCGTTCGCTTAGCTGAACATCACGTCGCGCGCGCTTTTCACCAAATGCTGGCCGCCATCGACGGCGATCAACTGGCCGGTGACGCTTTGCGCATTGGCCAGGAAAACCGCTGCATCCGCGACGTCCTCCGGCGTCGCGCCTTTGCCGGTCGGCGTTTGATCGTGCACGCGCGCGAAATTCTCTTCGGTCTGATCGCCGCTTGGCAGCATGAGGCCCGGTGCGATGCAATTCACGCGGATCGCAGGCGCCATCGCCATCGCGAGCGTGGCGGTCGCGCCAGCGAGTCCGAGTTTGGAGAGCGTGTAGGAAAGAAAATCCGGATTGGGATTGAGCACTTTCTGGTCGGCGATGTTGATCACGAACCCTTGCGCGGGCTTCGCCGCGGCGAGCGCGCGGGCCAGATAGACCGGCGCGATCAGATTGAGCTTGAGTTGCGTTTCCGCCAGCGGAAAGGCGAAGGAGGCGAGATCGTCTTGCGTGAAGCTCGCGGCGCTGTTGACGAGGCCAACCCAATCGCCGCGCTTGGTGAGAGCCGCCGTCATCGCATCTATGGCCGCGGCGTTCGTCAAGTCGGCGCCATAGGCCTCCGCAACGCCGCTGCTTTGGCGGATCGCGGCCATCACGGCGTCCGCTTCCGCGCGCGAAGCGTTGTAGTGCACGCCCACCGCCCAGCCATCGCCAGCCAGGCGTTTCGCCAGCGCCGCGCCCACGCGCCGGCCCGCGCCGGTGACGAGCACCAAGCCCTTGCTCATGACGCAAAATCCGCGCGCGCCGCGTCAAACACGACGCCGACGCCAGCCATCTCAGGAAAAATATCCGGCTTGATCACCGAAAGCTTCACGCGTTGCGCCGGCGTCATGGCGAAGCACGCCTTGAGGATGCCGCGCGCAAAATCTTCGAGGCGATTGATGTGCGGCTTACCCTGCAATTCCTGCAAGAAATTGCGCAGCGGATCGTAATTCACGTAGCCGCCGTGCTGGGCGAAATAATCCTGCGGATCGAACTCCAACATGAGATCGAGCAAGAGGCGCTGGGCGCTGTCTTGCTCCCACGCATGCTCGCCAATGCGCACCTGGAGCGCAACGCGCTGCATGGTGATGGAAACGGTGGAGGGGCGGTCTGGCATGTTCTCTCTCCAGCTACGCATGACCTTGACTGTGTTCAAGCTTTCGCGCGCGCGGCCCAGGCGGTGAGCACGGCGGCGGCGGCGCGATCGGTTTCCAGAAGCGGCGGATAGGACCACGTTTCCAGCCGCCCATTGAACACGCGCGCGCAGCCGCGTCGGGCAAGGCTTTGATGGAAGCCGTCAAGCTTGCCCATCGCGCCATCGACCGGAAGAATATGGATCGGCTTACCCGTGGCGGCGGCCTCGGTGGCCATGTTCACGCTGTCGGCGGTGACGAAGATATGGTCGGCCGCGCCCAGCAGGGCGAAATACGGATTGACGCCTTCGCCATCGTAAAACACCGCGCAATGCGGCGCGAGCCAGGTGCGCAATTGCAGTTTCGCCGCCTCGCTGGTGCGCCGCGAGAGCGTCACCATCAGCGTGCCGCCGGTTTGGCGCTGCAACGCTGTGAGTGAGTCGGCGATGGCGCGCGCGCGCTTGGCGGAGATGTCCTGCCGCTTTGATTTGCCCCCGATCAGCACGGCGATGCGCGGGGCGCCCATATCTTCCAGCGCGGCGGGATAATCGAGCACGGCCTGATCGATGCGCTCAGGCGTCACGCGATGGCACGCGCCCACGATCGCCAGCACGTTCTGGCCTTCCAGCTTGTCGTGGATCGGGGGAATGACGACGTCGAACTCGCGCGGATTGATGCGCGGATCCTGCAATTGCGCCACGAATGTGCGCCCGTCGGACCAGCGCCGTACGCCAAGCGCAAACGGGATCGAGGCGCGCCCGCAGCCGATCCAGATATCCGGCCATGGCGCGCTGAGATCGTCGGAATTGACCGTCATGGCCTGGCGCGGAAACGGCACGAACAGCGAGGGCATCCAGCGCCAAGGCGAGCGCATGGCCACGCGCTTGGTGGTGAGCCGGATCGGCGCGCGCCGACCGATCGCTTCGGCGAGGCCCAGGGCCTGGTTCTCGATGCCGGCGCGCCCGTCGCTGACGGCCCAGACGTTGAGCGGCTCCGCAGGCTGAAAGCCGACGCTGCGCATTACCGCTTCTGCCTGGCCAGTGTCAGAGGAACTTCACCTTGACGATCTCGTACGATTTGGCGCCGCCGGGCGCCATCACCTCAACGACATCGCCTTCCTCTTTGCCGATCAGCGCGCGCGCGATGGGGGAGGTGATGGAGACTTTGCCGGCCTTCACGTCGGCCTCGTCTTCGCCGACGATCTTATACTTTGATTTCTCACCGGAATCTTCGTCGATCAGATTCACGGTCGCGCCGAATTTAACCTGCTTGCCGGACAGTTTCGACACGTCGATCACTTGGCTCCGGGCGATCTTGTCCTCGATCTCGGCCACGCGGGTTTCGATGAAGGCCTGGCGCTCCTTCGCGGCGTGATATTCGGCGTTCTCGGAGAGATCGCCGTGCGCGCGCGCCTCCGCGATCGCCTGGATCACGGTGGGGCGCTCCTCGGTCTTCAAGCGCTTCAATTCTGCGTCGAGGGCTTGATAACCCTCGGCGGTCATAGGGATTTTTTCCATGTCGGTGTGTGAGTGTCCGTCTTGGGAAGGGTGAGGGTGAACCTAGGGGGCCGGCCCCGTCAAGCGGTGTGCTTAAGCATAAGCTTGAAGGGCCCTTACGCCTAGAGGCGCCCCTGATTTGAGGCGACGAATGGCCTGGACCGCGGCGCGAGCCCCGGAGGCCGTCGTATAATATGGGATGTTCTGGGTCAGGGCGGTACGCCGGATGGAGTAACTATCCCGGTAAGATTGGGCGCCCTCAGTGGTGTTGAACACCAATTGGACCTTCCCGTTCTTGATTGCATCGTCCACGTGGGGGCGGCCTTCGGCGACCTTGTTCACCCGCTCGACAATAACCCCTTGGCTGGTGAGGTAATCAGCGGTGCCGCCGGTGGCCATGATGGTGAAGCCGAGGCTGATCAGATCGCGCGCCACCGGGGCGAGCGCGGGCTTGTCGCTATTCTTCACCGAGATGAACACCGTGCCTTCGGTCGGCAGATTGGTGCCGGAGGCGACCTGGCTCTTGGCGAAGGCTGCTTCAAAATCGGTGTCGAGCCCCATGACCTCGCCGGTGGAGCGCATCTCGGGGCCGAGCACCGGATCGACGCCCGGGAAGCGCGCAAACGGGAAGACCGCTTCCTTCACCGCGACATGGCCCTTGGAAGGGCGATCGAGCTTCAATTCAGCCAATGTCACGCCCGCCATCACTTTTGCGGCGGCGGCGGCGATCGGGCGGTTGATGGCCTTGGCCACGAACGGCGCCGTGCGCGAGGCGCGCGGGTTGGCTTCGAGGATGAAAATCTCCCCGTCCTTCACCGCGAACTGAATGTTGATGAGGCCGCGCACATCGAGCGCGAGCGCGAGCTTCTTGGTCTGCTCCTCGATCTCGGCGATCAGCCTCTTCGGTAGCGAGTAGGGCGGCAGCGCGCAGGCGCTGTCGCCCGAATGCACGCCCGCTTCTTCAATATGCTCCATCACGCCGGCGACAAACACGTCGCGCCCGTCGCAGATGGCGTCCACATCCACTTCGATGGCGTCGCGCAGATAGCGATCCACCAGCAGCGGCTTCTTCTCGGAGACGGCTAGCTCGCTCGGCCCGCCCAGCGCGCGGGAGATGCGGATGATATAATCGGAAAGCTCCTCCTCGCTGTGGACGATCTGCATGGCGAGGCCGCCGAGCACGTAGGAGGGGCGCAGCATCACCGGATAACCAATGCTCGCCGCCGCTGCGCGTGCCGCCTCCGGCGAAGGCGCGGTGGTGTTTTCCGGCTGCTTCAAGCCGATTTTGCGCAAGAGCGCCTGGAAGCGATCACGGTCTTCGGCGAGGTCGATGGCGTCGACGCTGGTGCCAAGGATCGGCGCGCCTTCATCGGCCAGCGGCTGAGCCAGTTTCAGCGGCGTTTGTCCGCCGAATTGCACGATGAGGCCGTCCACCTTGCCGCGCGCTTGTTCGACATGGACGATCTCCAGCACATCTTCGGTGGTCAGCGGCTCGAAATAGAGCCGGTCGGACGTGTCGTAATCCGTGCTCACCGTTTCCGGGTTGCAATTGACCATGATCGATTCAACGCCGATCTCCGCGCACGCGAACGCGGCGTGGCAGCAGCAATAATCGAACTCGATGCCCTGGCCGATGCGGTTTGGCCCGCCGCCCAGGATGACCACCTTGTTGCGGTCCGAAGGTTCGGATTCGCACTCGGCTTGATCGAAGCCGTAGGCTGGGAATTCGTACGTGGAATACATATACGGCGTGCTCGCGCGGAATTCGGCGGCGCAGCTATCGATGCGTTTGAATTGCGGGCGCACGCCAAGTTTGTGGCGCGCGGCGCGCACGTTGCGCTCGGTCATGCCGGTGAGCTTCGCCAAGCGAATATCGGAGAAGCCCTGCGCCTTCAGCGCGCGGAAGCCAGCCGCGTCTTTCGGCAAGCCTTCTGCGCGCACGCACGCTTCCGTTTCGATGATTTCCGCCATCTGGCGGATGAACCATGGATCGTAATGCGCGGCGGCGCAGATTTCATCCACGGAAAGCCCGCGGCGCAGCGCTTCGGCCGCCACCAGCAAGCGATCAGCCTTCGGCGCGACCAGGCGCGCGCGCACGGCGGCGCGCCCGTTGTCTTCGTCGCTCGCGCCTTCGATCTGGATTTCATCCAGGCCCGAGAGGCCGGTATCGAGCGAGCGCAGCGCTTTTTGCAGGCTTTCCTGGAACGTGCGCCCAATCGCCATGGCTTCGCCCACGCTCTTCATCGAGGTGGTCAGCGTGGTGTCCGAGCCCTGGAAGCGTTCGAACGCGAAGCGCGGAATTTTGGTGACGACGTAATCGATCGTCGGCTCGAAGCTGGCGGGGGTGACGCCGCCGGTGATGTCGTTGGAGATTTCATCCAGCGTGTAGCCGATGGCGAGCTTCGCCGCGACTTTGGCGATGGGAAAGCCGG
>CAZWQS010000111.1:0-9534 GCA_964635925.1 uncultured Terricaulis sp. | reverse complement strand
CGCCCACCGGCGACACGCCGCCGAAAATCACCGAGGCGCGCCGGCGCGTGCTGGAAGAGGCGGCCAAGGAACAGGTCAGCGCCGCCGAATTGGCGCGCCGGGCGGATGTGTCTTCGGCGGTGGTGAAAGGGCTGGTCGATTGCGGCGCGCTGGCGCGGCTGGAAATCAGCGAAGACCCGCCGTTTCCCGCGCCCGACCTCACGCGCACCGGCAAGGATTTGTCCGAGCTTCAGCTCGCCGCCGCCGAGGAGATGCGCGCTTACGTGCGTGAAGGCGGCTTCCACGTCTCGCTGCTCGACGGCGTGACGGGCTCCGGCAAAACCGAGGTCTATCTCGAAGCCGCCGCCGAAGCTTTGGCCAGCGCGCCAGATGCGCAAGTGCTGGTGCTGATCCCCGAAATCGCGCTGACGCAAGCGGCGATGGCGCGCTTCGAGGCGCGCTTCGGCGTTCAGCCGGTCGAGTGGCACTCCGCTATTTCCCACAAAGCGCGCCGCCGCGCCTGGCGCGAAGTCGCCGCCGGCCGCGCAAGGCTGGTGGTGGGCGCGCGCTCAGCGTTGTTTTTGCCGTATCCGAACTTGAAGCTCATCGTCATCGATGAAGAGCACGATCCTTCCTACAAACAGGAGGAGGGCGTCATCTATCAGGCGCGCGATCTCGCCGTGGCGCGCGCCAAGCTGGGCGATTGCGCGGTGATCCTCGCCTCCGCCACGCCGTCGCTCGAAACGCTCACCAATGCGCAGGCCGGCCGCTACGCGCACATCAAGCTGCCGATGCGCCACGGCGCGGCGCAACTGCCGGACGTGTCGCTGGTCGATATGAAGCTCGACGCGCCGGAGAAAGGCCGCTGGGTTTCCCCGAAACTGATCCAGGCCGCCGCGGAAGCCGTCGCGCGCGGGGAGCAGGCGCTCTTCTATATGAACCGACGCGGTTACGCCCCGCTCACGCTCTGCCGCGCCTGCGGCCACCGCATGAAATCGCCCGACAGCGATGCGTGGCTGGTGGAGCACAAATATACCGGCCGTCTCGTCTGCCATCTCACCGGGCACTGGATTCCAAAACCGGAATTCTGCCCCGAATGCCTGACGCCCGATAGTTTTGTCTCCATCGGCCCCGGCGTGGAGCGGATCGAGGAAGAAGTGCGCTTCTTCTTTCCCGAAGCGCGCGTGGAGATCTTCTCTTCCGACACCACGCCCAACGGCGAAGCCGTGCGCGACCTGGTCGCGCGCATGGAGGCGAGCGAGATCGACATCCTGATCGGCACACAAATCGTGGCCAAAGGCCACAATTTTCCCAACCTCACCTTCGTCGGCGTGATTGATGCGGACCTTGGCTTGCGCGGCGGCGATTTGCGCGCGGGCGAACGCACGTTCCAGCTCATCTCCCAAGTCGCGGGCCGCGCCGGGCGCCACGAAAAGAAGGGCAGGGCCTTCATCCAAACCTACGCGCCGGACGAGCCGATCATGCAGGCGTTGATGGCGCAGGATCGCGACGCCTTCCTCGCCGCCGAAGCCATCGAACGCGAGGCCGCCGGCATGCCGCCTTATGGAAGGCTTGGCGCCGTCATCGTCTCCGCGCCCAGCGAGCAGCTCGCCAACGACGCCGCCAATGCGTTAGGCAAGGCCGCGCCGAACGCCGAAGGGCTCGATCTCTGGGGCCCTGCGCCGGCGCCGCTCGCCATCATTCGCGGCATGCATCGCCGCCGCTTCCTCGCCCGCGCCAATCGCGGCGTGGACATCTCCGCTTTCCTCGCCGCCTGGGTCAGCCGCGTAAAGCTGCACAGCGCCGTGCGCGTGCAGGTGGATGTCGATCCGTATTCATTTTTGTAGGCGCCCATGAACATCCGCGACTCCATCCGCACCATTCCAGATCATCCCAAGCCCGGGATCATGTTCCGCGACATCACAACGCTCTTGGGCGATGCGCGGGCGTTTCGCCGCGCGGTGGATGAATTGGTGCAGCCTTATGCGGGCCTGCGCATCGATAAGGTCGCCGCCATCGAAGCGCGCGGGTTCATTCTAGGCGGGGCGGTCGCGCACCAGCTCTCGGCTGGGTTCGTGCCCGTGCGCAAAAAGGGCAAACTGCCCGGCAAGACGCGCGGGCAGGATTACGTGCTCGAATACGGCGTGGACATGGTCGAGGTGCAGGAAGACGCCGCCCTGCCGGGCCAGCGCGTGCTGCTGATCGACGATCTCATCGCCACCGGCGGCACCGCGCTTGCCGCGTTGGCGCTGATCGAAAGCCTCGGCGCGAAAGTGATCGGCGCAAGTTTCGTGATCGATTTGCCCGAGCTCGGCGGCGCAGGAAAGCTGCGCGCCATGGGCGTGCCGGTGCAAACGCTCTGCGCCTTCGAGGGGCACTGAGGCGCCGGCGGCCCAAGATTTAAACGTCGTCCTCGCCCACCGGGCCGCCTTCGCTTTCCAGCCGCTGCAGCGCGCGCACGTCCTTGCGCGTATGCCGCAGGCGCACGCCGACGCCCATATCCCCCTCCGGGATGAACACCGCGCCGCCGGCTTCGAGCGTCTGTTTGATCTTGGCTTTCAGCTCCGGGCCGGGATCGACGCCCGCGGTTTCAAAATCGCGGATCATTTTCTTGGTCACGCCGCAAATCTCGGCCAGCCGCTCGCGCGGCCATTGGACAAGCACGCGCGCTGCGCGGCAGAGCGGGCCGGTGATGTCCATGTCACGCTCCTTTCGGCTTCAGCTTCCGTTTGAAGGTGGCAAGCAACAGCCAAACGCACAAGACGCATTGCAGCGCGATCGAAAAAACCGAGAGCAGCCAGATGTGCGAAAGCTCCACCCAGGGCTGGTACGAGAGCCAGATCGCGGGGCCCGCGAAGGTGATCATGCGCGTGGCGCTGGCGAACAGGGAAGGGCGTGTATCGCCGATGCCCTGAAACAGGCTTGAGCAGGTCATGACAAGGCCCGCCGCCACGAAATTCCAGGAGGTGATTTTGAGGTACTCGCCCGTCACTTCCAGTACGGCGGGGTCGCTGGTGAAGGGCATGCCCATCAGTTCGGGCGCGATGTGGCAGAGCACGGAGAGCGTGGCCATGATGCCCGCGCCGATCAGGGCGGCGGCCCTGAACGTCTCGCGCACGCGGTCATGCAGGCCCGCGCCGAAATTCTGCCCCGCGATCGGCGCGGCCGCGAACGCCACCGCCATCGCCGGCAGGAAGATCGATTGCATGATGCGCCCGCCAATGCCGAAGCCGGCCTGCGCCTCCGCGCCGAAATTGCGGATCACGAAATAGATCACCGCAAACACCACGAACATCATCAGGAATTCGAGCGAAGTCGGGAAGCCGATGAAAGTGATGCGCTTCCATGCCTCGAAGCGCGGCCGCAACGCATCCCAATGCAGACGCAGATAAGTCTGCACGCGCGGGAACAGGATCACGAGCGCGATAAAGCCGATCGCCGAAGCGATCGAACTGGCCAGCCCTGCGCCCGCCGCGCCCAGCGGAACGCCAACGCCCCAGCCGGTGATCAGCACCGGCGCCAGCGCGGTGTTGAGCAGCACCGTGCCCGTCTGCAGCACCATGACCTCACGCACCACGCCTGCCGCGCGCAGGCTTGAAACCATCGCCATGGTTGGAAACAGCAGCGCAAGCGAGGGCAGGAACGCATAGAGGAACGCGCGCCCTTCGGCCGCTGTCGCCGCATCCGCCGTCAGCATGTTCACCCACGCGCCGCCGAACGCGTAGCCCAGCATCAACATCGCCGCGCCGAACAGCACCGACATGGAAAGCGCCTGATCGGAAAAAAGATTGGCCTCGGCCTCGTTTTTCTTGCCCACCGCCTGCGACACCAGCGCCAGCGCACCGATGGAAATCATCTGCGAGGCCGCCAGCGCCACGAAGAACACATTGCCCGCGGCGCTCACGCCCGCCACCGCCGCGTTGCCCAGGCGCGAGACGAAATAGAGATCAACGACGAAATAGAGTGTCTGGAATAGCTGGCTGATCCCGATGAACGCCGCCATCGAGATGAGGTGGCCCGTGATCGGGCCCTTGGTGAGGTCGCGCATTAAACGCCTTTGATCAGCAGCACCACCGCGTCGGCGCCGGCTTTGCGATCCTTGGCGATCTCTGTGTATTCGGGCGATGTTGCCCACGCTTTGAACGCGTCCTTATCGGCGAATTGCATCAGCACGATCTTGTTGCGGTCCCACCATTGGCCTTCGAGCACGCGCGGCGCCTCGTCGGCGGCGAGCAGCTTGCCGTTGTATTTTTCCAGGATCGGCATGAAGCGCGCCATGTAACGGGCGTAAGGCTCGGGATCGTGGATGTGCAATTGCGCCAGCGCGTAGACGGTCATGGCCTCATCCCCCCGTGAAACTCAGGCGCGCGCACACTTGATCTGGGCTGTAGGGCAGGGCTTCGACTTGCCCGTCCGGGCGCGTCTCGAACTGGATCGCCTGCTTCAGGCCGACGATGCGCACCGCGCCTTCGCTTTCAAGCACGCCGATCGCGGCGGGGCCTTCGGGGGCGCACAAGAACGGCGCGCCGTGCTCGCCCTCACTGGCGCGATGATAAAGCACCGGCGCTTCTTCGCCGAACAAGCCCATGATCTGCGCCAGCGGCCCGCCGGGGCGTTGCGCCATCAGATCGTTGCTTGCGTGGTTGGCCTGCTGGAAACGCAGCGTGCGTCCGTCCGCGTGGCGCAGCGTCAGCGTCACCACCGGGTCCATGCCTTCTTGCGCGCGGACGGATGAGGTTTCCTGCGTCACGCGCTCGCCCACGATCAGCGAGGTCGCCGCATCGGCTGAGGCCAATGTCGCGGTCGTGATTGCGGCAGGCGAGGCGCAGGCCGAAAGCGCCAGCGCGGCGGCGAGACTTGCGATGCGCATAGGCGCCTCCTCTAATGCGCGGGCGGCGCGCCTTGCCGCTCCGCCGCTTTTTTCTTCTGTGCGTTGCGTGAGGCCATATTGAGGCCCTCCACCAGCGCCGAGAACGCCATCGCCGCGTAGATATAGCCCTTCGGCACGTGCACGCCGAAGCCTTCCGCGATCAGAACCATGCCGATCATCAAAAGGAAGCCCAAAGCCAGCATCACGACGGTCGGGTTGTTGTGAATGAAGTTCGCCACCGGATCGGCCGCGAGCAGCATCACCGTGACGGCCACGATCACCGCGGCCACCATGATCGGCACATGATCGGTCATGCCCACAGCCGTCAGGATCGAGTCGATCGAGAACACGAGATCGAGCAGAATAATTTGGAAGATCGCGGCGCCGAAATTCATCGCGATCGGCGCTTTCTTATCCAGCAGGTCGTCTGTCGGCGCGGGATCGACGGCGTGGTGGATTTCCTTGGTGGCTTTCCACACCAGGAAAAGCCCGCCCGCGATCAAGATCAGGTCACGCCACGAGAACGCGGTTTCAAATTGCGGATTGCCGTGGCTGTCGGGCGCGCCGACCCAGCCAAGATCGAACAACGGCGCGGTCAGCCCCACGATGAAGGCGATGGTCGAAAGCAGCACCAGGCGCATGATCAGCGCCAGCCCGATGCCGATGCGCCGCGCGCGGGTGCGCTGATGTTCAGGCAATTTGTTGGTCAGGATCGAGATGAAGATCAGATTGTCGATCCCCAGCACCACCTCCATCACGATCAGCGTGATGAGCGCGGCCCAAGCGGCTGGGTCGGTGAGCAAATGCGTAACGCCGTCCATGAATCCCTCTTTGGGACTCATCTACGGGATCGGCTGGCGGGCGGGAAGAGCCGGCGTGCGCCCGCGTTAGCGGCGCTGAGGCGCCTTCGCCATCTCGATCAGCGCATCCCACATCTCATCGGCGAAGCGGACGACGGCGAGGCTGGCTTTGAACTGCGTTTTCGCGGCGATCATCCTGGCCAGCGGTTCGGCCATGTCGCCGCCCACGCCGGAGGCCGCTTCGAGCAAGCGGGCGCTTGATCGCTCGAAGCGGCCTGAGGCGCTGGTCAGGGCCTCGGCGGCGTGGGGGATCGCCGTCACGCTTTGACCATGCCGCAACGGCCCTTAAAGGCGCGTTCAGAAAGCTGGTGAATTTGTAAAAACCAAAAGGGTTTCGGTTATCGGTCATCGGGAAAGATGTCAGCTAACCGATCCCCGATCCCCGATCCCCGATCCCCGATCCCCGATCCCCGATCCCCGACAACCGAGTTAAGCGTGGATGTCCCGATCCTTGGTTTCCGGCCAGAACAGGAACGTCACAAGCGCCGCGAGCGCGGTGATGATCACCGGGAACCAGAGACCCATATAGATAGAGCCGGTGGCCGTGTTGATGGCGAACACGATGGCCGGCAGCAGCCCGCCGAACCAGCCCGTGCCGATATGATAGGGAAAGCTCATCGCCGTATAGCGGATGCGGGTGGGGAACAGCTCCACCAGGGCCGCCGCCTGCGGGCCGTAGAGCGCGCACGCGGCCACGATGAACAGCGCCATCATCGCCACCACGCCCCATTTCTCGGCGAACACGCGCGCGATCTCGCTTAGGCTCCAATCCTGCATCGCCCCGGGCGCGGCGAGGGGATAGCCCGCTTGCGTCAGCGTCTCGCGCAATTGCTTGTCGAACGCCGCGCGCGTGGCGCGCACCTGCGAAAGCGATTGGCCCACCGCACTCACGCTTTCGATCTCGATGTCATGGCCAAAGCGAATGCGCGCAAGCTGGCCCGGCTCGCCCGGGATCGTGTCATAGCCCACGCCGGCGTTGGACAGCGCGCCCTTGGCGATGTCGCACGAGGTTGCGAATTGCTGGGCGCCGCCGGTGAGATCGAGCTGGAAAGTGCAGTCCGCGGGATCGGCGATCACCGCGACGGGGGTTTCCTGTGCGGCGCGCGCCAGCGCCGGATTGCCCGCCTGGGTGATGAAATGAAAGCCGGGAAAATAAAGCGCCAGCATCAGCAGCATGCCGAACAGCATGACAGGCTTGCGCCCCACGCTATCGGAAAGCCGCGCGAAAAAGATATAGAGCGGCGCTGAGATGACCACCACGCTGATCATGATCAGGTTCACGGTCTGGCTATCGATCTTGAGAATGCGCTCAAGATAGAATTGCGAATAGAAGTGCGCGGTGTACCAAACCACGCCCTGCGCCATCATCACGCCGAACAGCGCCAGCAGCACGATCTTCAGATTGCGCCATTCAAGGAAGCTTTCCGCGTAAGCGCGCTTGGAAACCTTGCCTTCTTGCTTGAGCTTCTGAAACGCCGGGCTCTCTTCGAGCTGCATGCGAATCCAAACCGACACCGCGAGCAGGCCGATCGAGACGATAAACGGAATGCGCCAGCCCCAGTCGCGGAACGCTTCTTCCCCGAGCAGCGCGCGCGCGCCGAGCACAACCGCCAACGCGCCGATCAGGCCAACCGAGGCCGTGCCTTGAATCCAGCCCGTCGCCGCGCCGCGCCGGTTCTGGCGCGCGTGTTCGGCCACATAGATCGCCGCGCCGCCATATTCGCCGCCCAGCGCAAAGCCCTGCAGAACGCGCATGGCCACCAGCAGAATGGGCGCCCAGATGCCGATCTGTTCGGCCGTGGGCAGGATGCCGATGGCGAAGGTGGCCAGGCCCATGATGGTGATGGTGATCAGGAAGGCGTGCTTGCGCCCGGTCGAATCCCCGATTTTGCCGAACACCAACGCCCCCAGCGGGCGTACGATGAAGCCCACCGCAAAGGTCAGCAGCGTGAACACGAACGCCTGCGCATCCGGCAGGCCCGCGAAGAACAGCGGCGCCATCACCGAGGCCAGCGCCCCATAGACAAAAAAGTCGTACCACTCGAACACCGTGCCGGCGGCGGAGGCGGCCACCACCTGGCGCAATTTGCCCGGAGAAACCTCCGGGCTGGTCTGCGCGTTCGCTGGTTCAGTCATGCTGGCGTTCCCCCGGCCGCTGATCGGCGCTTTTGTCGCTGAGGGGGCGGCAAGGGGGCCGGTTGTCAAGTCAGAACGCGCCATGGTAACCCGCGCGCGCGTTCAGAAGGACCGCGCGTTGAGGCGCAGCGGCCTTTTGGCGTTTGGGTTTTCCCCAAGCGGCGAAGCAAAGCCAAAGGGCGATCGCGTGATCGTCCGCGGCCGAACTAGCGAGACTTTTGTGGCTGACACCTTCGACGGCGAGGCTTCCGAGGCGGCGGCGCGGTATGCGCGAGCGGTCTTTGAATTGGCCAAAGATTCCAAGGCGCTAGACGCCGTCGAGCAGGATTTCGCCAAGTTCGCGGCGGCCTGGAAGGAAAGCGCTGACCTGCGCGACGCCGCCCGCTCGCCCCTGATCGACCCCGAAACGAAAGCCAAGGCGCTGACCGCGATCGCAGAGAAGCTTGGCCTCTCCGATCTCGGCCGCAAGTCGATCGGGGTCGCGGCCCAGAATCGCCGCGCCGGCGAGCTGCCGGCCATCTTCGCCGCCTACCGCACGCTGGTCGCCCAGGCGCGCGGGGCCCGCCAAGTCGAAATCATCTCGGCCCGCCCGCTCGGGGCCGCCGAACACGCCGCCATCGTCGAAGGTTTGAGCGCCCAGCTCGGAACCAAGGTCGAGGCCGAAACCAGCGTCGACGAAAGCCTCATCGGGGGCTTTGTCGTGCGCGTCGGCTCGCGCCAATTCGATGCTTCCGTCAAAGCCAAGCTGGACGCGCTGCGTCTCGCACTGAAATCCGCCTGAGGGGTAAGAACACATGGACGTCCGCGCCGCAGAAATTTCCGCGATCCTCAAGGACCAGATCAAAGGCTTCGGCACGGAGGCGAAAGTCTCCGAAGTGGGCCGCATCCTCTCGGTCGGCGACGGCATCGCGCGCGTCTACGGGCTTGAGAACGTGCAGGCCGGCGAGATGGTCGAGTTTCCGGGCGGCGTGAAGGGCATGGCGCTTAACCTCGAGCGCGACAATGTCGGCGTCGTGATCTTCGGCGAAGACCGCGGCTTGAAGGAAGGCGACACCGTTAAGCGCCTGGGCGAGATCGTGGACGTGCCGGTCGGCAAGGGCCTGCTTGGCCGCGTGGTCGATGCGCTCGGCAACCCGATTGACGGCAAGGGCGCGATCAAGGCCGAAAAGCGCGCCACGGTGGACGTGAAAGCCCCCGGCATCATTCCGCGTAAGTCGGTGCACGAGCCGATGCAGACCGGCATCAAGGCGATTGATGCGCTAATCCCGATCGGCCGCGGCCAGCGCGAGCTGATCATCGGCGACCGCCAAACCGGCAAAACCGCCGTCGCGCTCGACACCATCCTGTATCAACGCGAAGCGCATGATCGCAACGCGCCGGAAAGCGAAAAGCTTTATTGCGTGTATGTCGTCGTCGGCCAGAAGCGCTCGACGGTGGCCCAGCTTGTGAAAACGCTCGAAGACAAGGGCGCGCTGAGCTATTCGATCATCGTCGCGGCCACCGCGTCCGATCCCGCGCCGCTGCAATATCTGGCGCCAATGGCCGGCTGCGCCATGGGCGAATATTTCCGCGACAACGGCATGCACGCGCTGATCATCTATGATGATTTGTCCAAGCAGGCCGTCGCCTATCGTCAGATGTCGCTGCTGCTGCGCCGCCCGCCGGGCCGCGAAGCCTATCCGGGCGACG
>CAZWQS010000110.1:0-9546 GCA_964635925.1 uncultured Terricaulis sp. | reverse complement strand
CCTACAACGCCGCCGCCATGAACCGCATCGCTTCGCTGCTTAATCTCGACGGCGCGCGCTTTCGCATGAAGGTGAAAACCTTTCCGCTCTTCCTGGTGACGTTCGCGGGCTGGGCGGTGATCGGGTTTTCGCTGGGCCTGCTGACGCCCGTCGCAGGCTTTTTGCAGGTGCGCTACGTGCTCAACAATCTGGAGATGATCGGCCAGCCGCGCTTCGCCGAGATCGGCCAGGCGGTGGTGAGCGAAGGCAACACTGGCGAAACGCTGGGCGAGGCGTTCGATCTCGACATGGGCGTGGGGGTGATCTGATGCAGGCTCGCTACGCCGATGGCCGCGCCGCCATCACCCACGACATCGCTATCGAGATCGGCCCCGAAGCGCTCGCCTTCAATGTCGCGGGCGCGCGCCATCTGTGGCTCTACGCCGATCTGAAACGCGCCGACGACGACAACGGCGCGATCACGCTGAAACGCAAGCCCGATACGGGCGAGCGCGTCATTCTGGACAGCGAAGCCGCCGCGCTGCTGCGCCAAAGCGCGCCCGCGCTCTTCACGCCCCGCGCGCGCGGTGTGGAGCGTCCGGTCGTGGTGGCGAGCCTCGCGGGCGCGGCCTACGCGCTGGCGGCGTCGTTTCTGCTCGGCGTGCCGATGGCGGCGGGGCCGATCGCCGACATCATGCCCGCGCGCTACCGCGCCCAGATCAGCGACATTTCCTGGTCGCAAGTGGAAGCCATCACCGATTATTGCGACACCAGCGATGAAGCTGCGCGCGTCCTGAACGACATGGCCCATCGCATGATGACGGCCGCCGACATTCCCGCACGCGACACCATCTGGATCACCATTGTGGACACGCCGATCGCCAACGCCTTCGCGCTGCCGGACGGCTCGATCATCGTCACCGACGGCCTCATCGACATGGCCGAGCACCCCGACGAACTCGCCGGCGTCATCGCGCACGAGATCGCCCACGTTGAACGCAATCACGTGCTGAAGAACGTGATCAACCGCATCGGCGCGGGCATCTTCTTCGACGTCGTGTTCGGCGGCGCGGGTGTCGGCCAGGCGCTCGCGGTCGCGTCCGTCAGTCTCGCCGGCCTGCGCTACACGCGCGGCTATGAGCAGGAGGCTGACGCGCGCGGGCTCGATTTCCTCGACGCCGCGCAAATCGATCCAGGGGGCCTCGCGCGCATGTTCGATCGCCTGCGCGAAACCTATGAGGGCGAAAGCGAGGATGGCGAGCGCGGCGGCGCCCTGCCGGCCCTGCTCTCCACCCACCCCGACAGCGCCGAGCGCGCCGAGCGCGCCCGCGCGCGGGCGCGCCCTGGCCTGAACCCTGCGCTAACCGATGCGGAGTGGCGCACGGTGCGCGCGGCGTGCACGGCCTCTGTCGCGCCGGTCGCCCCAGCCCCAACGCCCGTTTTGATTGAAGAGGAAAGTGGTGCCGTTGGGGAGGATTGAACTCCCGACCTCAGCCTTACCAAGGATGCGCTCTACCACTGAGCTACAACGGCGTTTTCAGCCCGGGAGATTCCCTCCCAGCCCGGAAGGCGGCGCTTGTAGCCCGCTGAGGCCCAGGAGGGAAGCCCGCCGGGAGCGGCTTTTCAGCCCCCCGTGAGGCGCGCCAGGGCGGCCTGATAATTGGCGAGCTGCTGGGTATAATATTCCGGCACGGCGCCCCCGGCGAGGCGGCGCTGCTCCAGCGCTTTTTCCTCCGCGGTCAATTCTTTGGCGTTCGGATTGAGCAGATGCTCATAGGCTTGGCGCACGATTGAGATCGCAGCGGAAAGCTCCGCCTTGGTCGCCGCGACCGCCTCCTTTGAATCCAGCTTCAAGTCAGCGGCGATGAGGCCGAGGCCGTAGGTCTTCACCGAGCCGCGCCCGGTCGTGTTCAGCGCCACGATCCCCGGCCCCAGGCCGAGCCCCGCCAGCGCGTCGCGCCCCTCGCGGCCCGCGTCCAGGCGCACCGCGCGCCCGCTCAGCGGGGTAATCTTCAAACGTTCGATTCCGTTGTCCTTGATGATCTCGGCCCGGCCCGCGCCGGCGATGGCGCGGTTGATGGTGTTGGCGAGGCTCGCGAGCGTGTCCTTCTCTGTGATGCGGATGGTGGTGAGGCGGCGCCCGTCCACGCCAATCTGAAACTCATCGCCCACGCGCAGCGCGCTGCGCGACGTGAGCGCGCCGGAATCCGCCGCCGCGATTGTTCCCCGCGGCAAGCCCAGCACATCCAGCGGCGAGGTCCCGCTCGTATCGACGGCCAGCCCGTTCAACGCGAGCGCGCCGCCGCCGCTCGTAAACGCCCGCGCCCAATCGAGCGCGCCGTCATCGCCCAGGCGCGCCAGGAAACTCGACGACGCATTGGCGTTGCCGATGCCCGCGATAATGCCGCCCGCGACGCCCGCAGCGTACACATCGCCATTGACGATCGCGATGCTCTGCACCGCGTCGTCCTTGGCCGAGCCCAGATAAGTCGCGCGATCGAGCCCGATCGAAACCAAATCCGCGTCAAGCCGCGCCACGAAGCCTTCATTGCCGGCCACCGCCCCTTGCGCCAGCGCGCCCAGCGTCAGGCGATCGGCCCCGATCGCGCCGCCGACATAGAGCGAAGCCCCGTCCGCGGCGATCGTGTTGATCGCGCCATTATGGAAATAGCCGATGTCGCGCACAGCGCCGGCGCTGAAACCGGCGCTGCTGGAATAGGTGAAGGCGCGAATGATTCCGCGATTGTTTTCCACCCCGCCGGTGAAAATCTCCATGCCGCCCGCGCCGTCGCCGCGAACCAGCAGCGCGCTTGCGCTATCGGCGCCGCCCGTGCCGAACTGGCGCGTGAACAGTTCAAGGCCGCTGGCGCTGTAGCCGCGCACATATGCATCCGCGCCGCCCGCGTTCAAAGTCGGCCCCAGGGCAGACTCTGTTTTGCCGGCGATGATCACGCTGCCGTCGGCGGCGAACGCCACGGCCTGCACCTCGTCGTTGGCGCTGGCGCCCCGGCGCTGGGTCCACAATTCCTTACCGCTGGCGTCAAACATGGAGACGAACGAATCCGTCCCGCCGCGCTCAGCGCCCGCATTGAGCAGCGGCCCCTCCACCGATCCGGCCACGGCAACCTTGCCGTCCGCCGAAACCGCCAACGCAAACCCGCTGGCGCTTTCGCTCGCGCCCAGCATTTGCGTGAAGACCAATTTTCCCGCGCTATCATATTTCATCAGCGCCACATCGCGCGCGCCTTTGATGGCGCTGCTGGCGCTATCGCCGCTCAAATCGGCGAGCACATAGACCGCGCCGTCCGCGCCGGTCGCGACCGCCTGCGCGGTGGCGACCTTCGCGCCGCCGCCGATACTCACATCGAACGCGCGCCCCGGAAACCAGTTCGACGCCCCCGCGCTCGGTGCGCTGAAGGGCGAGGTCGCCGGGATCGTCTCGGTGATCGCCGCCCCGCGCGCGGCGCGGTCGGCCGCGCGCAACGCGCCGGGCGGATTGGCGCCGTAGGTCAGCGCATCGATGGGATCGAGCGTTGCCTCAATTGCATCGCCGCCAAGGCTAAAGCCGCCAACCCCGCGCACACTGTGCGAGCCGCCAGTGACCAAGCGCAAGCTGGCGCCGCCGCCAGCAAGCTCGGTCGTCGCCACAC
Organism: uncultured Terricaulis sp.; assembly: GCA_964635925.1. GTDB lineage: Bacteria > Pseudomonadota > Alphaproteobacteria > Caulobacterales > Aquidulcibacteraceae > Vitreimonas. The sequence goes on along the minus strand of CAZWQS010000110.1, from coordinate 5,917 downwards.
CGACGTCGTAGCCTTGCGCGGCCAATGCTTCATTCAAACGCAGCGCCGCGCTTTCCAGCGTGCGCGGATCGCCCGGCTCTAAGCTCGCGCTGATCGTGCGCGGGCCCCAGATTGTGTCGATGGTCAGTGAAACCGTCGGATCGGAGACAAGCGAAGCGATCTCATCGTCCACCGCGCCGGCGGCATTCGCGCCGGTGAAGCTGCGCTCCAGCGATAAGGCGCCGCCGAGGCCGAGCGCGGGCGCATCCGCCGCCAACGCCAACGCATCGCCATTGACGGTGACGGACATCACGCGATGCCCCGCGCCTTCCGCGGCCGTCCACGTTGTCAGATCATCGGATCCGGACACATAAACGCCCGCCGCGTTCAGAGCCGCGTCGAGCCGACCCTGAAACGCGCTATTCCATTGGCCCGCGCCGATATCGGGATTGTCCAGCCGCTCCTGCGCGCTGACGGCCACCGAAACCGTGCGATTGCCCGAAGGCGTCGCCACCACGATCTCGATGTTGAGCGCGCCCGCATGCGTCAGCAGCGGCGAGGCCGCCGCACTTTGCGTGCGCAGATTGTCGCCAAACGGCTGGCCCGCGCTCGCCGCCGGCAAGCCGCCATTGGTCCACGCGCCTGGCGCGATCAGGTCGGCGTCGTGCGTCGCCTCGTTCAGCCGCGCGCTGACGGCGGTCACGTCATGCAGCGCGTCGATGCGCAGGTTGAGCGCGCCGCCTTCGTCGATCAAATACGCCGCCGCGGAAATGTTCTTCGCGCGCAATTGCGCGTTGAGCTTCTCCGCCAGCGTTTCCGCATCAATGCCGTCTTCGCCGCCATCGATGGTGATCGCGTGCGCGGTTCCGGCGGCGGTGACCGTGAAGGTCTGCTTGCCGATGAAAAGGTCGCTCGCGCCCGCCACGGCGCCCGCTTCAAACCGGCGCGCGAACACCCCGTCGCGCAGCCCGCCCAGCATGCCGGGCGGATCGATCGCCTCGAACGATACGTTGTGCCCGCCGATCGAAAGCTGCGAGGCGCCAACGAGATCGTCGCTCAGCACCGAGAGCCCGTGATTGTCGCCATCGCTCCAGGCCGTCACTTTCGCGGCCACGCCTTGCTCGTGCAGCAATTGCGACAGCCGCTCGGCCAGATCGCCCAGCATCGCCGCGTCGTCGGTCCCAAGCCAAGCTTCTTGGTCGCCCGCGCGCCAAGCCGTGCTCACCGAAAGCGTGCGCCCGTCGGCGAATTGCAACTTCAGCACCGCTTCGCCCGCCGCACGCAGCGCGGTTTCAAACTTGTTGGTTTCACCCGCCGACGTCAGCGCATTGCTGCGCTGCTCGAAACCGGCGCCCAGAAAGCCGGTGGCGATGTAGGCGCCGATCGGATCGTCGGTTGCGCCCGGCCGCTCCAGCCACACCGGCTGCCCCGCCGCGCCGCCGACATCCTCAAGCTTGATCAGCCGCGCCCCGCCGGCGACATCGCCCACCGCGTAAAACGCCGGCGTGCTCGCCACCGGCTCGAACGCCACGCGCTCGCCGGCGCGCACATCGACCTTCAGCGCATATTGCTTGGGGCCCGTGTAGCGCGTCGTGAGCGGCTTGCCGGCGATGACGATGGTGTTTTGCTTCGGCGTCTGATCCACCGCCTCCAGGCGCGAGGCCGCGCCCGCGGCCGAAAGACGCCCGTTGATGAAGCTCACCACATTGCCCAGCGTGCGCGGGATTGAGCCCATCTGCGCGAGATCGATCTCCACGCGCCGCTCCGTGCCGACAGCGGAGGTCGCGACGATCTCAAATTTCGCATCCCCCGCAAGGCCGGAGATTTTATCGTAGAGCCCACCGCGATGGATCACGGCTGTCGTGTAGTCTTCGCTCTTGCTCGCCAGCGCGAGTGTTGTCTGCGCCGCGTCCACGCGATCGGTTTGCGCGAGGCGGATATCGTCGAATTGCTGCTGGTTGAAAAAGCGCTGCAGCTCCTCCATGCCGCGCGCGAATTGCGTCAGCGTCTGCGCCTGCTGGGTTTTGCTGAGCGTCGTATCTTCCGCGCGCCCGGCCAGCGCCTGCAGCGTCGTGAGCCCCGAATAGAGCGCAAACAGGCGCTTGTAATCGCCCGTGGCGCCGAGATCGGAATAGAGCTTCGCGCCCGTATCGAAGAACGCCTTGTTGGTCAGCGCGCGTTGGATCAGCGCTTCTTCGCTGGGGGAGACGCCAGGCGTCCACACCGGGGCGATCGGCGCGTTGGGGTCCTGCGTCAGCGCGGCTGCGCTTTGCCCGATCCCCGCCTTCGCGCTCGCCCATTGCGTCAGTAGATCGGCGCCCACGCCGGTCGACGTGGAGCCGTTCAGCCAGACATTGGCGAGCAGAGTGTTCAGCGTATTGACCAAGCGGGGCTCCGAGCGATCAGAATCGCTCAGGATGGGTAAACGCCCCGTTGGCGCCCTTTCGTTAACGCGGCGCCAGCGACGCCGCCTGCGCCATTTCGCGGAAGATCGGATATTCCAGCAGATCAGGCCACAATTGCACGCCCTGCCAGATCGACAGCCCCACCACCAGCACGGCCGCTAGCGCCAACAGCAGCCGCGCCGGCGCGATCTTGGTGATGTAGCCCGCGAGCGGCGCGGCCACGAGCCCGCCCAGAATGAGCCCCGCCAAAGCGGCGGCGCCCGAGGCGACGCCGCCCTCCCACACGAACCGCCCGGTGATCATCGTCCAGATGAAGGTGGTCGAGATCGCGACCGTGACGAAGAATTCCGCGGCGTTGACTGAGCCGATCACGTAGCGCGGCGCATGCCCGCGCCCCAGCAGGGTGGAGGTCACGATCGGCCCCCAGCCGCCGCCGCCGCTCGCGTCCAGGAAGCCGCCGACAACGCCGAGCGGGATCACGTGCTTAACGTGCGGGGGCGCCTCCTTGAGCCCGCGAATGGCGCGCGCCAACATGAAAAGCCCCAAAACGCCCAGATAGGCGATCACCAGCGCCTTGATGAAGGTGGGATCAAATCCGGTCAGCAAATAGGCGCCCGCCACGCCCCCGACGATGCCCGCCGGCGCGAGCCGCGCCAGCAAGCGCCAATCCACGTTCTTGTGCACCAGGTGCGATGTACCCGAGGCGCCAGTGGTGAAACATTCGGCGGCGTGGATGGTGGCCGAAGCCTGCGCCGGGGGCACGCCCAGCGCCAGCAGCACGCTGGAGGAAATGACGCCGTAGGCCATCCCCACCGCGCCATCGACCAATTGGGCGAAGAAGCCGACCAGCAGGAACAGGCCGAACGTGACCGCAAGCGCCGGCCAGAGGTCGGGGGTGACAAATTCCAATGCGCCCTCGTTCTGGCCCTGCTTCGGAAGCGAAGCATACCCTTTCGCAACCCAATGCGGCCAGAGCGGGGCTGGTTCCCATTAACTATGCTGTCTTTTCAAGCCCTAAGGCGCCCTCGACCCGGGCGATCCAGGCGCGCAGCGCCGGATAGGGCGTCAACGCGAAGCCACCCTTGGGGGCGTTGCGCGTATAGGCGACCAGCGCGATGTCGGCCAGACTTATCGTTTCGCCAACGAGCCAATCACGCCCCGCGAGCGCCGCGTCCATGCGCGCCAACGCCGCCTCGCCTTTGCTCTTGAGCGCTGGATCGAGGTCTTCCTCTTTCATCTGAAGATAGAAAAGCCGCGCGATGCGCACCGCGATGGTCGGCTCGTGGCTGTATTGCTCCCAAAACAGCCACTCAAACATCTTCGCGCGCGCGAACGCGTCGGACGGGACGAGATCCGAGCCCTCGGCGAGGAACAACATGATCGCATTCGATTGCGCCAGCACGCGCCCGTCATCGAGCACAATGGCCGGGACTTGGCCGGCTGGATTGAGTTTCAGGAATTCGGGCGTGCGCGTTTGCCCGGCGAACGTATCAGTCTCGATCCACTCAAATGGAATGCCGAGGCGCTCGGACACCCATTTCACCTTGAGACAATTGCCGCTGTTTGAGCTGCCATAGATTTTCATCATCGCGGCCTCCCGCGCCGCTTCTGACAGCGCTTCAGCGGACGCGCGAGCGAATCCCGCTCACATCTCGTGTGAGCGGGTTTCGCCGCAGACTAGCGCCCGTCCGCGATGCGCGCGGCGCGGAATTCGGCGGTCTCGCGCCATTGCGGCCAGCTTTCGCCGTCGGCGATGGATCGGCCCACATTGTAGAGCAAGCCAAGGTCCTGCGCGCCCCCGCTCATATTCCACGCCTCGGTGAGTTCATCAGACGGCTTGTGATAATCATTGGCCACGTAGCCGCGCGTGATTTCGCGCCCGCGCTCGATCCCGCCGTCGAGCAGATCGATGCCGCGCTTGGTGTAAAGCACCGGGATGCCGAGCTGCGCGAAGTGCAAATGGTCCGAGCGATAGAAATAGCCCGCCTCCGGCGATGAATCAGGCTCCACGCGCCGGCCCTCTGCTTGCGCGGCCGCCACGATCAGATCGTCCATCTCGCTTTTGCCAAAGCCGATCACTTCGATGTCGCGGGTGGGGCCGTAATTGTTGAGCCCGTCCATATTGATCGCCGCCACCGTCTGGCGCGCGGGGAAGAGCGGGTTTTGCTGATAGTAAAGCGCGCCGAGCAAGCCTTGCTCTTCGGCCGTCAGCGCGATGAACATGATCGAGCGCTCGGGCGCGCCTTGGCCGGAGAATTGGCGCGCAAGTTCGATCAACCCCGCCGTGCCGGTCGCGTTGTCGAGTGCGCCGTTGCAGATGTCGTCGCCATCCACCGGCGCGCAGCGGCCGAGGTGATCCCAATGCGCGGTGTAGATCACGTACTCATCCGGGCGCGTGGTTCCCGGCAAAATGCCCACCACGTTGGACGATTGCAATTGCTCGAAGCTCGTCTCCAGCGACACCGAGCCGGTCAGCCGGCCCATGCGCACCGGGCGGAAGCCTTGGCGCTGCGCGCGCGTGCGCAATTGATCGAAATTCAGGCCCGCGCGCTGGAAGGTATCGCGCGCCACGCTTTCCTGGATCCAGCCTTCAAAGCCCGCGCGCGAAGCGCCGCCATCGGCGCGCACCACGTCAAAGCGCGGGCCGCTCACGCGGCTGCCGATCACCTCCCACGGATAGGCCGCGGGCGCTGTCTGGTGGATGATAATGGCGCCCGCCGCGCCTTGGCGGGCGGCTTCTTCGTACTTGTAAGTCCAGCGCCCGTAATACGTCATGGCGCGGGCGCCGAAGCCGCGATCATCGCCGGTGTCGAAATCGGGATCGTTGATCAGGATCACGGCGATTTTGCCGCGCATATCCACGCCCGCGTAATCGTTCCAATTCAGCTCCGGCGCGACGATGCCGTAGCCGACGAACACAAGCTCGGCGTTCTCGACAGTCACCACCGGCTCCACGCGCTTGGTCCAAGCGGTGAAGTCCTGGCCGTACACATATTGGCGCGCGCCATCGCGGCCGCTGATGGTCAGCACCGGCTCGTTCGTCAGCGTCGCGGCCATCAGCGCCGCTTGCTGGCGCCACGACCCGTTCGCGCCGGGCTGCAAGCCCGCCGCCGCGAACGTGCGCTCAAGATATTCGACCGTCAGCCGCTCGCCTTCGCCGCCGGGGGCGCGCCCTTCAAATTCATCCGACGCGAGGATGCGGATGTGCTCGGTGAGCGCTTCGGCCGTCATCGGGCCATACTCGAATGAAGGGGCCGCCGGGATCACGCCTTCTTCGGAGCTATGGTCGTGGCCATCGCTCGCGCATGCTGCAAGCGCGAACAGCGCCGCCGCGGCGGTAATCTGGAGCTTCATCGCATCCCCTGAATTCTAGAGGGCGCTATCTAGGCGAAAGACGCGCGTGCGCTCAAGCCATCCAAGGCGGCGTAGGCAAATCCTTCGAGCGCAGGAATTCGGGATTGAACAGCTTGCCCATGTAGCGATTGCCGTAATCGGCGAGAACGGTGACGATGGTTTTGCCGGGCACCAATTTC
>CAZWQS010000109.1:0-9714 GCA_964635925.1 uncultured Terricaulis sp. | reverse complement strand
TTCTCATCGTCGAAGACAGCGAACTCAATATGAGGCTGTTCAACGACCTCTTGGAAGCCTTTGGCTACCGCACGGTCAAAACCAAGGACGGGCGCCAGGCGCTGCCGCTCGCGCGCGAGCACAAGCCCGATCTCATCATCATGGACATCCAGCTTCCGGAAATCTCCGGCCTGGAAATCACCGATCGTCTGAAGAAGGACGAAGCGCTCAAGAAAATTCCCGTCGTCGCCGTCACCGCGTTCGCGATGCGCGGCGATGAGCAGAAGATTCTCGCCGCCGGCTGCGACGCCTATCTCTCAAAGCCCATCTCGGTGACGACCTTCCTCGAAACCATCCGCAAATTCATCGGATGAGGAGGCCCGCTTGAGCGCGCGCATCCTTGTCGTCGATGATCTTGAAGCCAATCGGCGGCTGCTCGAAGCCAAACTGACGGCCGAATATTACGACGTGCTGACAGCCAGCCGCGGCGAAGAGGCCGTGCAGCTCGCCAAGCGCGAGCGCCCCGATCTCATCCTGCTCGACGTGATGATGCCGGGCGGCATTGACGGGTTTGAAGCCTGCCGGCGCCTCAAGGCTCAACCCGAGACGCGCCACATCCCCGTCGTCATCTGCACCACGCTGGATGATCAGGATAACAAGGTGCGCGGCCTGCAGGCTGGCGCGGAGGATTTCGTCACCAAGCCGATCGACGACGTGCACCTGATCGCGCGCGTGAAAAACCTGCTCAGCCTCAAGGTCGTCACCGACGAATTGCGCGCGCGCGAGGCCAACGGCAAGAAGCTCGGCGTGATCGAGGAAGATCTGCGCCCCGATCCGCTGGAGCAACACCGCCTGATCGCCGGCGCCGTGCTGGTGGTGGATGACAACCCCACCCAGATCAAGCGCATCAAGGCAGCGCTCGGCGTCGAACATCGCGTCGCGCTTTTGGGCGAGGCCGAAACGCAAGGCGCGCCCGATCTTGTGGTCGTCTCCGTCAACGCCAAGGGCTTTGACGGCTTCCGCGTGATCGCGCGCATGCGCTCGGGCGCGCCCACGCGGCATCTGCCGATCCTGGCCATCGTCGATCCCGACGACCGCGCCCGCGCGGTGCGTGCGCTCGAACTCGGCGCCCACGACATCATCTCCCGCCCGGTGGACGAGGACGAATTGATCGCCCGCGCCCGCACCCTGATGCGCCGCAAGCGCTACATGGACGCCCTGCGCGCGCGTCTCGATCAAAGCCTCGAACTCGCCATCACCGATCAGCTCACCGGGCTTTATAATCGCCGCTTCCTCACCGCCCAGCTCGGCCCGCTGACGCAGCGCGCCCAGTGCGGAGGCGATCCCGTTTCTGTCATGATTGTCGATCTCGATCATTTCAAACGCATCAACGATACGCACGGCCACGATGTCGGCGATGCGATCCTGCGCGAGTTCGCGGTGCGCCTAGCGTCCAACGTGCGCCCCTCCGATTTCGCCTGCCGTTATGGCGGGGAGGAATTCGTCGTCATCATGCCGCGCACGACGGGCGATGTGGCGTGCCTCGCCGCCGAGCGCCTGCGCCGCCACATCTGCGCGGCGCCGTTTCAAACCTCGCGTCTGTCCTCGCCGCTCGACGTCACCATCTCGGTCGGCGTCGCCAGCGCCGAGGCGGGCGACGACGGCGACGCCCTGCTCAAGCGCGCCGACGAAGCGCTCTACGAAGCCAAACACGCGGGCCGCAACCGCGTCGTTGGCAAGGCCACGAAGAGTGCGGCTTGAACCCGTCGTACGCAGCGGGCGTTTCGTCCCAATCTGCTTCCCGCGCACCGCGTTCGCGCGCACGCTGGCGCCATGAGACACGCCGCCCTGGCGCTCGCCCTCTTGTGCGCCGCGCCCGCCGCCCTCGCGCAAACACCCGCGCCGCCGACCTGCGCCGCGCCCCAGCATCGCGCGTTCGATTTCTGGATCGGAGAATGGGACGCCTACGTCACCGGCACGGAAAACCTCGCCGGCCGCTCCTCGATCAAAAGCGAGGACGCGGGCTGTGTGATCACCGAGCATTGGCAAAGCGTGCGCGCGCCCTATTCAGGGCGCAGCCTCAATATTTACGACCGCGCCAGCGGCCAGTGGAGTCAGTTCTGGACCGACTCCACCGGGGAGGTGACGCGTTTCGTCGGCGGCCCGATCGAGGGCGGCGCCATGCGCCTCACCGATCCCGCCAACATCGCCGCGGGCCAGCCAGGCCCGCAGCACACGCGCATGACCTTCACGCCGAATCCCGACGGCAGCGTGCGCCAGCACGGCGAGACCTCGCCCGACGGCCAAACCTGGACCACCAGCTACGATTTCACCTACCGCCGCCGCGCGGAATAGGCGCAAAATCCCCAGCCCTTTAGCTTTTCGGCGCGGTCCTCTATGTTATGAGGGCTCATGAATTACGTCCAAGCCGCCGATGCGCCCACGCGCAATATCGGCCAGATCAAGCTCTACGACCAAGCCGAGGCGTTCGCAGGCATGCGCGCGGCGGGCCAATTGGCCGCCGGCTGCCTCGACATGCTAGCCGCCGAGGTGCGCGAAGGCGTCACCACCCAACGCATCGATGATCTCTCGCGCCAATACGTGCTCGATCACGGCGCGCTGCCGGCGTGCGTGTTCTATCGCGGCTATCGCCACACAGTGTGCACCTCGCTCAATCACGTCGTCTGCCACGGCATCCCCGGCGATCGGGTGCTGCGTTCGGGCGATATCTTGAACATCGACGTGACCGTCATCGTCGACGGCTGGCACGGCGATACCAGCCGCATGTACGCAATCGGCGATGTGCCGCGCAAAGCCCAGCGCCTGATGGACGTCACCTATGAATCGCTGATGCGCGGCCTTGCGATCATCAAGCCGGGCGTGACGCTGGGCGATCTCGGCCACGCCATTCAAAGCTACGCCGAGGGCGAGCGCTGCACCATCGTGCGCGAATTCTGCGGCCACGGTCTTGGCCGCGTCTTTCATGACGCGCCCAACATCCTGCATTTCGGCAAGCCGGGCCAGGGCGAGGAAATCAAGCCGGGCATGATGTTCACGGTCGAGCCGATGCTGAACGCGGGCTCTCCCGCCGTCAAAGTGCTGAACGACGGCTGGACCGCGGTGACGAAAGACAAATCGCTCTCGGCGCAATACGAGCACTCGATCGGCGTCACCGAAACCGGGATCGAGATTTTCACCAAATCTCCCGCCGGGCTCGACACCCCGCATATGCGCCCAGGCTGAGCGCGGCATGGGGCGCTCGCCGAAATCGCGCGCTGCCTCAACGCCCGCGGGCGTGCGCGACAGCGAGACGTTCCCGTTCATGACCGACGCCGCCGCCCCGCTTGAGATCAAGCGCGCGGCGCCCAAGAAGGCCAAGGCCGAAAGCAAGCCGCATTATCACGGCCACCGCGAGCGCCTGCGCGAACGCTTCGAGCAAGCGGGCGCCGATGCGCTGGCCGATTACGAATTGCTGGAGCTGCTGCTCTTCCGCTTCATCCCGCGCCAAGACACCAAGCCGCTGGCAAAAGCGCTAATCGCCCGCTTCGGCTCGCTCGCCGGCGTGCTCGCCGCCGAGCCCGGGCGCATCGCCGAGGTAGATGGCGCTGGTCCTTCGGTGGCGCAGGATTTGAAGATCGCGCATGCGGTGCATCTGCGCGCCCAGCGCGCGGAACTCTCCAAGCGCACTGTGATTTCGTCCTGGGCGCAGCTCGTGAATTACGTGCGCGATGCGCTCGCGCACGAGCCGCGCGAGCAATTCCGCGCGATTTTCCTCGACGTGAAAAACCAGCTTCTGGCCGATGAGGTGATGAACCACGGCACCGTTGATCACGCCCCGGTCTATCCCCGCGAAATCGCGCGCCGCGCGCTTGAGCTTTCGGCCGGCGCGGTGATCCTTGTGCACAACCATCCCAGCGGCGATCCCAAGCCCAGCGCCCAGGACATCGCCGTCACGCGCGAGATCATCAAGGCGCTGGAGACCATCCAGGTGCGCGTGCACGACCACCTCATCGTCGGCCGCGACGGCGTGGCCAGCTTCAAGGGCCTGGGGCTGATGTAGTTGCGCGCTTCCCGGCCGCGCGCCCGGCGAAAGCCGGACCAAGAGCCGAGCCCCAGAGCAACAGGCTTAACACGCGGCTCTGGGGCCCGGCTCGCGCCCCGCATCAAGTGCGGGGCTTGGCGGGGAAACGGCTTGCCCATACACTCCTGTATTGAGACGCACAAAAGTGCGCGCGGGAGGAACAACATGACCGACGCCACGGCCGACGCGCCGGCCAATAAGCTCGCCGCGCCTGGCCTCTCCGACCGCCATGTCCGCTACGCGCTCTATCTGCTGCTCGGCATCTACACGCTCAATTTCGTGGACCGCCAGATCGTGGCCGTCCTGGGCGAGGATATCAAACAGGCGCTCAATCTTTCCGACACGCAGCTTGGCCTTCTGGGCGGGCTCGCGTTCGCGCTGTTCTACACCGTGCTCGGCATCCCGATCGCGCGCTTCGCCGAGCGCGGCAATCGCGTGGCGATCATTTCCGGCGCGGTCGCGGTGTGGAGCGGCTTCACCGCGCTCTGCGGCACGGCGACAAGCTTTTGGCAAATTCTGCTCTATCGCTTCGGCGTGGGCGTCGGCGAAGCCGGCTGCACCCCGCCCGCGCACTCGCTCATCTCCGATTACGTGAAGCCGGAAAAGCGCGCTTCGGCGTTGGCGCTTTATTCGATGGGCGTGCCGATCGGCACGTTCGCGGGCTTTGCGCTGGGCGCGGTGATCGCGGCCAATTTCGGCTGGCGCGCGGCCTTCTTCATCGTCGGCATTCCCGGCGTTCTGCTGGGCCTCATCGCCTATCTGACGCTGAAAGAGCCGCGCAAACTGGGCCTTGCCCCGCCTTCAGCGCACAAGGCCAGTTTCGCGGAGGCGCTGAAAGAACTCTCTTCAAAGCCCTCCTATTGGTACGCCGTGTTCGGCGCGACCATGGTGAGTTTCCTGGGCTACGGCCATTCGTACTTTTTGCCCGCCTATCTCGCGCGCACGCACGAAATGGGCTTGCAAGAACGCGGCGTGGCGTTCGCTTTCATGGTGTTGTTCGCGGGCGTGATCGGCACCTGGGCCGGCGGCAAGATCGCCGACAGCTACGCCAAGAGGGACGCGCGCGCCTACGTCACGCTGCCGGCCATCGCCTTCGCGCTCGGCGCGCCATTTTTTCTCTGGGCGATCTATCTGCCGGCGGGGCCGAACAGCGGCTATGTGGCGCTGGCGATCCTCGCCATCCCCACCGCGCTCAACTCGGTGTGGTACGGCCCGGTCTACGCCGCCATCCAGGGCCTGGTGAAGCCGCACACGCGCGCCACCGCCGTGGCGGTGATGTTCTTCATCCTCAACCTGATCGCACTTGGCCTTGGTCCCACCGCCGTCGGCTATTTCAGCGATCTGTTCGCCGCCCAGCAATTCGGCGCGGTAGACGCCGCAGCCTTCAAGGCCGCCTGCCCGCCGCGCACACAGGATGGGGCGTGCATGGCCGCCGCGGCAGGGGGGCTGCGCATGTCGCTTCTGGTCACGGCCAGCGTCGTGTTCATCGGCCTCTTCTGCTTTTGGATGTCGAGCCGCACAATAAGGCGCGATTTGGCCGCCGCCCAAGCCTGACAAAGCGGGGCGCTTGGCGTAACAAGCGGCCATGATTCCGCGTTACGCCCGCCCTGAAATGGTGGCCATTTGGTCAGCCGAAGCCCGCTATGGCGTCTGGCTCGAGATCGAAACCCTCGCCATGGAGGCCATGGCCGAGTTGGGAACCATCCCCAAATCCGCCGCGGAAGATTATCGCGCCAAAGGCAAGTTCGACGTCGCCCGCATCGACGAAATTGAGCGCGAGGTGAAGCACGACGTCATCGCCTTTCTCACCAGCGTGGCCGAGCATGTCGGCCCCGAGAGCCGCTTCGCCCACCAGGGCATGACATCGAGCGATGTGCTCGACACCTGCCTCGCCGTGCAACTCGCGCGCGCCAGCGATCTGCTGATCGCCGGCTGCGAGCGCGTGATGGCGGCGCTGAAAAAGCGCGCGATTGAGCACAAGATGACGCCCACGATCGGGCGCAGCCACGGCATCCACGCCGAGCCCACCACGTTCGGCCTCAAGCTCGCCGGCCATTACGCAGAATTCGCCCGCAATCTGGAGCGCCTGCACATGGCGCGTTTTGAGATCGCCACCTGCGCCATCTCCGGCGCCGTCGGCACCTTCGCGCAGATCGATCCGCGCGTGGAGGCGTACGTCGCCGAAAAACTCGGTCTGATCCCCGAACCCGTCTCCACCCAAGTGATCCCGCGCGATCGCCACGCCGCGTTCTTCGCCGCGCTTGGAATTGTGGCCTCCGGCGTCGAGCGCCTCGCCACCGAAATCCGCCATCTGCAACGCACCGAGGTTTTGGAGGCCGAGGAGTTTTTCGAGCCGGGCCAGAAGGGCTCATCGGCCATGCCGCACAAGCGCAACCCGGTGCTGACCGAAAACCTCTGCGGCCTTGCGCGCCTGGTGCGCAGCGCGGTGACGCCGGCGATGGAAAACGTCGCGCTCTGGCATGAGCGCGACATCAGCCATTCTTCCGTCGAACGCGGCATCGGCCCCGACGCCACCATCCACCTCGATTTCGCGCTGCAGCGCCTGGCGGGCGTCGTTGAAAAGCTCGTCGTCTATCCCGAGAACATGGCGCGCAATCTCGCGCTGCTGGGGGGCTTGCACAATTCGCAGCGCGTGATGCTGGCGCTCACGCAAGCGGGCGTAACGCGCGAGGACGCCTATCGTCTCGTCCAGCGCAACGCGATGGCCGTGTGGCAAAGCCCGCCCCCGCGCGCGGAAACGGCGCTGATCGATAAACTCAAAGCGGACGCAGACATCACCGCCAAGCTCGACGCCAAGACGCTGGACGCCTGCTTCGACGACGCCCACCATTTCGCCCGCGTGGGCGATATCTTTAAGCGCGTGTTCGGCCCGCAATCTTAACTTAGTGCGCCGGCGCGCCGAGGCGCGCGCGCACCGCGTGCAGCGCCATTTGCATCTCCACGTGCGAACGGCGCACCGCGTCATAATGCACGCGCGCCAGATCGTAAGACGCCCCGCCGCGTTCGGCGTAAACGCGCAGCGCCTCCTGGCGCTCAACCGCCGCCATGTAACGCACCGCCTTGTGCTGCAACGCCGCCACCTCCGCGCACGCCTGGCGCTCGGCGCCGCGCAATTGCGTGACCTCGCCCAGATGATCGCGCGCGACGTCCTCGGCCGTGCGCTGCGCGGCGGCGACCAGATCGCCGCGATCGACGAAGCCAGCCGAAAACGCCGTCAGCACCGCCAAATCCAAAGCCGAGCGTCCCTCGGGGCGTTGCGCATCGGGATTGAATTGCGGCCAGACGACCCCGTTCTCTTCCATCACGCGCCCATAGGCGCGCACGGCCCGGCGCAAATTATCGCGCCCTTCGCGCGTGCAGACATCGCTCTCGCCCGCCGCGAACCGCGCCAGCAGCGCCGAAGCTTCGCTCGCCGCCATCGGCGCAGGCAAGGCGCCGCACGCCGCCAGCGCCATCGCCGCGCAAGCGGCCGTCAACACCTTCTTCATGCGCCCTCAATGCCGCCTCGACGTAGACGAAACGTTCACAAGCGCGGTTAAGCGCGCGTTGGGGATGTTGGCCTGGGTGCTGGGCGATTGGGGATTAGGTACGGGGGGAGTTCGAGAGTCATTCCAGACGCGCAAAGCGCGATCTGGAACCCAGGGCAAACGCCGCGCTCTTGGCCCCCTAATCCCCAGCCTTGAGGTTGCCTGGCGGGGCGAATCCCCCGCAAACCGCCGTGCGGCGCCAGAACGGGCCGCACGGGAGGTTGGCGATGGACAACGAAGTCAGCGACGAGTGGGACGAAGACACCATGATTGAGGTCCGCCGCTTCGGGCTTGAACAGGCGCTCTCGCTGCATCAGGCCAAGGGCGCGGCGTCGGTTGACCTTTCCGTCGTGTTCAAGGACGCCGACCGGATCGTGAATTACGTGCTGGGCGATCTGACGCCCTAACGCGCCGCTGGGCGTGTTCCGCGCCCGATGCTAGCCTTCCCGCCGCGTACGGGAGGGAATCATGAGCGAAGCACAAACAGGCGCGCCTTGGCACCTATGGGTCGTGGGCGTGATCGCGCTGCTTTGGAACGCGTTTGGCTGCTACGATTTCTACATGACCACCACGGGCGGCGAGGACTATCTGCGCTCTTACGGCATGACCGAAGAGATGATCGCCTATTTCAACGCCATGCCGGGCTGGCTGACGCCGGCTTGGGCGATCGGCGTGGGCGGGGGCGCGCTCGGCGCCATTCTGCTGCTGTTGCGCAAGAAACTGGCGCTGCCGGTGTTCGTCGTCTCGTTCGTCGCCTACCTGATCACCGTGATCTATCAATACGGCATGAGCAATGGCGCCGCGGTTGTCGGCCAACAAGGCATGATCATGAGCGCGATCATCGCCGCGATTTGCCTGTTCCTCATCTGGTACGCGTCAGCGATGAGCAAACGCGGCGTGCTGAGCTAGCGCGACAGACTCACATCTCGCGGCGCGCGCGCCAGAGCAGCGCCGCGAGCACGCCCTTGACGCGCGGCAGCAGCACAAGCGCAAGCCCCGCGGCCGCGATCAGCGCGGGCGCCAGCATGTATTCGGTATAAGGCCCGCCATTGAGCGCCAGCGCCACGATCGCGGGCATGCAGGTGAGCCCGATGATCAACGTCGTCAGATACGGCGCGACGTCGGCGGTCTCCGAACGCGAAAAATCCGCCCCGCAGCGCGGGCATTGCGGGTTCAGTTTGAGATAGGCGCGAAACAAGGTGCGCGCCCCGCATTGAGGGCAACGCAGCCGCGCCCCGCGCCACATCGTGCGCGGAACGGAAACCCGCCCCGCGCCCGTGCTCACGTCCCCGCCTGAACCGAGGCGCGCGCTTCGCCCAGCGCCTCTTCCATTTTGGCGCGCAATTGGTGATCGGAAAGCTGCACCGCGTGCAGATCGAGGTCGGCGCGGATTTTGCGGAACAGGTCTTCCTCGCCCGCTTCTTCCAGATCGGCGATCACCACCGACTTTGCGTAATCTTCAGCCGCCTCATCGGCGAGGCCCATCAGGCCCGCGGCCCAGCGGCCCACGATCTTGGCCCGGCGCGCCTGCGCCTTGAATTCCAGTTCGGCGTCGAGCTGGAATTTCTTTTCGTGGGCGCGTTCACGGTCGTCAAAGCTGCTCATCGGGATCTCCGGCGGTGTTGGGCCACTGCATAAAGAGCCCCCCGCCCAGGATCAACGCCCCCCGCCGCAGCGGCTAAAAAGCGGCCTTTCCAGGCCCGGCGCGGGGCCGCCCGCTGCCGAAGCGCTGAGTCCAGGCGCAGCGGCCAATTGTTACGCCGCCCCCAATCCCCTAGATTACAGGCGGCTAAGCGGCGATTCCGCGCGCGCGCCTGCAATTTTTCGCCTACCGGGCTATTTCCGGCGGCGCCCCTCTGGAGGGAGGCCCCATGTCCCGTCGCAAGAAGATTTACGAAGGCAAGGCCAAAATCCTGTTCGAGGGGCCCGAGCCGGGCACTTTGATCCAATATTTCAAGGATGACGCCACCGCCTTCAACGCGCAGAAGAAAGCGATCCTCGAAGGCAAGGGCGTGATCAACAACCAGATCTCCGGGTTCATCATGCAGAACCTGAACGCGATCGGCGTGCCCACGCACTACATCAAGACCATGAACATGCGCGAAC